>WVZK01000190.1 GCA_011772475.1 Candidatus Aminicenantota bacterium | reverse complement strand
GGAGAGACACCTTTCAGTATAGCCCTGAAGCACAAGAGTGAAGAGCCACAGGATCCCAGGAGAGTTAATCCTCAGATTCCAGAAAATATCAGCAGATTGATAATGAAGTGTTTGGAGAAGGATAGAGAGAAGAGATATCAGACTGCCGAGGAACTTCTTGCGGATATAAGCAAAATTGAAGAAGGCATCCCTACAGAAGAGAGGGTAATTCCTAAAAGAAGGACAACCGTTTCAAGGGACATTACAGTCACTTTTAATTTGAGGAAAGTTTTTATTCCTGTCCTTGCCATTGTCGCTCTTGTGGTTATGGCCGTACTCTTCCAGCTTGTTCCCAAAAAGGAGGTTGTTCCGGCCCCATCAGATAAGCCTTCTCTCGCCATCCTTTATTTTAAGAACAACACAGGCGACGATAGATTAGACCATTGGAGAAGTGCTCTTTCTGATTTATTGATCACCGACCTTTCTCAATCAAGACACATCAAGATATTGAGTGCGGAAAGGCTCTTTGATATTCTTCACCAGCTGGATCAGCTAGGTGCAACCACCTATTCCTCTGAGGTATTAAAGGAAGTTTCTGCTCTGGGGGGAGTTGAGCATGTCTTGGTGGGAAACTATACAAGAGCAAACGATACTTTCCGGATTAATATAACCCTTCAGCAAGCACGCTCAGGAGAGCTCATCGGCTCTGATAGTGTGGAAGGGCATGGCGAGAAAGATTTCTATGCTATGGTGGATGAGCTGACAAGGAAGATAAAGAAAAACTTTGAGCTCTCCGAAAAGCAGATCGCAACTGATATAGATAAAGAAGTGGGGAAAATTACAACCGGCTCGCCTGAGGCGTATAAATATTACAGTCAAGGGAGAACATACCATCTCAACGGCGATTATCCGAGGAGCGTCGAGTCGATGCTAAAGGCAACAGAGATCGACCCCGAGTTTGCCATGGCCTACAGGTCAATAGCTGCCGCTTACGGCAATATGGGATTTTTACCTGCACAGAGGAATGCACGGAAAAAGGCATTTGATTTGCGGGATCGAGTCTCAGATAGAGAGCGCTTCCTTATCGAGGGCGATTATTACTGGTCATCAGAGAAGACCTTGGATAAGGCTATCCAAGCCTTTAGTGAATTATTAGAGCTTTATCCAGGTGATTCTATAGCCCTCACCAACCTCGGAGGAATCTACAGCAACATGGAGGAATGGGATAGATCCTTAGAACTCCATAAAATACGGTTCCAAGACAAACCAGTGAATTTCATCGTTTACTGGAATGTTGTAGAAAAGTACATGGTCAAAGGAATGTATGATGTAGCCAGGCAGGTTCTAATTAGCGCTCTGAATGATTATCCGGATGATGCTAATTTTTACAGTAAATTAGCCCTTGTACATGCATGTCAAGGAGAATATGACTCTGCCCTGGATGAGGTGGGAAAGGCTATCTCTCTGAGCCGTGATAGAAGGGCCTTCGGCCTAAAAGGCGATATACTCAATCTGAAGGAGAATTTCAGTGAAGCAGAAACTGCTTACAAAAAGTTCACGATGGACCTTACTCCTGCAATAGGTCTTGCCAAATTATATCTATTGCAGGGCAAGTTAGAGGATTTGAGAACCATGCTTGAGCGAGGTAAGGCTATACAAACACCATTAGCTCATTTGTATCTCAAAACTGAAGAGTTTGATAAGGCCTTAAGGGAATTTGATGAAATGTTAAGCGATGCTGTAAAGAACGAGAGTATTACCGGACAAATTCTTTTATTGTATCAGAAGGGGCTGGCTTATCTTGGGCTGAAATCTGTTTCGGATGCTCAAAGCACCGCCGAGGAACTCAGAAAATTGATCCAAGAAAGTCCTTTCAAAAAAGCGATAAGGTATTATCAACATCTGATGGGAATGGTTGAGCTAGAGCGGAAGAATTATCTAAAAGCCGCAGGATATTTCCAGAAGGCCATATCCTTGCTGCCTTATACCTGGGACGGACGAAGAGAAGCTCGTCCTTTGTTCATCAATTCTCTAGCTCAGGCTTATTACAAGGCTGGAGACTTAGCCAAAGCTCTTGGCGAGTATAAAAGGATTTCTTCCTTGACATATTCCCGGATATGGGACGGCGACATCTATGCCAAGAGCTTCTACATGATGGGTATAATTTATGAGAGGATGGGCAAGAAAACCGAAGCCGCTGAGAACTATGGAAGATTTCTCGAACTCTGGAAGGGCGCCGATCCCGAAATTCCTGAAGTCATCGATGTAAAGAAAAGGCTTGAAGCTATCTGAGGCTAGCCTCCCTATTATTTATAGAACGCCATAGAGAAGCACAAAGCAACCCGATTGTCTTTTACTTTTTCCAATCGCTAAGTTTTGATCCTGAGAGGGGGAGGATTCGCTCCAACTCGTCGTAATTCTTCAGAGAACAGCAGACAGTGCTTACGTTTGGATTTTCGAGCACGAACAAGATCGCAGCTTGCCATATTTCCTCTTCACTCTTAAGATCATATTCCTTGATAAACGTCTCTGCTCTATCGTACCATCCCTTAAACCGCACCAAGCCTTCCTTGTAGAGGGGATGGATTTTTTTCTTTTCCTTCTCAAGCTGTTTGATTCGAGACTTTAGGATAAAATACTTGGACACAGGACTGCTCTTCATCAGGGCTGTTCCGATCTTTTTTTTCTTGCAGACCTCAAGAACCTTTTCTGCTTGGTCCTCTTGCAGGAAGTTGTAAGACATGAGGAAAACATCAAACCTTCCATCATCAGCAGCGGCCAATAGAACTTTTTCCATCGGCTCTTCGGGAGGTTTGAACCAGAACGAGCCGTGGTTGGAGACGCCCACATGCATTAACCGGCCTTCGGACTTGAGCTGCTGCATAGCAGCGTGGAACGATTCTGTCTTGAGGATTTCGGCTCTTTCAGGACAGTGCATCATCATGCAGTCGATATATTCTGTATCAAGCTCTTCGAGGGCCTTGCGTGCACGATTGAGAAAATCCTCCTTCGATGGGTCCTTCTTGACCTCCATCTTGGTTGATATGAAGATAGACTTGCGGTCACGCCCCTTGATAGCTTTGCCAATGATGCCGTGGTGCCGGGGGTAGCTTTCCGCCGTATCTATATAGTTAAACCCAGCATCCAGCATGGTGGCATACAGCCCTTCGTCGTATACAGAGCCAATCCCCAGGTCCGAGACCTTGAATCCTGTGCGGCCCAGGGTGCGAAAGTCTTTGATCCTAAGCTGAGGTTTGTCTTTGGTTTCCATGCTATCTTGTTGGATTCTTCTTTTTGTTCTGGCCCATCCGTTATTTTTCGTGGCTAAACTGGCACCTAACAATCCGTATATGGATGATTTTAGAAAATGCCTGCGGCCAAGCCTTGTTTTTTTACTCATGCTTCCTCCTTGATGAAAACACTAAAATATATTTTGGGAAGAGATGAATGTCAATACACTATTTCATTTCTCTAAAGAAAGGAAGAAAAAAAGGGGACAGGCTGCTTTTTGGAAAGAGTAAAAAGGGGCTTGGCCCCATTTCTTATTTTTAGCCAGAGAAAATAAGCTTTCTTAAATTACTTAACTCTAGCTAGCAACTGGCTGATTCTTTGGGCGACCGGGCTTGCACCGTTATCGTAGTTAGATAAGACAGCAACAATGTATCCCTTATCGAGGTAGATATCGAGTACTCCATTAATACCTGAGAAGCCTCCGCTGTGTCCGACAACCTTACCGCTCGGTCCTTCTGTAATCCCAAAGCCGTAACCATAATTTGCGCCTGCGTGGTCTTTCAAGAGAACCTTCATAGATTCTGAAGAAACGAGTTTTCCTGTCTGAAAGGCTCGAGCAAATCTATGTAGATCACCCACCGTGGAGAATCCACCGCCAGCAGGCCCTCCCTTTATAACGTGTTTGAAATAATTGTTATGCCAGCCGTACTTGCTTGTTCGATCAGGGCTATATCCAATCGCCAGGTTTTCGACCGGGTAATCCATTTCATAACTGTCGGAATTCTTCATTCCGGTTGGTTCATAAATGTTTTTGCGGATGTAATCGAAATAGCTCTGACCTGTAACGCTTTCGATTACCACACCCAGGAGGAGCATTCCGGTGTTGCTGTATCTGAAGCGCTCTCCTGGCTCAAACGCAGGTTTTTCCCCCTTCACCAGAGGTTTGAAGTCATTCACCTTTCGATATAGTGCCTTTGATCCATTCACATAGGTCTCATTGAAGTAGCTGCCCAGGCCGGAAGTGTGAGTGAGCAAATGATGAACGGTAATTTTAGACGTAATCTCCTTAGGAAGCCAGGATTCATCCACGTACTTATCGATCGTATCCTCGAAAGAAAGCATTCCCTTCTCGGCGAGTTGGGCGATCGATGTTGCTGTGAACATTTTGTTCATCGAGCCAAGGTTGAATTTTGTCTCGATATTGTTGGGAACGTGGAATCGCTTGCTAGCTTCACCACAAGCATGTGTGAGAAGGATTTGGTCGCCTTTGGCAATGAGTAAGGCCCCAGAAAAAACATCCCGTTCGCATATGCGTTGAATCACATCCTTTGTCATCTGGATGAACTGTTTTTCAGTGAGATTTGGCTCCTTCACGTTTGAAGGCGTACGGGCGATATTGAAATAAAGGCCGGCAATTAAAAGATCTTCTGATTCATCGAATGTTATGACAAAAGCCCGCCAGCTTTCAAAGTTGCGGTCCTTTAGTATCACAACCGTCTCCTTGCGTTTAGGGACATAGGTGCGGATGCTGTGAAAATCAACACCTCCTGTTGCGCGGTGAAAATTGAGGGCTACGTCAATGTGTTCATCCATGGGTGCAAAATCCCGGAATTTTTCTGTGCATTCTTCGTTTATAAAGCGGCTTATCTGGTCAGGATCATTGGAATTTATAGTTGCGATTAAAGACTGGATTCTTTCTCCTTTTTTGCCTCCAGGAATGACCGACTCATCATGATAGCTCTTCTCACCAGGCGTCTGGGCAAATAAGGCTTGAAAAGAAAATACACATAAAATCGCTGCAATTAGGCTTTTACGTATCATGTGCTTCCTCCTTTATAAGCTAATATAAAAATGCGGATAAGAGAGTTTTATATGAAGGAACATTGTAAATTCATATAAATATACGGTCAACTAATGATAAAGTTCAGGATGTATTAGACAAGATGTATTAGAAATGGTAAATATGTGATTCAGGGCGGACGTTTTTATGCGGAAACCAAAACTATTCATATCCGTATTGCTAATTAATCGCGGCATGTGAATAGAAGATGGATAATTTGAAATGAACTTGGTTCTTTTTGAGGATAGCATAGAGTATGACGTGTGGGTAAGGGCTGCGCTTGTTTTTCCGATCATTTTACTTATAGCTCTTGGAATCATGTTTTATATTGATGCCCATTACTCTGATGTCATCCCTAGCGAGTCCGCACCAGAATCAAATTACGGAGCTATGATTCTTTTTGCCTCGGTCCCTTTTGTTTTGGTCGTTTATTGGCTGCTTCTTCCAAGAAAAATTTATGTTCTACAGGACAGGATTAAAATAAAACTTGGCCAATTTTATCTGAATGTTGGATTTGATAACATCGAATCAGTGAAGCCTGCTAGGGGAATAATAATTTTTAGCAGCTTCAGTTCTATAACATCTTTCAGCTCGCAAGTAGAAATAATCAGGAAGAGAGGATTGAATTGGAGAATTTCGCCCAGCAGACGTGATCAGTTCATTGAGCAAGTGAATAGAGCAGTGTCAGATTGGAAGAGAAAGCGTGGCAAATAGTATTCCGAAAGCAAAAGAAGATTTTTAAATTTGTAACGATATTTAATCAGATTCGGTTAGAATATTAAAAAGGAGTCTATTTAAAAAGAGTAAAAATGAGGAAACTTTTCAAGTTTACTGGTTGTTTTGTCGTTATTATGTCATTCGTTTTTTCAATCTCTTTTGCTCAAAAGGTTGAAACCATTGATGGCGTTCGTGTTGTCCACAACGGCAAGAGCGGCACGCGGGGTAAAAATCCAAAAGTAACTTTAGAGCTGGTTAGGACGATTGGAGTTGTAGAAGCTGAAGATGAAAATATCGCGTTTTATATGCCTTCGGATATTGCCCTGGACAGCCAAGGCAATATGTATATCCTTGATTCCGGAAACCATCGGATTCAAAAATTTACGTCTGACGGCCAGTATATCACAACCATCGGCAACAAAGGCCAGGGCCCTGCCGAGTTCGTTTATCCCTTGTCATTAGATGTAGATTCCAAAGGATACTTGCATATATCGGACCCTGGAAATCAGAGAGTCCAGGTTTTAAAGCCCGATGGGAAAGATCATAAAACCGTATCCTTTGTCAAGGACCCTGCCGGCGTCTTACGAATATCTGACTCTGGAGTTATGATTATGGGAAGAGGAGGGAGTCCCTTCAGTTTTTCTATGGCCTCGTTCCAAGCAAAGAAAGAACTCCCTAAAATTATCAGGGTATTGAGTCCAGATGGAGATCTGGAGAGGGACTTCGGCGATCAGCAGGATTTTAAAGATTTCCTTGTTAACAGGGTAGGGAACCGCTTTCATTTTGCAATTGATAAAGACAAAAATACTTATGTTGCCTTTGACTACCAGAACCGTATAGAGAAATATTCTCCCGAGGGAAAGATTCTATGGAGGGCAGACAGAGAGCTTAACTACAGCACAGAACCCCCTAAGACTAAATCGGATTTCAAAAGAGAAGGGGGGATGATTAGAATGCGGGAACCGCAAATGAACAGGTGCTCTAGCGGAATAGCTGTAGATAATAAAGGAAGAATATGGATCGTCAATTTGAAAAGGCAAATAAAGGATGAGGAAAAAATAGAAGTAGGTGTTACTGTAACTCAAGATGCAGGTGGCGCAAGGTCAATGGGCATGACAGTCGGCGGAAATACAGAAGTTCGAGAAACAGATATGTATCAGCTTGAAGTGTACGCTCCAGATGGTATTTTGCTCGGCAAGCTGCCTCTGAATCAATTCGTGGATGACATTCGAATCATAAATAACAGATTATTTCTATTAGATAGAATGCGAGGCATGCAGTATTACGAATACAAAATCGTCGAAGATTAAAAGGGACAGGCTACTTTTTCTCTGTATTTTTACTCATAGAAAAGGGGGGCAGGCTGTTTTCCCCTTTCTTTTTCATCCGTAAAGGTAAAAAAGTAAAAAAAGGCTGAAAATAGAATACGAGGTTGGCTAGTTAGTTAAGGGGCATTTCTAAAGGGGAAAAATCAGAATAAGAGGACAGGATGTTTTTTACGTTAGAGGGGCGCCTTATAAGATAAGGCTCCCTGCGTATCGACCTTGATAACCATAAAAAAATGGCTTCGATAGTATTTACCGATTTTGGATATTAACAGGGGTGGTACCTTAGGGAATCTCACCCCTAATCAATTTATTTCCCCCATTTATCATCGAAAAATAACCCATCGATTCATCTCAAAAGGCGATTGACCAATCTTCGGCAAAAATACAAAATTTTAATTTAAATCTCAACCCGGCACATGCAATTAAAGAGGGTAGATTGCAAATCGACAGACTTTTGCCTGCTTGCTCGCTCCCGATAATAGTAGTTAAAAGTAGGAAAATATAAGGTTATAGCTGAGCCCAGTTTCAGAATAAATAAGATATTTATTCAGGCCAGTCAGAGGATTTAAAGGAAATGTAAGGGTTTAAAAGGAAAAGATCGATATGATTATTCCAATTAGCCACGAAAGTAATAAAGTTCGAAGGCTCCCCTGGATATCGTTCTTTTTAATGGCGTGTTGTTTAGTCATCCATATAGTTTTGTCAGTTCAGATAGCCAACAAGGCCGACGAGTTAGAAAGTACTGCAAAAGAACTAGTGAATTATTATATCCAACATCCCTACCTCAAACTTGATTCTAATACAAAAAAGCTACTTTTTGGGGAGAGCCAAAATGAAGAAGTTGAGAAAATGCTCAACACCTACCGCAGAAGAGAAGCTCGCAAAATCCATCTTTTTAAAGAAGAGGAACAAGATAAATTAGATCAAATGGCGCAGAAGCTGAAAAATATTTTAGCTGATGTTCCATACAGAAAATATGGGTACATTCCTGCTGAAAAGAATTATATGGGTCTTCTGACCTATATGTTTATCCATGGTGGCTGGCTGCATTTGATCGGAAACCTGCTTCTCCTTTATTTGACCGGTCCTTTTATCGAAGACCTCTGGGGAAGGCCAATTTTCACTGCTTTTTACGTCATGGCGGGAGTATTTTCAGGCTATATGTTTTCTCTTTACTATCCTAATTTTACTGGACCATTGATCGGAGCGTCTGGGGCTATTGCGGGCCTCATGGGGGCCTTTCTGATAAAATTCTGGAGAACCAAAATTAAATTTTTCTTTTTCATATTTATTTTTCACGGAACCTTCAAAGCTCCTGCCTGGCTGATGCTGCCTATATGGCTGGCCTTAGAAATCTTTAGTGCTAATAGCATCGATTCAGTGAACGCTGATGGCGGCGGCGTAGCCCATTGGGCACACATCTGGGGATTTCTCTTAGGAGTTGTTGCAGCGGCGTTAATGAAGCGATTCAAGATAGAAGAAAAGTATGTTGAACCTAAAATTGAAGCCCAAGTTCACTTTGTGGATGAAGGTTATAAAGCGTTTGAAGAAGCCACTAAGAAGATAAACGATGGACAGCCGGAGGAAGCATATGCCCTCCTAATAACTGCAGCAAGAAAGAATCCTAGAGATAAGGAAGTGGTAGAGGCTCTTTGGAGTCGAGCGAATGAACTGGGAAAGGAAAAAGAAGGGGCAGAATTTTATGCCAGATTGATAGAGAGCGAGATAAGAAGTGATCAGATGGAAGCTGCTCTCGTGCATTTTATGGATCTGAAGGAGAAAGTTCCCCAAGCCTCTCTCAGCATGACCTGCAAATTTACACTGATGACATATTTGACCGAGCGACAAGAATATAAAGAAGCCAAAGAACTAGCCAAGGAACTAGTCGAAGAAGTCGATTTGAATTCATCTCCCGGATTACTACAGAACTTTGCCAATGCTGTCTCCAAACATAGCCCAGAAATAGCAAAAAAAGTGATTGAACTCTGCCTCAAACACCCGGGAATTCCTGATGAGCAGAAGGATATATTAAAGACAAGATTAAAAGAATTACAGAGTAGACTGACAGAATCTCCTCCGCCTGGTGATATGGGAGAAGCACATGCAGCGGGCAGCGATGCGGAGCGCATGACAGCAGAGCTCGAAAGGCAATTGGGATTAAAGCCTGAATCTCAGCCTCCGGTTGATATTGAAAGCCCGCCCGGAGCTCAGTCCGAAGTTCAACCTCTGGCTGATTCCGTAGGTCAAACTCGGGAAGAGCTCATCGGTCAGCTTGATGTAAATCCCGAAGTCAAGCCCCCAGTAGTATCTGATATCCAGTACAAAACACAGCCTGAGGGTCAGCCTGCTATTAAGCAAGATAGCCAACCGGGATTAAGTCCCGAAACTCAGCCTCTTGGAGTGCCTCAGGATCAGCCAGGAGAAGAGCCAAAAGACAAGCCTGCGGTTGATCATGAAAGTCCGCCTGGAATTCAGCCTCTAGCTGACACTGTAAATCGGGCTGTGGAAGAGCCCTTGGGTCATCCTGAAGCAGAGCCTGAAGACCAGCAAAGAATCGAATCAGAGAGCCAGTCGGGATTAAGCCCCGAAACTCAGCCTGTGGCTGAGCCTGAGAGTCAGTCCGGACTGAAGCCAGAAGTCCAGCCTTTAGCTGACACCATAAGTCGCGCTGCAGAAGAGCCTGTAGAGCCACAGGCAGTTGAAACCGAAGTCCAGCAAAGAGTCGCTACCCAAGGACAGTCAGAATCTATTCCAGAAGTCCAGCCTTTTGCTAAGCCTGAGAGTCAGCAGGAAGTAGAATCTTACACCCCTGAAGCAACTTCCTCTCCAGATCCTTCCATAATGGCAATTAATGCCATCCCTTTAAACGTGAAGGATGGAAAAATAGAGTTGAATATGAATCAAATCGGCCAGGAATTGATTCCACTCAATGAGGTAAAGTCCATCGCTGTGGCTGAAATTGCACCTGACCAGAAAGAGCCTTTCGTGCTGGTTGACCTCTTTCTGGATGATCCAAAGACAAATAATCAAAAGGTTCGCACAATCAGACTGTTAAGCACAACCTTTGATCCGACAAAATTCTCGCCCGGGATTCAAGATCATCAGGATGCCTTGAAAGTCTTTGTATCGGTTTTGCTGAAGCTGAGTGGCGCTACTGCTTATCCAGACGAGGACTCAATCCTACTTGAGGCTCCTCAGTCCTTCTCCTCTGTAGAGGATTACGAAAAATCTATTTTATCCTAAGGCTCCCTATCAATTGGCCAAATTCAAATCGCCAATTCCAAGATTTCTTTTGAGTAGTATGTTATTTGTTTTTTTGTTTTGCCACTTCAGCTAATCTAGATTCGACTACTTTTCTTGCTTCAAAGAGAATTCTAGACATAAATTTGTGCACTTCTGCTTCGTCTAATTCTCCCCTAGAAGCTCTATTGGCTGATTCCTGAAACTCTTTATTCCCAAAATTTAGTTTATATTCTGGATTAATAATAGTCCTTATAAATATAATGCCTAGAGCCATATGGATTCTAATGACTGAAGAGGAACTTATGTCATATTTTTCAATAACATATTTAATATAATCCTCTATCCAATCACCAAGAAGAACCTGATATCTTCTAAGCATTTTTACCTCCTTAGAAGAAGATAATAGCAAATAATCTTAAAAAGGCAACATATTTTTTTCTTGAAAAAAAATTCATCAGGATATAAATGATGTTATAGGACATGAGGCAACTCTTTATCTATATCAAGGAGACTAGTCCAATGAGTAAATCCAAGGCGAAAGAGCCAATATCTTTTCTCGTGCATACTTTAAAATTGATGAGATTAAGGAGAGAAGCCGTCATTTTAGCTGCTGTTATTTTGAGCATGATTCTGCTGTTATCTCATCGTTCCTTTGCTCAGCAGCGGTATCCAGGAGAGCATTGGGAGAAGGCGAGCCGCCCGGAGGCGCTGGGTTGGTCAGCGGAAAAGCTTCAACTCGCAAAAGAACATTTTGAAAAGATAGGCAGCGCAGCTGTTGTGATTGTTGTCGATGGTCTTATCCTTGATGAATGGGGCGAGACTTCGAGGCACTTCCGGTCCCACTCAATGCGGAAAAGTCTGCTTAATGCCATCTTTGGAATTCATGTCCATGAGGGGCATATTGATCTTGAGACAACACTGGAAGAGCTGGGAATTGATGATAACGAGCCACTTACAGAATCCGAGAAACAAGCAACGATACGACACCTGCTTAAAGGCCGGTCTGGTATCTATCTTCCGGCTTTATCTCTTGGGGGCTCGCTTGATAATCCTCCGCGAGGCAGTCAAGCTCCAGGAACTTTTTTCCAGTACAATAACTGGGATTTCAATGTTTTGGGGACAATTTTCGAGCAAGAAACTGGGACCAAGCTTTTCGAAGAATTCAAAAGACGCATTGCAGATCCTCTGCATATGGAAGACTTTTCTTTAGAAGACTGCATATACTTCCACGGCAGCCATGGTGATAACGTGAACACTCGTTTTCCTGCTTACCCCTTCCGTATATCGGCGCGGGATTTAGCTCGTTTTGGCTTACTGTATCTCCGTAACGGCCAATGGCGCGGACAGCAAATCATTCCTGCTGAGTGGATAAGAGAAAGCTGGACTCCATATTCTGTTTATTTCGGAACCAAGACTCTTTACGGTTATACAAACTGGAAAATCTATCTTAAAGGAAAGCTGCTACCCGGCGGAGTCCGTCTGGAAGACAATGTCTATTGGACGTCCGGTGTAGGCGTCCATCGAGTCTACGTAGTTCCCTGGGCAAATCTTGTATTTGTCCACCGCATTAACTCGGATATACCTCTTCGTAGACCTGACGGTGATGAAGTTGATCGTCTGCTGGCTCTCATCTTGCAAGCAAAAATACCAGACACTGGATTGGCTTTGATAGAAGCGGCTCATAAAGGTGATTCTGAGGTCGTTGAAGCTTTGCTCGATAGCGGTGCAGACATTAATGCAAGAGATGAGCAAAATCAAACTGCATTACATCTGGCGGCAGGCAGAGGTCACACTGCGGTCGTAAAGCTCCTCTTGGAGCATGGAGCAGATGTGAATGCTAGGAATTTGCTAGGGCGAACCCCGATACTCGTGCCAGTGTACCGCGGCTCCTTGGATATTGTAAGGGCACTTTTAAATGCGGGCGCTGATATCGAAGCGAGGTCTGAACTTGCTGGTCAAACGCCGTTGCTGATAGTGTCCGGAAGCCGAGCTAAGGCTGTAGAAGCACTGTTGGAAGAAGGCGCGGACGCAAACGCGAAAGGGGAAGCCTACCATGAGACAGCATTGATGCTAGCTGCGATATCCGGGAACAAGGCTGCGGTTAAGGCCCTGCTGGACAAAGGTGCAGACGTTAAGGCTGCAGCAAGCAATGGGCGGACTGCCATGCTTATGGCAGAAGCGTTCGGTCACAATGACGTCATAAAACTGCTCCAGGACGCTGGCGCTCCTCGAGAAACATCCAGAGGATTGCTTCCGCTGGAGGCCTATGTCCCGCCATATTTGGTTGCCAATGCAAAGAGAGGAAGACCGTTAAATCCTCAGGCTGCCCTTGCCCTCTTGAATAGGGGAGCGGTGCTCGAGGCAGAAGGTGAGACGGCCTTGCTTTTTGCTGCCATGAAAGGCGATGTTAAAGCACTAAGCGCGTTATTGGAAGAAGGAGCAGGTGTGAATATAAAGCATAAGGATGGCTGGAGCGGGTTAATTCTTGCTGCAGCGAACGGCCATTTGCCGGTCGTTCAAGCTCTATTAGAAAAGGATGCCAATGTTGATGCCAAGGAGAATCTTATGGGTCAGACATCCTTGATATGGGCAGCCAAGGGCGGTCATACCGCTGTAGCTAAGGCCCTCTTAAAGGCTGGCGCCAACGTAAATGCTAGGGATAAGTTTGGCGGCTCAGCCTTAACAAGAGCAGCAAGCAGGGGTCAGTCCGAAATTATAAAAATTCTATTGGAGGAAGGAGCTGATATCAACGCTAGGGAAAGTGATGGGGATACTGCCATTATAGAGGCGACAGCCGAGAGTCACCTTGAAATCATCAAGACACTTCTTAAAGCCGGAGCGGACGTAAATAACAAAGACCTGGATGGCCGGACGCTTCTGATGATTGCTGCCATGATAGGAACTGAGAAAGTAGTCAAGGATTTGCTGGAGGCGGGAGCGGATATCAATGCTAAAGACAATTTTGGCTCTACTGCGCTCAAGCAGGCAACGACTCTGAAACGTAAAAAAATAGCCCAACTACTTCAGAAGAAAGGCGCTAAGAACTAAAACGGCATGAATCTGCATAAGCCCTTTGCAACTTTTTATGCACAATTGCCGTATATTATATTTAGGATAGGATTGTTGCCTATCCTTCTTAAAAAAAGCGTGTGGTATGTTTCTTATGTATTTTTTGTCTTTGATCCCGGACCAAGATAAAAAAATGCATGGAAACATATAGATAGCTTTTTGTATAGAAAGCACGTATATATATTGAGAGAGGTTTATTTTATCTCGTGCAAACGTATGGTCAAAGTACATCTTTGGCCAATTTTTTTTAAAACACAATAAAAAAAGGAGGACTCATGAAAAAAATTTCCAGACGTTCATTTATCAAGACCACGGCTTCAGCAGCAGCAGTTACCATAGCAACACCCCTTTTGCCCAGGGGTTTGTATAGCCTTGCACGTGCTGATACTCCAGGATATTTTGAAAATGAATTTGGTATTACAGACAGCCTATTTCAGAAGGTGCTTGCAAAGGCGTTATCCAAGGGAGGAGATTTCGCCGATCTCTTTTTTGAGCATACGATAAGTAACAGGATTTTGATGGAAGACGGAAAAGTCAACAGGGCTTACAGTAACGTTTCTCTTGGTGTAGGTATTCGAACCGTAAAAGGTGATCAAGTAGGTTATGGATTCACCCAGGAACTTGCAGAGAATCCAATGCTGAATGCTGCCTCTACTGCTGCCACGATTGCCAGTGGTGAGGGGAAACAACCTCATGGCAAGTTCGAGCCTCTCAAGCTGAAAAATTACTATCCGCTTAAGACTCTGCTCACTTCGGTTCCGCTTAAATCCAAGTTGCCGTTGATAGAGCATACAAACGACAAATGCTTTGCCCTCTCCCCCCTGATAGTTAAGGTAAATGCTGGATTCTATGACCAGCAGAAAAGGATACTGGTAGTTACGAGCGACGGAGTAAAAGCTGAAGACCTGCAGCCAAGAAATTACCTTTATGCTACGGTAGTGGCGGAAAAAAACGGCAAGCGAGAGAGAGGAAGGTGGAATCTTGGAGGCCGCAAAGATTTTTCTTTTTATACTCAGTCAGTGGCTGAGGAAATTGCCAAGACGGCAGTGGACAGAGCACTCGTCCTTTTCGATGCTGTTAAACCCCCTGCTGGAGAGATGCCCGTCGTACTGGGTCCGGGTGTTACAGGCGTTTTGCTTCATGAAGCCATAGGACACGGGATGGAAGCTGATTTCAACCGCAAAAAAATCTCCACCTACGCTACTATGCTCGGCAAAAAAGTCGCAGAATCATTTGTAACCATCGTTGACGATGGGACTATACCTCAACTTTTAGGCTCTATTAACACTGATGACGAAGGTACTCCAGGTCAAAGAACAGTACTGGTTGACAAAGGAATCCTTTCCAGCTACATGTACGATAAGATTTCAGCACAGCACTATAAAGTAAAATCCACGGGCAACGGGCGTCGCCAGAGCTACCAGCATTTTGTTCAGCCAAGGATGCGTAACACTATTATGCTAGCAGGACAGGATACCCCAGAGGATGTGATAAAGAGCGTGGATAAAGGCATCTATGTCCAGGATGTAAGCAACGGAGAGGTGAGAATTGGCGCGGGTGATTTCGCCTTCTACGTATCCCAAGGAAGAGTTATCGAAAACGGAAAGCTTGGCGCGCCCATCAAGGACATAAACATCATGGGCAACGGCCCGAAAATGCTGAAAAATACCTCCATGTTAGCGAACAACCTAGAAATGTCCAAGGGCGGTGGCGGAGCCTGCGGTAAAGGTGGACAGGCTGTTCCCTGCGGCTTCGGACAGCCAACCTGTCTGGTGAAGTCGATGACTGTAGGCGGCGTAAGGAAATAAGGAAAGGAGAGTGGACATGAATAAAGAAATGTATGATTTGGTTGCTTGGTCGATTAAAACCGCAAAATCCGCTGGGGCTGATGATTGCCGGGTAGGCATGAACAGCAGACGATTTGTCGATATCAGCTACAGAGAACGCAAACCTGAAACCATTAAAGAGGCTTCCACGAGGTCATTTAATATCGAACTCTTTGTGAACGGGCGATACTCATCGCAGAGGACCTCGGATTTGCGCAAGAGCGCCTTAAAGGATTTTATCTCGAACGCCGTTGCCACGACAAAACTCTTGGAGGAAGACCTTTACCGCACCTTGCCTGATCCTAAATATTACAAGGGAAGAGCCGGGCTTGATTTAGGGCAACTCGATCCTGACTATAAGAAATATAAACCTGAAGACAGACACAACGTGGTGAAAGCCATGGAAGAGTCTTGTTTGGCCAAAGGCGGGAACAAGGTTATATCTGTTACAGCAAGAACATACGATAGCCATGGCGAAGTGCTCCTGATGACCAGCAACGGTTTTGAAGGTTCAGAGGAATATACTCTTTTCCAAGCTGTGGCCCAAATGACTGTTCAGGATGAAGGTAACCGGCGTCCGTCTGGTTACGACTACGCGCAGTCAGTTATAAGAAAGAGCATGCCAACGCCTGAGGAAATCGGGGCTGGAGCAGCAAAAAGAACTCTCGATCTTCTTGGAGGGAAAAAGCTTAAAACCGAGACCTTGCCGATCATTATCGAGAATAGGGAAGTTCCAAGGGTACTTGGTGGCTTTCAGGACGCTATGGTCGGTTCTAACATTCAGCAAAAACGGTCATTCCTTGCAGATAAGAAAGGGAAAAAGATTGCCAGTAAGCACTTTACGATAATTGATGATCCGTTCGTTAAGGGAGGTTTGGGCAGTCGTTTGTTCGACGAGGAAGGACTTACAACAAAGAAGAGAACAATGGTTGACTCTGGCGTGCTGAAAGAGTTCTATGTAGATTGGTACTACAGCCGGAAGCTTGGTTGGGAGCCGACTACAGGTGAAACTTCAAATCTGATCATTCCTCCAGGAAAG
The DNA here is from genome assembly GCA_011772475.1 of Candidatus Aminicenantota bacterium. Taxonomy (GTDB): domain Bacteria; phylum Acidobacteriota; class Aminicenantia; order Aminicenantales; family Aminicenantaceae; genus SOIV01. The sequence goes on along the minus strand of WVZK01000190.1, from coordinate 8,091 downwards.
CGCTCAGTGAAAGAAATAATGAAGGACCTGGGAAGAGGTATCTTTATAACTGGATTCATCGGAGGAAACTCCAACTCTACCACGGGCGATGCCTCGGTCGGAATTTTTGGTAAGCTTTTTGAGAATGGCAAGCCAATCCAAACCGTTGCTGAGATGAATATCGCTGGAAACCACCTCGAATTCTGGAACAACCTTATCGAAGTTGCTAACGATCCGTGGGTCTATTCTTCCTGGCGCACACCGAGTCTGGTTTTCAAGGACGTTGTTGTTTCTGGCCTGTAGATATCCTGTTTAAATATTTATAATAATAATATAGGGATATCACGTTAGTGGTTCACTATATTATATAATGAAAATCCACCAACGTTTCCTGACGCCCAAATTCAAGCCCTTTGATCCACTGGAGCTTGCAAGAGAAACTGAAAATATTGTTACAAGGTGCGGCAAAGAAGGATTAGAAAGGAAGTACGTAGGGATTTATTCGGCTCCTGTATACAGGGGAATAGCAACAGGATATGCTGCAGGTTGTTGTTTGCGCTGTATCTATTGTTGGGCTAATTGGTCAAGAGATTATCCTGAAAAGCTGGGAGAATTTTACTCTCCTAAAGAAGTCGCTCAAAGACTCTTCAAGGCAGCTGAGAATGGCATAACCTCTCCAGGTTGGGAACGTTTTAAGAATCTTAAAATTGATAGGCTTCGCTTATCAGGATGCGAACCAACCGTCGGAAAAGAGCATTTGTTATCAGTTTTGAAATACGTAAAAGATTCCAAATTCCCCCTGTTTATCCTAGAGACGAATGGTATACTCTTCGGCTCTGATAGAGATTATGTGAAACGATTACGAGAATTCAGAGAAAAGCTTTATGTCAGAGTATCCTTTAAAGCTGCTCGACCAGAAGGCTTTACCCAAAGAACAGGAGCTCTTGGCGAGTACTATGAGTTTCCGTTCAAAGCTTTAGAATATTTTTTAGAGGAAGGAATTGATGCAAAAGCTGCAGCCATGACCGATCCTGTTGTTATGCCACAAGATGAAAGGAAAATATTAATAAAAAAGTTGAATGAAATAGACCCGATGGCAGATTATTTTTCCTATCTTGAAGAAGAACAAATTGATAGATATGATACAACTCTCCAACGCCTAAAGGCTTATAATGATCTCAAATTTGCAGAGAATCTTGAGAAAGCCTTAGAAAAGGAACTTAAATAAGGATAAAGGTGTTTTACCGTCTTTTAATCTTGTTCTCAGCCAAACAACAACATCAACATCTAAAACAAAAGGAGGCTTCTGAATGAGAAAAAACTATAATTTTCTGATTCTGATTGCGGTCTTCTGCCTTATTTGTCTAGGTTCTCAATTTTTGGGAACACAAGTAGAAAAGGAAGGGGAGTTCAATTCGGAAAAGAAATTTACTGCTAAACAACTAAAAGACGATTTTGAATTATTGCGAAATGCCCTGGAAGAAGGACACGGCGGTCTTTATCGATACACCTCAAAAGAAGAGCTGGACCGGCAGTTCGAAAGTATATTTAAAAATTTAGATCAGCCGTTGACTGAAATTGAATTTTTACGGCTGCTTTTTCCTCTGATTGCTAATATCAATGATGGCCATACAGGGATAAATCCTTCTACTGCCTTAAGGTCCTATCTGGAAAATGAGCCGATTCTCCTTCCTTTTAAGATTAAATTCATCGATGAAAAAGCCTACCTCCACCGCAATTACAGCCAGGATGAGGATTTAGCTTTGGGCGGAGAAGTTATTTCAATAAACGGACGTCCCATCTCAGAGGTTTTAGAGAGAATGCTGGCCGTCCTTTCCTCTGATGGACATATTCAGACATCCAAATACAGGAGATTGGAAAGCACGGTTTTCCTCTGGGAGTTATATAACCTCCTCTTCGGAAAAACGACTTCTTACTCAATTACCTATAAGTCACAAGACAATAATGAGTTAAAAAAAATAGAGGTCAAAGGGCTTAGAAGAAAAGAATTGACCAATATTTTTACTGAAAGATACCCTGATGCAGCCAAGATCCCGCCTCCAATAGAACTGGACTACAGGGAAGATATTGCCATATTAACAATCAGGACATTCGGAGGTGGCTCATATCAAAGAGCTAAGATATCATATCCCGGTTTTATGAAAAAATCCTTCCGGGAATTTGAGGAAAAGGATATTAAGGCACTCATCATTGACCTTCGGAATAACGGAGGTGGCGCAGATTTATTCGGAAAAATACTGTTTGCTTACCTTACAGACAAGCCATTTAAATATTATAAACACCTAAGAGTCAAAAAAAAGGAGTTCTTGTTTTTAGAACATACAGATGTTCCGCCGAAAGAGAGAAAACTTCCTGATAACAGGCTCAAGGAAAACGACAGCGGCACATATGATCTGCTCGGTCATCCGAATCAAGGGATCCAGAATCCTATTAAGCCGACATTTAAAGGGAAAGTTTACGTTTTGATTAATGGAGCCAGTTTCTCAACATCAGGTGAGTGCACATCCCTGATTCATTTCCATAAAAAGGCAAAGTTTGTTGGAGAAGAATGCGGAGCAGGCTATTACGGTAACACATCTGGTTTTATGCCGAAGCTTACTCTGCCCAACACAGGGATTCAAGTTAGGATTCCTTTGGTGAAATATTCGATGGCCGTATCTGGTTATGCCCCTGATAGAGGAATCAATCCTGACTATCCTGTTGTACCAAGAATTGAGGATGTTTTAAACGAGAAAGACACTGAGATGGATTTCGTGATAGAACTAATTGAGAAATCCAGATAATCAGCTCATTTTGATCGTATGTTTCAGCCTGGAAAGATGAGGCAGTCCCCATTTCTTATTGCAAAGGTGGACTCCTCCGATTTCAATCATGGATCTTAAAAGCAATATAACGGAATATCGTATTCATTCATAAACAAAGATGCCAAAAGCTAATTTATGTTATACATCCGCAACTTAATAGCATTGATATACGTATATTTTATAGGAAGAACCAAGTGGAAAAGTCAATTAATAGCCTTATGAATGGCATTGGTTTTATAGCAAACAAAGCTCGGTCTGGAACAATTCGGATAATGTTCCAACCGGATTCATATAAATTTCTTCGGGAAATAAAGAAAAAAAAGGGAGGAGGATCATGAAAAAGCAAGAAAAATACCGTTTTATTGAGAAAAGGATAATCTGGAATAATGGGTTTAATCCAGCGCTTCTGGTTTTATTGGCACTCTTTATTATCAGTGCGCTAAATGTTAATGGATTTACCCAGGAAAAGGAATTAAAAGTAAGCAAAGATGAGCAGGAGCAGGTGATAAAAAAAATCAGCGAAATTTTAGACGCAAATTACGTCTATCCAGAAACGGCGAAAAAAATGAGCAGTCACATTTCAGGGAAGCTTAAAAAAGGGGACTATAAGAAGATAACTTCCCCTAGTGAGTTCGCAAGCCAATTAGGCAAAGACCTTAGAGAAATCAGCAAAGACTTACATATTCGAGTGGGTTACGATCCCGAAGAAGTAAAGCGAATGAGACGTAGAGAAAAGAACAAGGATGATCCAGAGCTTCTTGAACAAAGGCTAAGAAGATTAAGGAGAACAAACTTCGGTTTCCATGAGGTAAAAATCTTAGGTGGGAATATTGGATATCTTGATTTAAGGCAGTTTGCTGATCCGAAATATGCAGGTGAGACTGCTGTAGCTGCGATGAATTTTCTTGCTAACTGCGAGACATTGATTATTGATCTTAGAAATAATGGTGGAGGAAGCGCAGGAATGATTCAATTATTGACAAGTTACTTTTATGACGATGAACCAGTACACTTAAACACCTTTTATTGGCGCCCGGGCGATGAGACCATGCAAACTTGGACACTGCCCCATGTTCCTGGCAAGAAAATTCCTGATATTGACATTTATGTTTTGACCGGTCGTAGCACTTTTTCTGCCGCTGAGGAATTCAGCTATAATTTGAAAAACCTGAAAAGGGCAACTCTAGTGGGAGAAACCACGCGCGGTGGAGCACATCCTGGTGGGCCAATGGTTGTTAATGATAACTTTATAATAAATGTTCCGAAAGGACGCGCCATAAATCCCATCACAAAGACCAACTGGGAGGGAGTAGGAGTAAAACCTGATATCGAGGTTCCCCAAAAAAATGCCTTAAAAGCTGCACATCTCAAGGCCATGGAAAAACTAGCCGCTAGTACAAAGGATAAAGATGATAAATTCAGGTATGAGTGGTACGCAGAATCAATAAAAGCAGAATTAAATCCTGTAAAAGTCAGTCCAGAGATTTTGAAACTGTATGAAGGAAAATACGGGCCGAGAACCATAACTTTTGAAAACGGAGAACTTTTTTATCAGAGAATCGGCAGGCCCAAATACAGGATGATTCCTCTGTCAAACGACCTGTTCATGTTTAAAGAAATTGACTATTTCCGCATAAAAATCATAAAAGAAGATGGAGCAGTAAAGGGTGTTATGGGGATGTATGATAACGGGTTTACAGATAAGAATTTAAAGAGCAATTGATAGTCGTCCTTACCGCATGTGAATTTCTTTGCAGCTGAAAAAATCTCCAAATCTTAACTAATTGCTTTTTATTTTAAATTCATATCAGACAGCTGTCTGTTCCGCATTGCCCGTTATTGTTCTTCTTTCGCTTTTCATAATACTGCTGATGGTACTCCTCAGCCTTATTAAATTTTGAAGCAGGAACGATTTCTGTGGCGATGGATTTAGCGAGACGACCTGAACTTTCAAGCTCTTTGACCTTCTTTTCAGCTGCCATTTTTTGCTCCTTGTTATAGTAAAAGATGGCCGACCTGTACTGTCTGCCGATGTCAGGGCCTTGACGGTTTATTTGAGTGGCGTCATGGATACTGAAAAACACTTCCAATAATTCCTCATAGCTGACTAGGGAGGGGTCAAACGTTATTTTAACTGCTTCTGCATGACCTGTCTTGTCGGTGCAGACTTGCTCATAAGTCGGATTTTTAACGTGTCCTCCAGTATATCCGACCTCTGTTGAGATAACGCCTGGAGTCTTCCTGAATTTATCTTCAACTCCCCAGAAGCATCCTGCAGCAAAGATTGCAGCTTCCGTCTTTGTCGACTTTTTGGCTCTTTCATCTGGCTCTTCTGAGTGGTTGGATTCGGGTTTGGTTTGTGAGTCAGCCCCTTTAAAATCCAAACTGACTGAATTAATGCAGTAATGCTTAGAGGTTGGTGCAGGTCCGTCATCAAAGACATGTCCGAGATGGGCGCCGCAAACAGCACATCTCACCTCGATTCTTCTCATGAACAAAGAATTGTCCTTTCTGTATTCGATATAGTTTTCATCAAAAGAAGCGGTAAAGCTTGGCCAGCCAGTGCCGTGGTCATACTTGGTCTCCGAGCTAAAGAGGGGAGTGCCACATCCCGCACAATGATATATACCCTTTTCATAATGATTGTTATATTTACCTGAAAAAGGCTTTTCTGTGCCGCTCTTTCTCATGACACGATACTGTTCTGGGGTAAGCACGTCTTTCCACTCTTTATTTGTTTTTTCTACTTTTTTTATCATTTTTTTATCTCCGTTGTTTGACTGTTCAGTATTTGGTGATACCTGTTTTGATAAAGATTCAAGGCTCAAGTAGCCTGTCAGAAAAACAAGAATCATGATGATGATTGACTTTTTTTTCATGGCATCTCCTTAATCCTATAATTTCTATAGGATTATTATACTTTATTATAAAGCCAAAAGAAAGAGTTTTATTTTGTCAATTTGACTAATCTCATCTCAATTACTATCTTATAGCCAATAAAAGAATAGCCTTTGAGTTAATTAATGATTAAGGATAAAAAGATAAGGAGGAAATGATGAATCGCTCCAGGAAAACGGAAAATAAACTCTGTCAAATTGACCGAAGAGAATTTTGCAGGAAAGTTCCTTGGGCCGCAATCGGAGCATTATCCTTATCTTATATATCCATATCCAGCCTGAAAGGAATGTCTTTTAATAATGATACTGCAATTTCATCTTTGAGAGAAAAACAATCTATGGAGGAAAAAATTATGACGAAAAAAATAACAGCAGTAGAGGCGAAGGTTAAGAGCATAAAAGGAGCATGCGGTTTAGGTCATAAAGTCGGTGATGTTGCAAGATTTACAGAAACTGGAGTAGAAGGAAAGATCTGCATTCATGCCCTTTACAGTATGATTCCGGCTGTGTTTGCCATGATGTTTGAGTCCCAGTTCCCTTGGCTTGAAGACCCCGATAAAAAGACTCACGCTTGTCCTGATGCATTTAATCCGGTCATGTTTGAAATTACTAGGATTAGAGAAAAATAGAAAAAGACAGCTGCGAGCAAAAGGCGTTGGTGAAATAACGGGGGGAGTCGCTGTTTTTTAAGTTTGATTATAAACGCCAATAAACTTTATATCTTTTTATCACATGATATCCGGCTTCATTTTTTTCTACGGCGTAGATTTTGTTGTTTTTCCATGTCCAGGGGCGAATTTTCAATCGCATTTTCCAAGAGTATCTTCCTCCGTCATCAAAGATATCAAAAAAGTAACGTCCTTTGCTGCCATCCTCGGACCTTAGTACAAATAGCTTATCCTCAGCAAAGAAGAATTTTTCAAAAACAGGCTTATTCTCTGGGATCCTTAACTGCTGTTTTATGGTAGTTGACCAAAATGCTTTCTCTTTTTTATCAAAAAGAAATTGATCGTTCACATAGTTTTCAATATCAGGCTTTGAAACTTTGATTTGCTCATACTCTTTCTCAATCCTTCGGATCTTCTTCCCTGAGGCTGAAAATACTTGAATTTCATACGCTTGAGATTCTCCTATATACACATTACCTGAAGAATCCAGTGTCCAGCAAAGTTCTTTTTGATAAGGGATAGTTAAAGCGATACCTTTTTCCCCCTTTCGGAAATGCTGCATGATAGGAACGCTAATACTATATAAGTTTCTCTTGAAATCAAACTTATCAGAGTACATGTTAATAAAATAAGCCCTTGTTATAAAATTCATGCTTGATTCAAGGGAAGTTTTATCTACCCTGAGAACAATCCCTCCTTGCGGATTAATCCCGACCATCTTTCCAGCCGAGTAATCATGAAAATCAATAGACCTAACAAAATCTCCCTGTTCGTTGAAAATGGATATCCGATTGTTTCCTGAATCACAAACGTAAATCAGATTTTTATCGTCAATATAAATATCAATCGGATTTGACAACTGGCCAGGACGTTCGCCCTTTCGGCTGAAAACTCTTAAGAAACGGCCTTTTTGATCATATACTTTTATGTTTACGTTTTCGCTATCTAAAACATAAATATTCCCGCTACTATCTACATCCATATCCGTGAGAAGATAAAACATGTTTTTTTCTTCTCTTTCTTTTTCCCCAATGGATAAATCTTCTTTAAGGCTAAAAACCACATCGTCATGAATTGGTTTTTTTGGATTCTTAACGACTTCTACTCCATACTCCTCTTCAATTGTTCCTTTCCATGCAGTCCTTTTCTCTCTGAAGGAGATTGTCATAATCAATACGATAAACAGCACGGCTAACATAAACTTAATAAAGGATCTCATTTTCTCCTCCCAAGAATATCTATCTCTGCTTGGTCTGGAATTATCTTCATTTTCTTTCTTTTAATATTACTTGCTGTCTTACATAGAATCTATATATCAGGAAAAAATGGATGTCAAATGTAAAAAGTCGGTGTTTAAAAATTTTACAATTTCGTACAATCCAAGGAAGAAAATACCTGCTGGTCTTGCGAAAAATAGGGGCCACTTCCAATTTTCTTCGGATTTACTATTGTGGCATGTTTATTGCAATTGTATAATAAAAAATGTAGAGATCAGTATTAGAGTCGTGTACGGAAGATATGGAAAAGATTCCAGGGGAATCATCCTTACTCTAGAATCGGTCCGAAGGAGCTCTGTTTGAAAAAAGCAATAGTTTTGCTTTTTGTGGCAGTCATAGCATTAATCTCGCTTCTCTCTGGATTTCAAGAAAAGCAACAATTGTTCCCGCCTGAAAAGCACGAAGTCGAAGTTCGTCTGATCATGGTTGACGTTATTGTTACTAA
>WVZK01000103.1 GCA_011772475.1 Candidatus Aminicenantota bacterium | reverse complement strand
GGGTATGGAATTGAGGAAGCAGACCAAGGCTGGAACGACCTTGAGGGACTCAATCTAGAGGGAAAAATTGCTGTTATGCTGGCTGATGCCCCGATGCGGAACGGAAAACCAGTTTTATCCGATGAGCTTCACAAAAAACACACATCGATTCCAGGAATTGTAGCCAGAGTCATCCAATTGGCATTCAAAGAGAATGGTCCAAAAGCAATTGTCGTTATATCCAATGACGTTGTTGATCAGGCATGGCAACACATAGATAATGTCCTTGATCAATTCACTTATGCCCTGAAGATCGATGTTCCAGATCTCCTTGTGTCGCTTGCGGTCGATATCATAATTATTAAACGTGATATTGGTAAGGCCCTCTTCGAAGGACAGGTTTACAACCCTATTGATTCCTTAGATTTTGATTCTGAAAAGTACAAGTGTTATGAGCTTAGCGGCACAGACATCAAGCTCGAGCTTGTGTATGACGAGGAGGACTTTGTTTCATGGAATGTTGTGGGTATGGTTGAGGGGACAAACTCTGAACTCAGAGAGCAATATATTACTTTAGGTGCCCATCTGGACACAGTGGCCAAGGTCAAAGGCCAAACTGTTAAGGGCGCGGACGATAATGCCAGCGGCAGTGCTGGACTTATTGAAATTGCCGAAGCTGTGGCCCGGTCTCCATTCCCAAGACCAATGATATTTTCTCTCTGGACTGCTGAAGAAGGAGGGGCATTCGGCTCACAATACTTTATCCAAAAACCTCCTGTATCTCTGGATAATATCAAAATAAACGTTAACCTGGATATGATCGGAAGGTCGACTCCTGATAATGAGGAAACCAGTACACACCTCGTCGAAGTATTCAATACAGATATAGTGGCTGGCTTAAAAAAGTTCATAGAAGAGATAAACAGTCGGACAGTGAAATGGCCGCTATTGTATGTTGTGAATGAACGATTGGGGGGTTCCAGCGACCATGCGAGCTTTTACAAGAGAAACATTCCTGTCATCCGATTCTACAGTGGTCATCACGATGATGTTCACCTGCCTTCGGATGACGCAGATAAGATTGATTTCGAAAAAATGGAAAAGATTTCTAAACTTACCTATTGGATCTTGAAAGAACTGGCCGAAGCTGATAAAATCCCGGACTTTGAAAAATGAGAAACTCCTCCTGCTGATCCAGAGTCCGCGGCTCTATTTATGAACCTATCTACATTTCCCAAATATGTGACAAACTTTGCTTAAAATCGCTGAAACTAAGGGTTTATAATTTAAAAGACAAAGCCAAGGAAAAGCCTGAAAATAAGAGAATTATCTGGCACGCCCGGAGAGATTTATTTAGGATAATTATTTCCCAACTATCCATCGCTCCTCAAGTGGAAAAAGTTAAGAATATTATTGAATTTCCTGTTGTCTTATATCAATAGCCTATCAAGAAAATTTTGTGAAGAAAGATAAGCAATATAGCAAATCACTGGCTTTTCAACCTAGCCAGCCTCTTCTTCGCATCCTCAATGAGTGCCCTAACCTCAGGAATGCCAGGAGGAATACCAGGGTCAGCGTTTTTCCAGATGGAGTGGAATATTTCTCTTAATTAACCGTAGCACAGGCTTCATTGCTGTAGTCGGATTCTGCTGTTGAGCTGTCAGGACAAGTCTTGTAAGCAGTCACCGCATAACAAATCGTTTGTCCAGATGAGAGCTTTGTGAATTTGTGCGATGTGGATGTTGTGCTTGTAACAAAAGTGTATTTTCCACCTTGAGAATAATAGATGTTGTAGCCTTCAGCATCAGCCACTTGATCCCAATTAAGAGTTACACTTCTTTTCCCAGGGGTTGCAGCAAGATTGGAAGGTGAATCGATTGTGCATGGAGGTGCAGGTGCATCTCCTATTTGTGCCATTACTACAGGCGCAGCTCCACCGTTATGAAGCCAGAGATCCCAAATGGCATCGCCCCAGCCCTTAAGATTGGCAAAGAAAGGATCAGTCTGGATGATGTAAGCCTGTGGTTCTCCTGAAGGAGTTGGGCTCGAAAGAGTCGTAGCAGTGCCGTTTATCTCATCACGGAGAAACTCAATGTATTCTTTTGAGGTTGTCTGATAGTATAACGTTGCATACCAAGAGTTTGTTCCTAAGGGCTTTGTGATCGTCACATCGTAGTAGCCACCAGCGTATTCCTCAGCAGTGAAATAGCCAGGAGCATCTTCGCCTGCCCATCTGGGTTGGGCAAGACGTTCGTGCATTGCCGCAGTATTAAATCCCTTTGGCGGAATTCTGTTGTCCTTATGGCGGTCAGTCGCCAAGGCAAAGTGGAAAGACTTGCTTTCTCCTGTGAGAGAAGACGACATCTCTGCCTCCCACACGAGTTCTTCTGTCTTGGTTGTTATGATACCACCTGAGACATAGGTCTCATTGCCATTGGGATCGAGGGCTGTTACGAGTGGTTCATAATGATTGATTTCATCGATTTGATTTCCAGCTGAATCGAAAAACTTGACATTCAAGAACATCCGTCTTCCTTCGGGAAATCCGGAGATGAGTTTGTGACCTGTGTTGTTCTGGACCTGAATCGTGGCAGAGCTTGCATCCTCACTCACAATGCTGAGAGAAGCTGCCATCTGGAGCTGCTGCACGGCTCTGTCTGCTCCATCCAGAAGCGCTTGACCATATCCCCGTATCCCTGAGAGTTCCAATTGTGCGCCGCTATATTTTTGTCCGGAAAGTATCTTGTGGTTATAAGAGTCGAAAGCAGGATGATTGGTGTCGGTTGAAGCGAGAATGCGAGAGATCCACTGGTTTCCACCCGTCAGGTCATGAAGAGGAAGATCGCCTCTCTCAGGAGTGCCTCTTTTGTTGCAGCCCAGTCCAGTGACATCTCTCATGTGACAATCCTGGCATTTATCAGCCCATGGCACGCCGGGGATCGAAGTTGAAGCCCCTCCATTGCCATAGGAACTCAAAAGAAACTCGCTTGTTGTCCTTTCCACATGAAAATAAGAAGCTGCTGCCTGTTTTTCAGGAACATCCATCCCTAATGTGACACTGGCGAGGATCGGGTTTGAGACATCATGACAGACGGAACAGAATCTTTTGCTTTTGTGATAGCGTGAGTAATACATCTGGTGTCTTGCCTTTGCATCAAAGAACGGCCCACTTTTTGCGTTAGAAGGATCCACGAAATACTGACCTGATGCGTTTTCAACATAGTCGGGTAATGATTCCGATCCGTAGTAAGTAGGGAGATTCGTAGCAGGATCCAAGAAAAGCGTACCGTCGAAGAGTGTTAAAATGCTCAGTTCATTGATGTCTTTCAGGTATGTTTCTTCCGCCATCGCTTCGGCGTCAGGGTCCGTTTCTGGGGGAACATCAGGCTGTCTTAACTCTGCGAAGGGGTCTATCATTCTGTGGCAGAAATCACACTGGACTCCATCAAAATCCGTGGTCTTGAGAGCCGATGTATTGGTCGGATCACTCCTTCCTTCAAGCCAACCCGTGGGTGAGTGACATCTAATGCAGATGTCTCCAGCATTGGGATTCCCAACTGCCCAAATAGCGTCCTGGTCTGAAACAGCGAGACAGGCCAGCCACAGGGGATCTCTTGCGGCCTGGGCCATCATGGAGCCTCGCCAATTATAGGCTGGCTCAACTGAAGGATTATAATTCCCGTGGCAGTTGTCACATTTGTCGGACGTCTCTGCGACGCCTGCACCTCCTGGCTGCGTGCCTGGCATAAAAAGTGTTTGATCGTCTTTAACAGGGACTGGAGTCCACGAATAAATGATGAGCAGTCCCAGTAGAATGAAAACAGTTGTTAAAATAAAGATGCCTAGATAACCTTTTTGTTTCATTTGCCCTCCTTTTTTAAATAAGCCTACTAATTTTTGTTTTCTTTTCGCTTCGGCATCACCTCCTTTCCTAAGGCATATAAATGCCTCCTCTATGTAAATTGCTGCTGCAATAATGGAAGAGAAATACTTTACCTTATGAACTGCTAATAATTGTTCCTCCTCAACCCTAGGCTATTATGTGTGAATTGAGTATATTAAACGGAAAAAGGATTGTCAAGAGGATTTCTGGTATAATAAAAACACTCTCTTTGGCCGGCTGGAGAGAGTTCCTATCTTTTTGGTTCCTACCAGAACCCCCCTTTTGCTGACAGCAGCCGGCATATATTTAAACCCGAGGTTTATATAGAAGGAACTATTTAGAATATTTTATGAGAAACGGAGTCTTTACTAATGAGACGCTAATCCGGCAATGCCCTCTTTTTTAGACATAAAAGGAGGCCAAGAACCACGGTATAAATCGCGCTCTTCAGAACGTATAACCGATCGCTACACCATATTCATTGGATGCGGCCGTGGGAAACCAGCCCATATCTTCGAAATTCGTGAGGAAGAACAGCGTGAACCTGATATGAGAAATTTTAAAACTAGCGTTAAGATTGAGCTTCCATTTGCTGCTCCACATGACTTCCCAAACTACTATGCGCGGAACACTCATACCTTTATAAAGCTCTTGATTCCTAGCTTGGTAATATTTCACTACACCTGCTCCCACAAAAAAGCTTGGATGATGATAATTCAAGATAACGCCGGGTTGTAAGAAGCGAAAAACGTAGCTTTTCTTGCTCACTTTGAGACTACAAACCCTGTTGGCCATATAAAACTCTGGGGTCATCGTTAAATACTTGGCCAGATAAAAGTCCACGGATAGACCCAGGGAGCAGAAAAACAGATAATTATGGTGCCACATAATTCCAAAAGCGGGCGTGAATTGCACCGACTGATCTGCTTGTACTGGCACAACCGCAAGAACCAACCCCTACAAAACAAGGATGAAGAGATATTTTTTTAGTATAAAGGAAATCTCCTCTTCTCTTCCCCTTTTTAAGAATTATGATGCTAAATCTAAAAGCATCTACTTCAACCCAGCCAGCCTCTTCTTCGCATCCTCAATCTCAGGGATACCAGGGTCAGCGTCTTTCCAGGAGGTGAGGAATTTCCTATGTTTTGCTATATGGCAGTTTTTGCTTCTTCAGAGATATTAGGATGGAAGGAGAAGGATAGAAAGCATTAAAAAATAAAAAGACTGAGAAAATATCCATTTAGGATGGAGGTGTATTATTGACAGGCTTTTTATTGCCCAGTAAATAGTGATTAACAACAAATATTGTACCTATCAGAAAAGGTATTCCCATCATGATCAGGGTACCGTACATAAACCGTCCGCGAGCAATAAGAAAAGTTGTAAATCCTAGAATGCCCACCATTAAAAGCATACCGCCTATATGTTCCCATTTCCAGGCAATGATCAGAATAAAAATCATCACAAATACAGGTATGTTATGCATTAAAAATGCCACAAGGATATTCCAAAAACCCTGTTCCTCCTCAAATACATCTAGTGAAAACATTGCCCAGAAAAGAATCATTAAGATTAGAAGAATGCGTAAAACCCATGTAACGTATGGGTTGCCTTTTTTAGTAGTTTTTTTCGTAATACCCTCCTTTTTTAATTATGACTCTTCGCTTTTGTATGTTTACTTCGCCTTCAGCATCTCCTCCTTCTCAGGTATAAATCTGCCTCATCTATATAAATTGCTATTGGAATTATTGGAGAGAGAAATATTATCTTGTGAACTACTAACAATAGCCCTACCAATCCTTAGCTAGCTGAGGTGAATTGACTATATATAGTTAAAGAAGGATTGTCAAGGAAGTTTAGATTTTTTCTTGTTGGGATATGGGTAGGTAGATTATTAATTCTTCAGCCCAGACAGCCTCTTCTTAGCATCCTCAGTGAGTGTATTAACCTCAGCTATTCTAGGATCAGCGTCTTTCCAGAGGAATAGGAATGTCTCGTGATGCTTAATGGCTTTAGCTCAACCAATCTTTATCCATTCAATCATTCCTTTTTCCTGTGGTACTCTGCTCCTTTGTTGGCGAAGTTCTTTCCCCACTCGATCCAAAAAGACTTATCGTGACCTTTTCTTCGCCATCTCACATACCACCAAAACCTCGAACTAGTAGCTCTTCTGAAAATTCTAGAGAATCCTTCTGGTATTATCCAAATTTGATCACAAATGTTATATGCATATTCAGGAATCTGATATCCGTTGTTTCTAGCATGATCGACAAACTCTTCTGGGAGAAAAACATCATGTTCCTCTACATAATGAGCAAGACCACTTGGCCAAACCCAGACGCCATCAGTCAGCTCTTTCCCACCGACATTAGGATTATTACATAAGAAACGACAAGTTGACCATCCAAGGGTTTGTACACAAATTGCCCCAGAACGAAGGTAAGCGATGAGACTCGATTTTTCATTGCCGAGCCATCCAGGTGAAGTCAACTCTAGAGGGGAGGGATACTTTTCATATTCTTTAGAGTTATGTCCGTCAAAAAGAAGGCTGCCATCTTTGAATTTGTCATTCCAATAGCCGATCAGTTTAAGTCGTTTGGAGAATTTCAAAATCAATCCCACCCTTTTGTGTTCTGCTTTGCTTTTTGACTATATAATCCAATCTACTCTGTGTCAAGCTATTCAAATAAGCCTCAATTTGGAGCTTTTGGATTTAAGAAAAAAAAAGAAAGAAAAAGAAGCAAAAAGAAAAAGAAAGAAAAAGAAAGAATAGAATGTATCGCTTACTTAATAAAGCTTAATAGTCTAATAGCTTTATATAGCTTATTAGTATTAATACTAGCTTGCTTAATAGAGATATTTCACTTAGGGAGTTAAATGTTTCCACTCTAATTGATTATGATTTCCCAGTGGAGTGTTCGTGTTTTATCTAAGCGTTCTTGTATTAGTGTTAGTTTCTTCCTTCCGTTAAGTGAACTTACAAGGCACTTACGTTGAATAATTTTGAAGTGTTATTAGAATTAAAAGAAATAATAGAATCGTTTGGGGTGATGATTACTCAAGCTTTATCCGACTTCTAATCCGTACGAGCAGTAATCGTTCCAATATGGCCAATTATCGCTCTTTACAACTCATCTACCTCCACTCTCTGTCTGCCTCCCATCAACTTCAGATTACCACTTACCGAAACCAGGAGCCACGGCACTTTTATAAAGGATACCGTGCTCACCTTCTGAAGGGTCGTTGGAGACTTGCTGAATTATGGCAAATGCTCCCCAAATCACAAGGCCAAGCTCAGTACCATCAGCCAAATACCAACGTCCATTCTCGACATGGGCATCCTCGGGAGCTGCTACTATCTTCACGAAGTAAGTCCACTTCCTGAGCTTTCCATTCACCTCAACCTTGCCTGACTGATGATTTGTTAGCCACGCTCCTGAACCGATGTAGGAATCGTAGCCGTAATGTCTATCGAGAAGTAAATCACCGTCACAGCTTTTGTTACTCAACCAAGCGTCATTCCATTTCATGATGAGTTCGACATCACAGTAAGACCCGCCTTTCACACGGTCATAGTCACAGTACCGTCCATTGAACATGTGGGCTTGATAGTTGTAGCCGAATTCATCGTATCCGGGTTTAATCACCTCACCTGTCGAAGTGAGCAGGGTCCCGTCCTTGATGGTCACACACTGAGCCCATATCAGAGCTACGGTGGCAACCAACACCAATGAAAACACCGTTAAAACTCGTTTCATTTTATCTCCTTATTCGAGCTTTAATCTAAAAAAATTTTTCCCCTTCATCACCTCCTCTCTCGACATTCCCCATTGCGTTCTTAGATTTTCTTAATCTATGCTTAAATTTTAATATAAACAAGACTTATAACTAGAACAATCGCCTTATCAGGTGATTTTAGGGGTGATATATTTTTCCATTTTATCACCCTTAAAAACTAGCTTTCTGGATATAAAATACATGATGCTAACTATTCTAAATCAATTGTATAAGTAGGATTTAGATGGCAGGTCAATAGTAATCCTCCTTTTTTTGAAAGTAAGGTTAGCCTAAATAAAATAAACCTAGTCCCTATTTAGAAAAAAAATGATAGGCCACACGATATGAAATTGACACCCCAATCAAATTCTTCAAAGACAGCCCAACGCCGATATTCTGCACGAATTGCCATCCCTTCATTTAATAACTTTATTTTAAGCCCACCGCCAATATTCCAACCAAATCCTCCAGATGTAGTTGTCCATACGCCCCCTATCGCATAAGGAATAAATCTCTCAAGATTAGGAGGACTCAAGACAACATTACCAGAAAAAAGTGCTCCAGCTCCTTCACTTATTATAATAATCCCGCCTAACTCAATTCCGACTTCCTTCATAGGATAGTATCCTAAACTAACCACGCCCCCTGGGATAATCCAAAGCCCCTCATCCTCAAGAGTTACTCCTGCCGCACTTAGATTAAATTCAAAGTTTTTTCGTTCTTTTGCAAACAAATTATTACAACAAAACACTAAGGATAGAACAATAACTAAAGCCAAAACTTTGATTCTCATAATTCCCTCCCTTTTTCGCTTGACTACTCAAATATAGAACTCAATCTAGTGCATGTCAAGGTTATCTAACGCTGATTAAAGCTTGAGGGAGATATGCTTTAGGTAAATTACTAACTCTTCAACCCAACCAGCCTCTCCCTTGACCTGCCCCCAATTATTGATACACATTCAAAGTTAGGTTTCTGTGAGTTGATAGACGATACAATTGAAGATACAATAGAGAATGCTTGGCAGCCGATCACGAAATCAATTCCTCTAGAACTTGGTGGATTGTGCCTAACAGTTGAAGTAGATGAGGATGGTCAGGTTATATTCAAATTACAATTTTAGATGACCTCCCCCTCTATTTCAGTTCCCATCAACCCCCCTTTTGCTGACAACGGCCGGTAACTTCATTATCTAAACTGTGCCTAAAAATTGTGCAAAATGTTATAACTATAAAGAGATCAATTTATTAAAAAAGAAATTGCCCATTTTTCAACAAACTTATTCACAGAAATAGTGGAAAAAGATGGAATGAAACTATTTTATTCTAAATCAGCATTCACTTTTAGGCGCTAATCCGGCAATGCCGTCATTTTTACGGGTAACGGGAGGCCAGAGATCCAGGCCTCCACTCGCCTCTATTTTTCTTTATTATTATTTTCTCTTATTTCTTCTTCGTTTTTTGTATTAATAATTCTAATAGCATATATGCATATCAGCATTAATGCGAAAATCATTCACGACCTTGAACCAAAAGAGTTGAAATAGGATCTAAAGATTATTCTCTTCTCTTACAGAAAGAATTTAATGCTTTTCTTGTTCGTAAGCTACACTCCCCATTAGTTTCCAGCCTTCTTCAAATTTCAGTAACGTAATGAAATCTGTGCCATGAAGTGTTGGCCCAACATAAAACTCAACCTTTGCACAACCAATACTCCCGATAACATCTACCAGTAAAAATTTAACTGAAACTTTTACTTCACGTCCATTCGGTCGGTTTGGCTTTACTTTTTTTGCGTAATCTAATAAAGCCTCGAATCCCCTTTTTGACAATTTATTGGTCCTTAATTCCATAATCCGAAATTCGGGGTGAATTCCTTTTTTCATCTCTTCGATATCATAATTATTTAAATATCCATCTACTAAAGCGCTCTGTATTACTGTTTTTATTGCTTCTTTTTCAGTATTTGCCTGATTTAATGCATATAATGAAACACCGGAAAGTAAAATTATACAAGAGATCAGAGCCATTACTTTTTTCATTTTAACCTCCTTTCTAAAATAATTCTCCTATCCATAATATCATTATCAGAGTTTCCCGTCATAAAATATAAATAAATATTCCCCATATCAACTTTACCAAAGAGAATGTTAGGCATTATGTTGTTAAAAGTTTGGCAAAAGTTTGTTAAGATTTCCGCCCTTTTGCTTTCATTTAATCCCTTTTCGTGAATTAAGAATTCAGGATTAAAGCCATCTACTTTAAACTAGCCAGCCTCTTCCTCGCATCCTCAGTGAGTGTACTAACCTCAGCAATACCAGGGTCAGCATCCTTCCAGAGGGAAAGGAATTTCTCGTATTGCTCTATGGCTTTGGTTTTGTTGCCCTGTCTTTCATACAATTTAGCCAGCCTGTAATAATTCAAGGGATGAATTAGACATCGGTCATCACTGTTTGGATCAATCCTAATCCGTTTCTCATACACGCTAATTGCTTTGTCTATTTCTCCTTTGTGTTGATAGGCCCGAGCTAGTGTATCTTCATAATTGACAGTGTTCATCCCTACTACCAAATTAATACGGGATTGTCTAAATTTCAAAATTGATGTTTTTTTCAAAACAGCTATGGCTTTATCAAACGAACCTTCTGCAATCAATATCTCTCCCTCAAGAATATCACGGATGGTCATAACCTGGTTCTTACCAAAAGGTTCTATCCTTGGCAAAATGGACCTTATCTCAACTAATCTTTTTTTTGCGGAGGCGGTTCGATCCTCTTTCAAGTCCAATAAACCAAGAACCCAACTATATACTGCCGAAGAATAAGATGTAAGTTCTGGCTGGCTTTCTTTAGCTAGATCAAACCAGGTCTCTAGGTGTTTTCGGGCGAGTTCAAAATCTCCCCTCGAATAACAGATGAATCCATTCAACCATTCGGCCACAGAATTCCAGGACTTATTTCCTACTTCCACTGATAAGTCTATTGCCTTACGAAGATCCCTTGCGGACTGATCAAAGGCGCCGACCCAGTAATGATAGAATCCTTTCCATAGATACCCTTCAGCTTTTCTTCCCAGAGAGGTGGTTCTTTCAATATATTGTTCTGCCCATTCCACCGCCTCAGTGTAATCCTCCTTTAAAGCGTAGGCATAACTGATAGACCGAAGCGTCCAAAAGAAATCAGGCTTTATCTCCAAAGCCTCTTTAAATTTGGCTATCGCATCATCAAGCCTTCCCATAAAAAGATAGGCCACACCTGTTGAATCCAACGGATTCGCATCTCCAGGGGAGGCCTGTGCATACTTCTCAAAATACTCGATTGCCTTATCATAATCTCCCAAAGTTCTATATATGATCCCTAGATTATTAAATGCCAATCCATAATTAGGATCAAGTTCCAGGGCTTTGTTGTGTTCTCTTATTGCTTCATCAAACAAATTATTTCCCTGATGATAGGAACCCAATAAATAAAGAACTCGTTTTTCTCTGGGATAATTCTCAGCTATCCGTTTTAGGATACTAAATTCCTTTTCTCGATTTCCTTCAAGATAACGGGCATAATCAGCTTCGATATAAAGCCTCTCCTTTTCCGTTGCCTTCTCGGAGAAGATCTTGGCTTTTTCGCAAGCCTCGTTTCTAGCTATTACGTCTCCCAGACTGCTATGTGCTCTGCTAAGCCAGAGGTAGGCCCAGGCAAAGGTAGAATCAAGATGGATGGCTCTTTCGAAAAACTTCCGAGCTTCACCATAGTACAATTTTTCAGCTGCTTCTCTTCCATCTAAAAAGTAGTTATAAGCCTCCATTGAAGTGGTTGTTATATCAGAAATCTGCACTTGTGACGCTTCTATTTTTTCCCTGCTTATACCTATACCTTGCGAAATTTGACTGCTCAGCTCGTCAATCTGTGTTTTTAAAATGCTGTCAACTCCTTCTCCCTTCGAACTGGCACTCTTCAGAAGTTTCTTGGTCTCCACGTCCAAAATTTTCACATCTGTAGCAAATATATCACCTGCTTTTATAAAGCTTCCTAAAACGATGAATTCTATCCCTTCCCTGCGACATAGTCCAAAGCCTAAGTCACTTTCGATAACCTTAGTATCTTCTTTTCCCATTTGCTTAAGAAGATCTCGCAACCGCTCCCAAGTTGCTACATAAAGATTTCCAGTCTGCTCAAGACTGGTAATTAACAGATTAGGAATGGCCTTTTGTAGATAGTCAAAGGCATTGTCACCTGTTTGATTTTCAAAGCTGATAACTGCTATTGAGTTCTTAATCTTTGGTGTAAAAACTGTTTCCTTTTGGGGAAGTAGCTGCCAGATAATTATTCCTATTATGGCCACCGAGATAACAACAAAGGCAGGAATGAAGAGCTTCTTCAGGCCAAAGGTTACGGTTATCTCCCTTGCGGTTATGGGCTTTCTTTTGGGAACAACTCTCTCTGTGGTAGGTATACCTTTCTCTATATTCTCTAACTCAGATCTCACTTCCCCCGCACTCTGATACCTCTTTTCCTTATCCTTTTCTAGACACCTCAGAATCACACGACTCAGATCATCAGGAATCTGAGAATTGACCTCTTTGGGATTTCGAGGTATTTCGCTCTTGTGCTTAAAAGCAATGCTAAAAGGCGTCTCTCCTTCAAAAGGCACTCTCCCTGTCACCATCTCATAAAGAATCACTCCCAGCGAATAGATGTCAGAACGCTGGTCTACCTCTTTTACTTCTGCCTGTTCAGGTGACATATACTCAGGTGTTCCGATCATCACTCCTGCACCTGTTATCCCTTTTCCTATAATAGAACGGGCTATCCCAAAATCCATTATCCGTGCATTTCCTTCCTTATCTATCATTAGGTTTTGAGGTTTTAAATCACGATGCACAACCCCCAGCCTGTGAGCTTCTGTCAATCCTTCACAAACCTGCTTGGCTATCGTAATTACTGTTCCAGGAGTTAGTTGTCTTGCCCTTCTGATAAAACTTTTTAAATCCTCCCCAGGCACATATTCCATGGTGATATAGTGGGTGCCTTTCTCTTCACCCAGATCATACATTTTGCATACGTTCCTGTGTGCTATTTTGCGGGCCATCTTCAACTCATTGCTGAAACGTTCTATGGTCTTCTTATCCGAAGCGATCTCAGGTTTGATGAGTTTTAAGGCGACTTCTTCCTTTATTTTCTTATCTTCGACTCTGTAGACTTTGCCCATTCCGCCCTTACCCAGTTCTTCTATGATTTCATACCTGTTGGCAAAGGTGGTTCCCCTGGTTAATTCTTCTCTGGCTGCTTCGAGAGTCTCGGTGGGGGCAGAGACTTCCTCGGTAGGGATTAATTGGGTTCCACACTCACCACAGAACTTTATAGTATCAGGGTTGTCGGTTTGACATTTGGGGCATTTAATTGCCATTACTCCCTCTGCTAGCTTGGCAAAAGAATATCAATTAAAACACAAAGAGTCAATGGGATTAAATGCTTCTGAA
>WVZK01000165.1 GCA_011772475.1 Candidatus Aminicenantota bacterium | reverse complement strand
CCAGAGGTTTATGAGCTCGGAACTCTAACTTTGCATATGTATCAATAAATGGGGGCAGGTCAAACCTATTGGCGTCCTACCACCATCGCCACAGAGCTAAAACGAGCGTAATAAGAATGACAAGGCCTAAATTCATATAGGCAATAAAATAGAACACTCTCTCCTGAGAAGGGATTTCTCTCTTTGTCTTCATAAGAGCTAGTTTGCCAATTTGGTCCAATCCTTGTAATTTCTCTTCACCGTGGGGAGCTTGGTCCAACATTCCTGTCAAATCTGTGCCAGCACTATGTTTGCCGAAATGTTTTCCATCCTTCCAAAAACTGCTATTGGAGACATCATAAATCTTGTTGTTAAATGCCACATAAACGGGATGACCTTTGGCGCCGTCAAAATTCCTTAACTCATCAGCTGTATAATATTCTTTTGGTACTTGAAATTTTATATCCTTCTTTGCTCCTAATTTTGGGCCTACGATTATTACAACATATAGTGCCGAACAAACCATCATGAGAAAAAGAAAAATTTTGATGAGAAGCAAAATGCCAAACCGAGTCTCAAACAGGAATGAGAATGAGGGGACTCGAAAAACTGTAAGAATGATTCCAGTTACTGCTATTATAATCATTGAAATTAAACCAAGTTTGACCTCTCCTTTCGGAAGGCCATGAGCAGCATATGAAGGTTTAAGAATTAAATGCACATAAAGTATAGTCCCGAACCAGAAAATTGCTGTAAGAATATGGAGGAATCCTGCAATAAGACGAATAAAGTGTAGAATTCTTTTGCTCTGAGTATACTCATCCTTCTTAGAATCTTTTATAAGATACTCCTTTCCTGCTTTGGTTAATTCTCCTCCTCCTGATTGGTCAAGATGACAGTAGCTACAATCCTTTCCCGTCTTCTCTGCCATTTCTTCTGTTGCACTTCCACAGGGTATTATTAAAAAGAATAATATTAAGAAAGTACAAACATAAAAAAGCTTCATATTGTCTATTCCTTTAGCTATATCTGATAAAGCGTATTATTTATCTTAGGCCAAATATTCTATATTAGCAGCAACTGATTGTAAAACTGATTGAATATCCTAATGTGTTAGTGTTGTCATCTGTTTCCCTTGAAATATTAGGAACCTGAACTTTCCTTGCACTTTGCCTTCTTACTATCTTTATTACATTAAATTCCAAAATTGAATCCAAAGTTCAAATCGATTCTGTTCTGTTCTTGACAAGGGGAAAAACCAGTGATATGAATTGATGGAGATTAAGAATCTAAATGACCTCCCCCAAAAAAGGAGATATCGCATGAAGAAATCCTCACAAGCATCAAAGTTACTCTGGATTTTCCTTTTTATAGCTTTTATCGCATCCACTGTATCCGCAGACGAGACGACAGACAAGGTGGATAAGCTCTTCTCTAAATGGGATTCAACTGTCTCCCCAGGAGCAGCCCTGGCTATAATCAAAGACGGCGAAATAATCTACAAACGCGGCTACGGAATGGCCAATCTGGAGCACAATGTCCCTATTATCCCGACTTCTGTTTTCCGGATCGGCTCAACCTCAAAACAGTTCACTGCATCATGCATAGCCATTCTTGCCCTTCAGGCAAAAATCTCGCTAGATGATGATATACGAAAATACATCCCAGAACTGCCCAAATACGAAAGGCCCATAACCATAAGACATCTCCTCCACCATACGAGCGGTATCCGCGATTATCTCACTCTTGGTGCTATTGCAGCCTTGCCGGATGATCAATTCTATACTCCAGAAGATAGCGTGGAACTCCTGAGCCGGCAAAAAGGGCTTAATTTTCTCCCTGGTGAGGAGCATCTCTATTCCAACTCTGGCTATTTTTTACTTGGGGTTATTGTCGAGAGAGTAAGCGGGAAATCCCTTAATGATTTTGCCCAGGCACATATATTTAAGCCCTTAGGCATGAAGAACACTCATTTTCATGACGACCACACCATGGTAGTCAAGAATCGTGCTGACGGCTATTCACCCCAAAAAAAAGGATTTCGAATAGATATGACCACTCTTGACCATGTGGGAGATGGCGGTGTTTTTACCACGGTCGAGGATTTGTTTCTCTGGGATCAGTCTTTTTACAACTACAAATTAGGGAAGGAGCTCATCGATCTCATCCAAACTCCAGGTATGCTCAACAGCGGTAAGAAGCTTGATTATGCTTTCGGGCTAAGCGTAACTGAATATAAGGGATTAAAAAAAGTAAGCCACGGTGGTGGATTTGTTGGATTCAGGGCCCAGATGGCTCGTTTCCCTGAACAAAAGTTTACTGTTATCTGCCTGGCTAACCTCGGCACCATAAATCCCTCAAGGCTCTGCAATCAAGTTGCAGATATTTATCTTGCCGATAAGCTCAAAGAGGCCCCAAAGGCGCCCAAAGAGAAGAAAAAGGTCAAGGCAGTCGCCCTATCCAAGCAAGAATTAGAGGATAAAGTAGGAAACTACCAGGATGAGAGGACTGGCACCTGGACTATCATCTCGATAAAAGAGGGCAAGCTAATAATGCAAGCCAGGGGGAATAAGTTTGACCTTACACCGGTGAGTAAGACGCGCTTTAAAGCGCTGGAGGCTCCGTTTGATAACCTTATCGAGTTTTTCCCTGATGCGAAAGGCAGAATACGGAAAGCTAAGGTGACCATGGAAGGAAGAGATGATATCAACCTTGTGAAATCTTCCCTTGTGAGTCCGTTGACTCCTGCGCAGCTGAAGGAGTATGCCGGGGAATATTTTAATGACGAGCTTCCGGTTACCTACAAGCTCGCACTCGAGAAGGAATCCCTGTTTTTCAAGCACAAGAACGCTCCCAAGGGTGCTCTAAAAGCCATGGACCGCGATAAATTTACCATGCGTTGGTTTAACATAGAGTTTGTCCGTGATAAAAGAAATAGAATAAAAGGATTCATCCTGGCTGCTGGTCGTGCTGCCAATATTGAGTTTGTTAAGAAATAGACTAAAAGCAATCAATAATTAATACTAATCTCAACAATATCAGTACTAAATCGTCAATTTATTCCGCATTTGTCAGCTTAAGAAGGGGGGCGACATTAATAGATATTCTTATAGGTGCTCAAGAGTGGTGTCTATTTAATAAAAAAACTCCTTGACAAGAAGAAAGCATATTGTTATATCATAAAATAAAATAAAGTAAACTAAAGGATAGATAAGTAAATGAGGACAATCTGGTTGGGGAGTAAGATATTCCAGCAATACTCTTTAAAAGACATCCAGGAAAAGCTGCAGGTTAGCAAGGTAACAGCTCTTAAGCTAGTAAACTCGGGTAATATAAAAGCTCAAAAAATAGGACGACAGTGGTGGATTAACGAAGAGGATTTTATTGCCTTCCTTCAAGGAGAAAGTAAGTGCTAAAAAGAACAAGAGAGTAAAAGGCGTCCTACCTATAAAAAAATCAACTTGAATTTGACTATTTTCTAGCTAATTGTTATTTTATTTGCATTCAAAAAGAGGGCTCTAAATGACAGCGAAATGTCCCAAATGTGATTTTGAAAATCCCGATGATACCCGCTTTTGCGGCAACTGCGCCTCACCTCTCCGTCCCTCAAAAAAGCCGCCACCATCCAGAACTGAAACCTTCGAAGCCCCCCTTACAGAACTTACCAGAGGAAGTACTTTAGCTGATAGATACGAGGTCATAGAAGATTTGGGAAGAGGCGGAATGGCCAGGGTTTACAAGGCCTTCGATAAAGAGGTAGAGGAAAAGGTGGCCTTAAAACTCCTAAAACCTGAAATCGTTGCTGATGAGAAAACAATTAAACGTTTCAGGAACGAGTTGAAATTTGCTCGAAGAATAGCCCATAAAAATGTTTGTCGAATGTATGACCTCAGTAAAGAGGGAGGAACTTACTTCATCACCATGGAATATGTGCCAGGGGAAGATTTAAAGACCTCGATTAAAAGAATGGGGCTGTTGAGCTCTGGAAAGGCTCTCTTCATAGCCAAACAAGTGTGCGAAGGACTGGCTGAAGCACATAGGTTGGGAATCGTCCATAGGGATTTAAAGCCTAAGAACATCATGATTGACAGAAATGGCAATGCTCGGATTATGGATTTTGGAATAGCTCGCTCGATTAAGGCAAAAGGACTAACAGAGGAAGGCATGATGATCGGAACGCCTGATTACATGTCGCCCGAGCAAGCAGAAGGAAGGGAAATAGACCATTGTTCTGATATCTATTCATTGGGAGTAATTCTCTATGAGATGGTGACAGGCACGATTCCTTTTGAGGGAGACACTCCTATAAGCATAGCTATAAAGCATAAGACAGATAAACCTCGAGACCCGAGAGAAATCAATCCTCAGATATCTAGTGATCTCAGTAGTTTAATACTGAAATGTATGGAGAAGAAAAAAGAAGATAGATATCAGAATGTAGAGGAGATACTTTCTGAGTTAATCAAGATTGAGAAAGGCATTTCTACCACTAAAAAGGTTTTGCCCAAAAAAATCCCTGAAGAAGAGAAAATGGCTGAAATGAAAAGGAAACGCTCCATTGCGGTGCTCCCTTTTGCAGATTTAAGCCCGAAAAAAGACCAGGAATATTTCTGTGATGGGATGACTGACGCAATCATTGGAAAGTTATCTCAACTGGAAAAATTGAAAGTCATTTCCCGAACTTCAGTGATGCGCTATAAAAAAGAAGACAAAGACATCAAAGAGATCGGTGAAGAGCTGGATGTGGCCACAATTCTCGAGGGGACTATCCAGAAAGAAAAAGACAGAATCCGCATCAGGGCCCAACTCATAAATGTGGAGGATGGCTTTCATCTTTGGGCTGAAATTTATGACAGAAAGCTGGAGAGTGTGTTTGACATGCAGGATGAGATCTCCCAGGCGATTGTCGGCAAGATGGAAATAAAGCTCGTTGGCGAAGAGAAGGCATTGCTAGTCAAGCGCTATACCGAGAATGTTGAAGTCTATGGCCTGTATATGAAGGGCAGACACTTCTGGAGTAAGAGGACAGAAGCAGGGCTGAAGAAGTCAATCGAGTATTTCGAGCAGGCGATTGAAGCCGACCCCAACTATGCTCTGGCCTATGCTGGGCTGGCCGATGCTTACAATATGGTTGCGGGCTACATTATAGTTTCTCCAAAAGAGGCTTTTTCTAAAGCGAAGGCGGCAGCAAAAAGAGCCCTGAAGATAGACGACACTCTCGCCGAGGCGCATGCCTCACTAGCACTCATTATGCAAGTCAATGATTATGACTGGTCAGGATCTGAACGAGAATTTAAGCGAGCCATCGAGCTTAATCCCAACTATGCGATAGCTCACCAATGGTATGGCTGTCTTTTAAGGGATTTGGGACGTTTTGATGAAGGTCTAGTAGAAATCCAACGAGCCAAGGAGCTTGATCCACTATCTCTCCCGATTAACACGGATCTTGGAACATTTTTTTATCAGGAAGGCAAGTACAATCAAGCGATAGAACAATGTCAGAAGGCGATCGAGATAGATGCCACCTTCCATTGGGCACATGCCAATCTCGGAGCAGCTTATCTTCAAAAGTCGTTGTTTAAGGAAGCCATCGCAGAATTTAAGAAAGCAAAATCTCTTTCAGGAGGCAGCTCAGCGTATAATGCTTGGCTTTCGCTCGCCTATGCAATGGAAAGTAATAGAAAAGAAGCTTTTAAGATACTCGAAAAATTGATCAAGCCATCAAAGGAACGTATAGTTCCGATGTTTCAAATAGTGCTAGTCTATACAAGTCTTAAAGATAATGATAAAGCCTTTGAATGGCTGGAAAAAGCTTACGAGGAGCGATCATTCGACTTGACTTCCATCAAAACAGAGCCAGTGCTAGATAGCCTGCGTCCTGACCCGCGATTCACTGCTATGTTGAAGAAAATGGGCCTGAACAAGTAAAATAAATGAGGTTATTCAGAAACTAACTATTAAACACCTTTCATTTCTCCTTTAAATCACAATTTTGGTTGATTTTCTTGTCGGGGAAGAAAAGAATAAGTTCTAAGAGTGGAGTTTGATTTTTGGAAGTTTTTCGAATAGGATTCGATAGTGCGGAAAAAATCAGTTCTGCTGCTTTTAATCTGTAATTGGGTTCTCTTGGGTACAGCAGCGGTGATGGACTTTTATGCCTACCCGCGCCTTCCTCAAAAAATCCCTCTCTGGCTCAATTTTTTTGGGCAACAAACAATCTTGACGGATAAGTCCCCGCTTTTTTTTATCTATCTTCTAACGCAAGCTCTGTTTTTCACATTTTTCCTGGTCATGACCAGAAGAATATCTTCTAAAAAAATGGCATCTTCGAAAGCCCCCATTTTTAAAGAATACGTTTATTTAACCCTGATTTTTTTTAATCTGATTTTTATTCACGTTCAAAGAAGTATTATTCTTGCGGCGCATCACGTAGGGCAAGGGATCGACAAGTATTATTTTTATCTGTTGTTTGCCATTATCTTGGTTCTAATTCCTTATTATCGTATCCGGGTTAAGCTATCTATCAAAAAACCGGAAGAGACAAAATAATCCTCAGATCTGTTATATAAAACTTTCCTTGGAGACTGTTATGCCACATTTGAATTGACTTCACCTCTCTTCTATGCTATATATTCTCTGGGGAGAAGGAGAAAGGAGCGCGAGGCGTTATAGAGCTTGACCGCGAGATAGCCTAATGAAGCTTTACTGCGTAGAAGGTCCGGATAAGGACACCCTTTGGGACCTGACTGGCGCCAGGACAGTCATAGGTCGCGATTCTGTCTGCGATATTATGATTGACGATGCCAAGCTATCTCGAATACATGCTGAGATAATCGTCGAGGGGGGTATTTCCATATTCCATGACAAGAAGAGCATGAACGGCTCTTTCATAAACGACAATCGGGTCACGCGTCAGATACTGGTGCCTGGGGACGAGATAAGAATAGGTGACACGAAAATACAGGTTCGCGAAGATCATGCGGCTGCAGATGTCAAATTCCAGGATGGAAAACCGATTGTCACCTCAGCAATTCCTCTTGATAAGTTATCGGACCAAATAGAAGAGGTTGTCTCTTCTTCTCGAACCATTGCTGATAAACTCCCCAAGACTATGCCCAAAGAACTGGCTACTACAGAAAGGCTTCTCAAGAACTTAGAGACAATCTATGATGTGGGAAATTCCATAAACTCTATACAAACACTTGATGAACTCCTCGATCAAATAGCTGAGAAATTGCTGAGTGTTTTCGCTGACGTGCAGAGGGTGTGTATCCTGCTCAAAGATAAAGGCGATGAGTTTGAGCCCAAATACATTAAAAGCAGGTCTGATATTCCTGCCGATTCTTTCAAGATAAGCAGGAGCATTCTCAAAAAGTCGGTAAAAGATGAAGTATGTATCCTGGCAAACGATGCTGCCCAGGATGAGAGGTTCTCAGGAGCAGAGAGCATTATGACCATGAACCTTCGCTCTGTCATGTGTGCCCCTCTTGTCTACCAGGGGGAGGTTTTAGGCCTTATCTATCTGGATAACCGTGAAAAGCCAAATTGTTTTGATGAAAACGACGTGGCTCTTCTTTCAGCACTGGCCAACCAGTCTGCAGTAGCCATCGATAACTCACGCCTTTACGAAGACCTTCAGAAAGCATACCATGAAGCAATACTCGCGCTTCTTAATACCGTAGAAGCAAAAGATCCTTACACCCGCGGGCATTCGCAGAGAACAAGCCGCTATGCGTTCGGCATTGCTCAAGAAATGGGACTGAACGAGGAGGAGTGCAAAAAGATTAAGACAGCTGCAGAACTCCATGATATAGGAAAAATTGGTGTGAGAGAGCGGATTATCGATAAAGAAAGCGCTCTCTCCACTATGGAATTTCACTCCATACAAGCCCATGTTCTCACCGGGGAGAATATCCTGAAGCCAATCGAGTACCTCAGTTTTGTCCTGCCCGTGGTTCGCGGTCATCACGAACAATATGCAGGCACAGGCTATCCAGATGGTCTGAAAGGGGAGAAGATTCCACTCGGGGCCCGGATTCTTGGAGTTGCGGATGCCTTTGATGCTATGACGACCCAGCGCCCGTATAATAAGCCGCTGCCTTTTAAGGAAGCGATGAAAAAGCTTAAGGCCTTGAAAGGGAAACAGTTTGATCCTGATGTCGTCGATGCCCTGGATAAATTCATAAAACAGAGTTACAGTGTAACTCCTCAAGACATTGAAATGCCCAGCACCCATACTGACCTTGATCCTAGGGCGGAAAAAAAGAGCACAGCCAAAGAGACGAAGAAGAAATAAGCCTGCCTGGAGCTTCAAAGATACCACTCTTTAATAATGGGGGTTGAAGCTTTTCTCGTATTTTGTCATCCTGTGGGAGATTATACTTATTGAATTATCTCCTTTTGGGATGGAGTGAGTCATGAGCCTGAATTTTCCTTTTGATCCTGTAGAGAGGGCTGCGGAGGTTGAGCGCCTTGTCATGAAAGATGGGAAAAGGTTGTATTACAGGTTCAGGGCAGCTCCTTATTATGGGGGGATAGCGACTGCGGACGCCATAGGATGCTCTTTTCTCTGTGCCTACTGCTGGAATTACTTCAGGAATTTAAATCCAGCTCGGTTCGATAAATTCTATTCTTCGCAACAAGTTGCAGAGAACTTACTAAGGATTGCAAGGAAAAGGTCTTTTCATCTTTTCAGGATAACAGGTTCTGAGCCTCTTTTAGGCGAGGCTTCGCTAGAGCATCTTAGAGGGGTGCTAAAGATTATATTCCAGGAGGAGCCTCGTTCTGTATTTATCCTCGAGACGAACGGATTTTTTCTGGGCTGTAGAAAGGACCTTGTAAAGAAATTAATATTTAAGAATTTGTGGATAAGGATCTCTCTGAAGGGTGTGAATGAAGAATCTTTTGAGCTTATATCGGGAGCAAAAAAGGAGTTTTTCCGATACCCTCTGGTGGCGCTAAAAGAGCTGGAGAAAGAGGGGATGAAGGCCTGGCCAGCTGTTATGAGAGATCTATTCAGCGATGAGGATATTGGCCGGTTGGAAAAAGTCCTTGAAGATTACGGGATAGGAGTCCAGCTCGAGCAGGAAGTCTTAGAGGAATACCCGTTTGTTACCGAGAACATGAAAAGAAGGAACGTTTGGATTAAAAGCTGATTCTTATCCCTGCTCTTAGGGAAAAGCCGTTTAGATTGATCTTTCCTACCCGAGGATTTTTTATAAGCTCAGAAGACTGGGGCGCTTGTTCATGAAGCGATAAAAATCCATACTGTTTGTCTAAATTAGAGTCATATAGCTCATAATACCAGATTTTCCCGGCCCAAGCGTCAGATTCGTTCGCGCTGTCAGTGCTGTAACCTAAATCTGAACGTCCCCACTGTTCATCCCAGTCCCAGCTATCATTACCGCTTCCAGTCCAGTCTTTAAAATTAGCAAACCTGTAAGTACCCTCGAGAATTAAGGAAATAAACGGGAGAGGCTTAATATCAAAACCAAGACCTGCTTGAAATCCTGTTTCATTACATTTGACACTGTAGCTGTAGGTTCCATCTTCTGTGTAGTCATCAATATAGGTATACCAAAAAGTATCGTCACTAGCATAATAATCTGCCTGATAATCATACTCAGATTGGTAGGTCTCGTTATATTTGAGCCTGCCGATATTGTAGCTGAGTCCTGCTTTGACAAACACCTCTGCTATTCTGCCTATGGGAACGAAATAATATAGATCAAAAGTAATTGGAATAACTGTTAACTCCTGTTGAGGTGCAAACTGGTAATTGTCTGTTAATGTGTAATTGTAATAAAACAAGCCTCCATTAACTGTGCCGCTGTCCGAATCGTTTAGTGTTATATTTCCTCTCCCCATCTTGGAGTTCAAGTACTCAACGCCAAGGCCGAAACTAAAGAAGGAAGTTATGTTCACCAATACCTCTGCTTTCCAGTTTGTTATTCTTTCAAATTCGGCCCAGTCAATGGTGTAGTTAGTGATGTAAAATTCGTTATAATCGGCGATTAAATTTTTGTAGTCACTGATAACACCGTTCAGATCCCCACCGTCAATATAGGTCAATCCTCCGCTAAGATAAAGGCTTATCCGACTTTTCTCTCGCCGCGCTCCCATAAGATCTGCGATGATAGGCTTTTGGCCGAGGCTCTCTTTCTTTGGTTCCTGAGGAATAACAGCGGGTAAGGAAGGTTCTTTTGCTTCCGGCATTGGAGTCTCGGGCTCGATTATCTCTTTCTCTGGTTCTTTTTCTTCTGCTTCTTCTGTAAATTCTTCCAGTGGCGGTTCGATTTTAGTGATTTTATATCTTTCTATCTTCATTACACCAAAGATTGGTGCTCTTATGGTTACAGAATTCTCATCGTAAGAGATTATCTCACCGCTTATCGTATAACCATTTTTCAGATGAATTTTATCAGCAAAAGAGAAGCTGACAATAAAGATCAGGATGAGCGGAAAAAGGAATAATCTTAGCAGCTTTTTTTTCATTAACAGCCTCATTCTACATATCTCTAGTCTGTTACTGGTAAAGTAAACTAGTAAAAAGGGCAAGTATATAGCCTTAAGAGGTGAATCTAATGGTGATTTTCAATCACCTTTTAGGAGGGTTTTAATTAGTTGAAAATAAAGCAATAGCCCGGTGCTCTTTTTTTTGTGTGTCAGTTGTGTGTCAGAAATGCCCATTCTTGAGCTTTTTAAGTAGGTCTTTAACATAGGTTTTCCACGGCATCTTTCATTAGTTTCATGCTTGATTGTGACCTGCCCCCATTTATTGATACATATGCAAAGTTAGAGTTCCGAGCTCATAAACCTCTG
>WVZK01000185.1:60541-143793 GCA_011772475.1 Candidatus Aminicenantota bacterium | reverse complement strand
TAGGCAGGCCTGGGTATTTCTTCTTGTTTTTGCTGCTGAAGATTCTTCTTTGCTTCTTGGGACAAAGTATCTGGGCCTGAGAAAAAGAGGATTAAACTGCCAATGACAGCGTAAAAGATTGATTTATTAATTGTCATTTTCAACAAGAATTTCATTTTTTCACGACTCCTAAACTAGAGAAAAAAAGAGGCTGGCACCTGTTTCAAGCACCAGCCTCTTTATCCATTTACTATAGGTCAGAATCTGATTCTGGCTCCGAGGTACAATCTCATGGGCATCAGGATTTCTGTTGTCTCTTGAAAATCCCACTTTGGATCATTACGAGCATACATAAGATCAATAGCTGTTTGGTTGTTGGTGATATTGTAGATATCGAGGAACAAATCAAGAACAGCAACATCTTTTAGCCTTATTCCGTAGTTGAACTTTAAATCAACTTGATAGTAACTTTGAGTTTTCTCTTGACCAGTCTTTACATACTGATTGCCACCCAACGGCCAATTGTAATAAATGTCGTAAGGTCCAGGATAGAAATTATAGGACTCAGTGTAGTGCATTCCTGAATTCCAGTAGAGAAGCGCTCCGATATCCAAGCCAAAAGGAGTTCTGTATGTACCGAAGATCTTAATCTTATGAGGAATACTTCCAGGAGTAGGTCCCCACATCCAATCGTTTCTTGGGTCAAGAAAAATAAAGTCGCCCTGAAGGTCGGCGTTTCCATCAGACTGGCTGTTTCCAAGAGCGCGCTTGAATGAATACTGACCAATTATGAAAGAGCCGTCTACGAACCGTTTTGAAACTTCAAAGTCAAAACCCCAGACATCTCTTTTACCGCCGTAGAGATTGGAGAGGAAATAGTTGATGTTAGGACCAGGACCTGCTGAAGGATAACCAAAATCCTCATAAGTCAGAGCGAGATTATCAAAGTCAGCTGGCATATGCAGAACATAGGTAAAAAGATCATAATCTTCGATGATGTTGCGGTCTCCACGATAGTAGCCCTGGCTAGTAATGACAAGTCCATCGCCTAAATCAATTTCATGGGTTAAAGAGAATTCCCTGGAAACACCATTTTTTGTACTTGGAGTCCATTCACAATCTATCTGTTTTTCTCCTCCACGGATGCGAAAAGTATACCAGTCATTATTAAGCCAGATCTGCTCTTCGGTAACTTGTCCGGTAAGGTCTCCTGCAAAATGGATCATGGCAAAGGGCACAGGATCTGAGAAGTGTCCGTAGAAGGCAGTTAACTTGTGGGTTCCTCTTCCACCTATGTTCCAGACTAAGCCTATTCTGGGCAGAAATACAGTATCCATATGAAGGATAGTCCCGCCCTTTGAGTTCTTGGTATGGTGATTTTCAATTCGGACTCCTGCATTAAGCGTAAAATAATCATTGATTTTCCAGTCATCCATGAAATATCCAGCCCAGCGTTGGGCTCGAACTTTATTAGGACCTTTTGCCGACTCATAAGTTCTCATGAAGTTCACTCCGTTGTCGCCCATCATAGTCATGGTTGCTGCTCTCAACTCATCGTTGCTCACAACAAGATCGTTGTTAGTATCAAGGGCGTCGGCAGTTGCATCCCAGTGATCGTTAATCCATGGAAGAAGCCGCTCATCGAATTCGCTGGCAGGCATAATGCCTTCATCATAAAGTTCTCCAAGAGTAATTCCAGTCAGGTTAGGATCTAAGGAAGAGCGCCTTTCTCCTAAGGGGTAAAAATCGTCGTCCGTATCATATTCATTGGTGTACATTATACCTGCTTTTATCCGCATCTTGCCTAAAAACAATTCACCGTTTAAACTGAACTGATTCCTCGTGTTTTTATTATCCGAACCTAAATAGTAACTTCCAAACTGGTAGTTTTCAACAGTGGGGTATGTTCCAGGTATGTACCAAAGCCTGTCTTCAACGCCTGCCTCTGGATAGCGGGGTCCACGTTCAAATCCCCACCAGTAACGCCCGTAGCGGACATCCACAATGAGGTTATCTCCAAGAACCTTCTGATAATAGCCGCTGTAGACACCCATATTGTAGTCGTAGAAGGGCTGACGCGTTTTGATTATGTTATTGTCACGCGAGCCCTCTATGGTATAGTCATCCATGAAATACAGAAAAGTAAATGAGTCATTAGGAGTCAACGTGAATGAGAGTTTGCCAAAAAGCCCTGTTCTGCTCTTCTTATAGTCCACTTCCTCTCGGATCGAAGAGGCAGATTCTGAAAGCTGGAATTTAGATCCGTTGTTTCTGTATTGGCCTGAAATAAAAAACCAAAGCCTATCCTGCACCAATGGTCCACCAAGAGTCGCGGCAGTATCATATTTGTTGTCTTTGAATCCCTCGAGCATTGTGGGATCATCCGCATCTTTGTATTCGTTCCCGGCGAAATTCAAATATAAATCTTTGGGCTGGAAATAAAAGTTTACGGAACCTGATAATCTGTTTCCTCCTGACTTGGTCACGATGTTTCCGACAACACCTTTTCCTCCTCCGTATTCAGCCGGGACACCAGAAGTCATAAGTTCCTGCTCCTGGATGACCTCGTTGTTAAAGGTCATCAGGGCTCTTTGAGCTGCCAATCCAGTTATGTTCACTCCGTCCAGGAAGAAAATATTATCACGTGAGCCACGTTTGCCTCCCCCTCTAGCGTTTATCGGTCCTTGAGCTCCTCGATCATAATAATTTAAACCGCCCTTACCAGCTGGGTCCTGAGGTGTATCTCTGCCCTGCGAGTTAGGAACGATATTAACGCCTGCAGCTAACTGAAGATATCCTACAAAATCTCGAGCTATAGGAAGCGACTCGACAGTTTCATGGGTAACATGTTCAGCTATGACAGACTTTGTGGTATCAACCGCGGGAGAGACAGCAACAACAGTTATAGATTCCTCAATCACTGCGGGGTTCAACTCGACCTGAATAAGGGTTTGCCTGTCGAGGAAGACCTCAATTTGCTGTGAAGTTTTTCCTTGGAATCCTGGAATGCTTGATTCGAGTTCATAAATTCCTGGGGTCAGATTAACAAACAAGGCTTCTCCGGCAACACCAGTAACTAAAGTTTTTGATCCCATCATGACGGGGCTTGAGAGAGTCAATGAAACACCTGGTAGAATATTACCTTCATTGTCAATTACTATGACTTTGAGAGTCCCCTTTTCGGCGGAGTAGGTGATTGAGGTAAGCATAAGGATGGATAACAGGATCAACAAGGTTTTAAAGCTTTTTTTCATACTGTTTTTTTCTCCTTTTCCCAAATTCTTGGGAAAATTTTGGCTCTGTCCTCCAAGTCGATATCTGAAGGCGAGCTAAATTAACCATTGCCATGGAATTAAAACTTCATAATGAAGTTACTAATCCCAAACCTATAGCCCTTAAGTTTGAACTGCCTGCTGGATTATCACCTCCCTTTATTGAAGATATCAGCCAAAAAAAAAGAGGCTGTTTGAGACTCGCAAAAGCAGAAGCCTCTAACAGCCTCTTTTGTTTAAGTGAGCTGTTTTGCAGTAAATCTTTGTTTTATTCTATATCATTTTCTATTATTTAATTTAAATTTTGCAAAAAACATGCCAATTAGGATATAAATTTTATCTTATTGATTAAATTGAAGTTATGAAATTGAAGAGTATAATTCACATGATAAAATTCATTTTATTGAACATGAATATTCAAATAAATGAATAAAAATTTCCTCCTGCTTCAGACAATATTCTTTAGACATATTATTCAAATGATCTAAATTGCTGTAAAAGAGAACCATGACATTGTTAATCTTTAACTATTTCTTTTCGGAAGCGAATATTGTGTTTTTTTACTTTTTCATGCAGCGTGGTGTATTTTAGGCCCAGGAATTTTGCTGCATTTTTCTGATTTCCGTTTAACTGAGATAACGCTCTAATCAATATGGCTCTCTCCAGTATGTTCATCAGTTCTTTTAAAGGGACTCTTTTCGTCGAACTAAAATATCTTATTAAGAGCTTAAAGCTTTTCATCGCGAAGTCTTTCTTTTCTCTTTTATCCAGAAAATCCAAGCTAAATTTATCACCATTTTCAAGCTCAAGAATTACCTCAGCGTTGCTCTTTTGGTTTAACAAATTTTGTTGCTCAGAAACTAAGTTATCTCTTGCCATCGTCACTC
Organism: Candidatus Aminicenantota bacterium; assembly: GCA_011772475.1. Classification (GTDB taxonomy): domain Bacteria; phylum Acidobacteriota; class Aminicenantia; order Aminicenantales; family Aminicenantaceae; genus SOIV01. The sequence goes on along the minus strand of WVZK01000185.1, from coordinate 139,655 downwards.
CCATTCTTTTTCAGAGAATTTTATTTTCTTTTTAACCTCTTCAGCCAACATTGGAAGTCCATTTTGAATTTTAAGTTTTTCTATTTCTCCATATCCTAAGGATTCACAATACTTGATGAAAGACAGCCAGGCTGGGTGGATTCGAGCCAGCCGACCGTGGCGGAAGTTGTTAAGCTCAATTTTAATTTCGTTAGACATTTTGATGTACTTCTATCTCTTTTTTCTCTATATGCAAATATTATGCCAGTTAAATCAGATAGGAACAGGTACATAACTTTCTAGTCAAAATTCCGCATAATGGGAGAAAAGATTTTTGATAAAAATATTGAAAATAATTATATATCAATGATTTATATAGGATAATTTTATAAAGCGAAATCATTCTTAAGAAATAATCATATCAGGATTCAGCCATTTTCCACCTTTTGCAGTCCCGGTTGAATCATGATTTAAAAGGTCGATTGCCTAATTTTTTGACATATTTACACGCAGAAGAATACAAAATTCCTGGAAATTATTGAAAATAAATTGGATAGAGGCTGGAAATTAGATTTGTCTTATTTTCATACGTTTTAAGAATAAAACTGCCGTAGATATTTATTCTGTTGCCCTGCCTTCCTATTCAATATTCTCTAACATTTTTTTAGCCATGGCCGCTTTCTCAGATTCAGGCGCCAATTCTATAACTTTTTTTAAATATTTTTTTGCTTCCTCCAAGTCACCTTTATTAAGATACACTAAAGCAAGTTGATAATAGCCGTTAACATACAGCGGGTCCAGAGCTAAACATTTCTTGAGATAATCAATAGCCATATCTATCTGATGATTATTAAATAAGAGCATCCCTATATTATAGAATATGCTGGGATCTACCAGGCTCTTTTCGTCGAGCTGCTTGAAATACTTCATCCCTTCTTCAAGATCGCCCTTTTCAAAATAGATAGCACTAAGATTAATTAGTGTATCCTGTGATTGAGGCTCTTTCTCCAGCATCAGCTTAAAGGCATCAATGGCATTTTCTAAATCATTTAGCCTGTAATAGCAAAGGCCGATTTTATTATGAACTTGGTAAAGGTCTTGATTCTCCGCCAAAATCCTTTGGTATTCTTTTAAGGCTTCATCATATTTCTTCTGTTGGTATAAAGCATCTGCTTTTATCAAAGGGGATTTAGGAATGGGAGTTAGTTTAACTTCAATAGGCGGATTCCTTTTTATTGCAGAGAGCGTAATATTAAAGTTTTGAGGCTCATATCCTTCAGCCATAAAACCCACGGTCCATGCGCCGGAACGCATATTAGCCTTCCTCCATCTCCCTTTCTTATCAGTCGTTAACTCGTGCTTTGTTCCATCTTCAGAAAATATCAAAATCACTTTTGCTCCTTTAATAGGCTTGTCATCCTCTGATTTTACTGTGCCGCTAGCAACTGCAAAAGTTTGAGAAAAAAGAAGGAGACTGTTAATCATTGTCATCGCTATGATAACCATTATGGTAACATTGATAATGGGCAATGGTTTTTTCATTAATCCTCCTCTTATGTGGAATTTGCAATTATTCTTATTTAACTAATTATAACAACAAGAAAAGCCAATATCAAAATAAGAACGCCAAAAAATGGGCCAAAAAATGGGGACAGGCCCCGTTTTCTACAAGAATGGGGCCTGTCCCCATTTTTTTTTGTCCCCATTTTTTTCACATTTTTTTCAGAGAGTGAAGATGTTTTTAGGTGGGTGCTTGACTTTATGAAATATTTATAGATATAAATTCTAAAAGCTAACAAATTATGGCTTATTAGGAATCTAAAAAAACGGAAATTAATCTTTAGATTGAAATTAAGCACACCTGATTGAAGGAGGTGTATTATGAGAAAATTTATTTTAGTCATTGCTCTTGTTTTCTCTATGGTAGCTCAATGCTTTGGGGAAAAAATCATCGAGAGAGATTTAAACAGACCAATCCATACCTACTCGATTGTGGCTCGAGATCCAGATTCCGGACAACTGGGAGTAGCAGTTCAGTCGCATTGGTTTTCTGTAGGGCCCCTCGTCCCCTGGGTAGAGGCTGGAGTCGGAGCCGTCGCCACTCAATCCTTCGTAGAAGCTTCATATGGTCCTCTAGGATTGGATTTAATGAGAGCTGGCAAGAGTGCTCCTCAGGCCTTAAAAGCTCTCGTTGAGATAGATCCGAAAAGAGAAGTAAGACAGGTAGCAATGATAGATAGCCAAGGAAGGGTAGCAGCCCACACTGGGAAATCGTGCATCATAGAAGCAGGCCACTTTATAGGTGATCAATTTTCGGTCCAAGCTAACCTCATGCTTAAAAATACAGTCTGGAAGGCAATGGCTGAAGCTTATCAATCTACAAAAGGCGATCTTATCGAGCGTTTAATGGCTGCTTTAGAAGCAGCTGAAAACGAGGGAGGCGACATAAGGGGACGTCAGTCAGCGGCAATTATCGTTGTTAGCGGAAAACCTAGCGGTCAAGTATGGCGAGATCGAATCATTGATCTTCGTGTTGAGGATCATCCTAATCCGATAATAGAATTGAAGCGATTGGTAAAAGTTCATAGGGCTTATGAACACATGAATAGAGGAGATGAATATCTAGCTCAGGAAAATGTTGAAGCAGCTTTAAAGGAGTATAGCACAGCGGAACAGCTAACTCCAGACAATGTGGAGATGGTCTTCTGGCACGCTGTTACTCTAGCCAGTCTAGACCGAATAGAGGAGTGTTTACCCTTATTCAAGAAGGTATTTCAAACTGATTATAACTGGGCTGTACTTTTGCCTCGCCTGCCTAAATCTGGCCTGTTGCCCGATAAATCAGAGCTAGTTAAGAAGATTTTGTCTGTTGCTTCTAAGAAAAAATAGGCAGTTGACAGATTAGATCGGAGGTTAACTGAGACCTCACTTTAAACTAATAAATCCCAGAGTTAAGCTTTATTTATTCCCTTTCTGCTACTCTCTCAATCTTCAATCTTAAACTTTAGGGACTTTGATGAAGGATTAATGGGCAGCAGGGTCACTCTTTATGATTTTTTTGATATTGTCTGCAAGCCCAGCAAGAACCAGAATGTCATCTTTTTTGATGATCTCATCAGCAGAGGGAAGAGTAATTGTTTGAGGCGGGTGCTTCCTCTTGATAAGCAGGACATCGGTCCTGTAGAGAGCCTTTAGGTTGAGCTCTTTCAAGCTTTTTTCCCAGAAGTAAGCAGGAGCATCTATCTCTAATATCCTGTATCCTTTGCCTATGTCGATCGTCTTTGTCATATGGGTAAACTTAAGCTTCTGGACCAATCCAGAAGCAACCTCTCTCTTGGCAATCTCATGGTTATAAGCTTCGATGACATCTTTTCTTTTTACAACTCCAACAAGTTGTTTATCTTTCAACACAGCAATTTCAGCCACATCTTCCCGACCGAAGATTTCCATGGCTCGCTCAAGATTGTCTTCAAAGTCAAGCTTAATACCGGAAACAGCTAAGTCTTGGCCGATGATAAAAGGTCCAAGCACGTCTTTCTCTGGGACAAGTTTTTTCAATTGATTCAGAGAGATGCAGCCCACGTAATTTTTATCAAAGTCCACAATCTGGAAAGCATGGTATTCGCCTCCGATAGCCTCGTCTATAATTTTTCCGACGTGGTCTGTATTCAAGAATATAAGATAGTCTTGGCTGATAAAGTCTTTCGCTGGAAGAGACCTTAAGATATTCACTTCTCTCCCTTCTTTAAACTGGATGCCTCTGCGTTTGAGCTTCATGGTGTAGATCGATTCCTTATGGAGTCCCAAAGTCATGAAGGAGGCGACGATAGAGGAGAGCATCAGGGGGAGGATGATTTTATAGTCGTTGGTTAATTCAAAGATTATGATTATAGCAGTCATAGGAGCATGCGTCGCTGCTGCCACTACTGCTCCCATTCCAACCAGAGAAAAAGCGCCGGGGGAAGAAATGGAAGTAGTGGACCAATTATGAAAGATTGACCCGATAAAATTGCCGGTCATCGCTCCCAGGAAAAGGGAAGGCGCAAAAATTCCACCAGAGCCGCCAGAGCCTAGGGTTAGAGAGGTGCTCAGAATTTTCGCAAAGATAAGAAGAAACGCAAGCCAGAAAACCAACTGGTTTTGTAGACAGGCATCGATTGAATCATAGCCGACTCCAAATATATGAGGTAAGCCCAAGCCGATTCCGCCGATTAAAAGGCCACCAAGAGCTGGTTTTAGGATAGGATGGAGGTTGATTTTGTCTATTTTATCCTCGAAAAAATAAAGAGTCTTAATAAAAATAATAGCGATTAATCCGCTAAATATTCCAAGTAGGATATAGGGACCGATCTCCCATACACTGATGAGGGTGTATTTAGGAACAGAAAAAGCAGAAAAATCACCCATGATGAGCCTTGAGGTCAGTGTTGAGATGACAGAAGCGATAATGATTGGGCTGAAAGAGAAGACGCCGAATTCTCCGAGAAGCACTTCTACTGCAAAAAGAGCTCCTGCAATGGGAGCATTAAAGGTCCCTCCTATGCCGGCTGCTGCTCCAGCGGCAACCAAAGTCCTCATCCCTCTTTCTTTTATCCGGAACAATTGACCGATTGATGATGCAAGTCCTGAGCTTATCTGAACGATGGGTCCTTCACGCCCTACAGAGCCGCCGGAGCCAATACAAATGGATGATGCCAGGGCTTTTATGGCTACAACTTTAGTTCTAATTTTCCCACCCCGAAAGATCAAAGACTGCATTATTTCAGGCACGCCATGGCCTTTGGCTTCTCTTGCCCCAAAGTAGATAATCGGGCCTATGATTAATCCTCCAAGCGCCGGGATGAGGATTGTTAGGTACCATGGCTGAGAAGAAACAGAAGAGATGAAGCTTTCCGCTCTCCAGAATTGGCTCTGAAAGAAACGAATCATGGTTTTAAAGATGACCGAAGCAAGACCGGCGGTAAGACCGACAAGAACCGCTAAGAGTGTCAGCCGGATGTGCTCGCTGAATTCGTTTTTTCCAAAATCAATTTTCATTTTTTTGGTTGAGACTTATCAGTTTCTGAAGAAAATCAGGCACGCTGACTTTTTGTTCAGAAAAGCTTGAGTTGGCTTTGAGCTTCTTCTTCGAACGTATCCTTCTCGAAAAGGCTGATATCTCCAAAGCATCCGTCATGTCCAGGCACAATTTTCACCGCTCCTTTTCTCATCCGCTCCACTCCAAGGCTGATTCTCTCTGGATGGATTCGCTTTAATTCTGATGTGCTAACTTCTGTTAATATGTTCTGCTCGTTCTCGAATTCGTGGATGAATCTAAAATATATGTCCCAGACACTCTTGCACTCTGCAGTTTTTTCGATGGCCTGGGCGATAATTTCATTTAAGGGAATAAGGTTTAGATAGGGAATTCTAAGGGGAGGAGAGTTTCCTTGGTCACGGTCAGATAGCTCCTCTATCCTATGCATCACACCGATCGTGATTTTTTTCCCGCATTTGGGGCAGATATTATTGTGCTGCAAGCTTTCCTTGGGAGAGAAAAGGATTCCGCATTTGCGGTGCCCGTCATAGTGGTATTTTCCCTCTTCTGGAAAGAATTCAACCGTGTGCAGGAATTTATCAGGATTTTTGCTTTTTATCGCCTCTACCAAGCCTTTGTAGCTGAATTCTGTGTCGAAAACATTGGCCTCTCTACCTATCTTGGAGGGAGAGTGGGCATCAGAGTTTGAGACTAAAGCATACTTGTCCAGACAGGAGAGAAGCCAGTTCATCGCAGGGTCAGAGGAGAGCCCTGTTTCCAGGGCAAAGATAAAAGGAGTCATCTCTTCGAAACACTCCTCGATAGAGTCAAAGCCAGAGTTGGCTCCAAAGAGAGAGAACCAGGGAGTCCAGATATGGGAAGGAATGACCACGCAGTTCGGGCAATGATCTGAGACAATTTTAACAAAAGCTTTAGCATCCATGCCCAGAATTGGGCGGCCATCAGAGCGCAGGTTGCCCAGGCCGGAGAGCCTCTGGTTGATTTTATCAACAGACTCAAAGTCTGGAGCGAGAAGGAGGATATGAATTTTCCTTACTTTTCCTTTTTTAGAATAGATAAAGCTTATTTCCGTGGAGAGGATAAACGAGACTTCTTCAGGTAAAGGATTAAGAGATTTCAGATATTCATTATTCGAGGGAACGATATTTTTTAAACAAAAGAATCCGTTTCCCTGTGGTTTAAGTTTCTGCTTGAGTAGAAATAGCCATTCAGGATGGGTAAAGTCGCCTGTGGCCAGAAGTCGTATTCCCTTTATCTTGGCCCAGTAAGCAAGTGTATCCAGGACCATCTCCCGGGAAGTGGCTCTTGAGAATTTGGAATGGATATGAAGGTCAGCCACGTACCTCATTTCAGTTAGATTTAGTTTAAGGAATAAAGAATGACATTTCAAGAAAAAGAATAATTTAAAAAATATTTTATTTTAGAGGAGGGAAATACTTGGCTGCTGTCGCAGCCCGCGGGTGGATTTCTGAAAGGTTTCCCGATATTCAAGCGATTAAAAACTATACCGGAAATTATTATTTAAAGCGGGAAGAATAAGAATAAATTCTACTATAAGGGCAAAAGATTTTGGAAAAGACTCCCGAGGATATCTTGTTATTTTACCACAAAATCAATAGTTTTCGTTTCAGATTTTCCTGATACCTTATCTGAGATTTTTAAGGAAAGAGTATACTCACCGGGCCCCAGGTCTCGGGTTTCCGTTCGTTCTTCTTCTCCAGAGGTTATTATTAAAGTTTGTTTTAAGTGAAGAGGTTGAGGGACAAGCGGTGCCTCGTATTTTCCTGGTTTAAAGCGGATGGCTAGCTCTTCTCCTTTATAGACCTCAAAGCCCACTTCGATATCATATCTTCCTGTCTCTGAGGGCTGAGCTCCAAATATATAAAAGAAAACTTCAAAATTATCCTTTGAAGAGAAAACCCTGTCTATATTAGCTTCGATCTGGAGGACAGAATAAGTAAAGAAGTCTTTATGAACTTCAGCCATTATTTCCGGAGAAGACATTCTTTTTATATTCTTGATAAAAAAGACAGGCGTGGTGTCAAGGCCATCGTGGGGAGATAACGGATCAGGAAGCGAGAACTCGAAGTATTGAGTTCCGATTTTACTAAGATCCTGAGAAGCTATGGCCATAGACAAAATATATTTACCTGGAGGAAAAGGATAGGCAGTTGTGTAAAGTTCCTCTTTATCAGGTTCATAGGAGCTGCTATCTACCTGGAAATTAAATGGTATATAGATTTGCTTGACCACTTCTCCGGGTGCGTTTTTTTCAATCCTGCTGACCTGAAGAAAAATATGGGAATCGCACTGAAGTTTTGTGGGGACAGCCTGTTCTTCAGGCGGGGCTTCTGTCTCTTCTTCTTTCTTCTCTGGTGTTGCTGGTGTTTGCCCGATGGGAGTGAAACTAAGGTCTGCATTTTTTACCTTAAAGAAAAAGATGCTGTGCATATTTTCTCGGGCAGGAAGATAAAGGTGGTTGGTGATACTGAAAGGAATATCTAGTCGTGCTTCACGGGTTAGAATACCCTCTTCAAAGACGGTTTTAACTTCCTTGGGGATGCGTGCTGCCTCTTCTTGAGGTATCCCTGCCATATTCAGACCGGCGAGATTCGTTGCCAAGAACAAGCTCAGGGTAAATCCCAAGAGGAGAACTGGAATTATTAGATTTCTGGTTTTCATATTTCCTCCTTGTTTACCGATCTAAGTTATTTATCGATATTTTATTTTAGAGTTTATAAGATTCTTTTCATTGAGGAAGTACTTTCCTCTTTGATGAATAAACAATATAGCAGAACCAATATTTTTTTTCTACCGCTATTTTAAGAGATAAGATGCGGGTACTTTGTCTAGCCTTATTTGCTGCTAATTTACCGATATTTTCTTACAGCATTCTGGTGGTCTCTAAAGTTTGTGCTGAAATGGTGACTTCCGTCTTTCTTGGAAACAAAATAGAGGTATTTTTCTTGGGCAGGATAAAGAGCAGCTTCGAGAGATTCTTGTCCTGGGCTGCAGATGGGGCCAGGAGGAAGACCACGGTTGCGGTAGGTATTATAGGGAGATTGGAGCCTTAGGTCCTTTTTCAGGAGGCGGCCATTAAAAGTCCCTTGTTCTTTTAGCACATAAATGATTGTAGGATCGCAATCCAGTTTCATCCTTATCTTTAAACGATTGTGGAAAACGGCCGATACAAGCTTTTTTTCCTCGCTGAGATAGGTCTCTTTTTCGATCAATGAAGCAAGTACGACAACTTCTCTTGGAGTCATCTCTATTTCGCTCGCTCTTTCTTTCCATTCCTGTGAGAAAACTTCCTTAAACTGGGAGACGAGGGTGGAGATAATTTTATCAGCTGAAATTCCTTTTGGAAAATGATAGGTTTCAGGAAACAGGTATCCTTCCAGATTTTTGGCTTCTTTATCCAGGGAGGAGATAATCTTTGTCCTGGAGGAAGCTGCTAAAAATTCTTCTTCATCAGCAAAATTCAAGGATTCAAGATGGCGAGCGATTTCTTTTCTCGTCATGCCTTCAGGGATAGTCAAAGAATGAAGGTAAACTTTCCCTTCGGTAATAATTTTTAGAATATTTTTTGGGGAAATAGGAAGGTTAAACTTGTACTCTCCAGCTTTCAGGCTTTTTGAAGAGTAATAAATTTTGTAACCCAGAATGAAAGACTGCCTATTTTTAATAATACCTTTTTCTTTTAGGTTTTGAGAAATGTCATGAACCCCTTGCCCTTTATCAACCACGAAAAATATTTCTTTTGGTGAAGTTTTAGGAGCAAAATAGAATTCGAAAGAGAGCCATGCTGAAAAGAGGAGAGGGACGACCAATGCTACGACCAAAATAACCTTGATGGCTTTAGGCAGCATCGTTCTTGCCTCGTCTGCTCTCGAGATAGCTTGATAGGATAACAGTAGCTGCGATTTTATCCTCTAAAGTCTTTTTTCTTTTTACTTTGATTTTTTGTTGGGCAAGAATCCGAAGAGCCTGTCTTGTTGTTAGTCGCTCGTCCCAAAAAACGATGGGAATTTTAAGTATCTTTTTAAGCCAGCCGGCAAATTCTTTGGTTTTTTCTACCCGAGTACCCGGGCTTCCGTCCATTCTAAGAGGAAAACCAAGCACGATTTCGCCAATTTCGTATTTTGAGACAAGTTCTTTAAAGTATTTCTTATCTTCTTCCTTGCTTTTTGGACGATAGCTGCCCAGAGCTTGAGCCGTGAGAAGAAGCTTATCGCTTACTGCTAGGCCGATATGGCTATCGCCATAGTCTATTGCCAGGACTCTCACGGGATGAAATTTTCCTTTCTTTTTTTCTTTTTTTTGTGCCTTTCTAAGCCCAGTTCTATAAGTCGTTCGAGGAGCCGAGGAAAGGGAAGTCCACTAACCTCCCAAAGCTTGGGATACATGCTGATTTCTGTAAAGCCTGGAATGGTGTTGAGTTCACTTATGAAAATCTTTTCAGTTTTCTCTTCCATAAAAAAATCCACCCGTGCCATCCCTGAGCAGTAAATAGCCTTATAAGCTTCAAGGGAAAGATGCCGGATTTCTTCGATTTTTTCTGGGGTAAGCTCTGCAGGGATTCCGAAGCTAGTCTTTCCTTCGATGTATTTATCCCTGTAATCATAGAATTCTCTGTAAGGGATGATTTCTCCTGGCAGCGAAGCCAGGGGAGAGTCATTCCCTAAAACGCTGCATTCCAGCTCTCGCCCTTTGATTCCCTCTTCCACTAAGATTTTTTGATCGTAGCGGAACGCTTCATCCAGGGCGGCAGAAGTTTGTCCATATTCTCTAACTTTAGATATTCCAACACTTGAGCCCAAACAGGCAGGCTTTACAAAAAAAGGAATAGGAAATTCTTTTTTTATTTTTGAGATTATTGCCTCTTTTTGCTTCATCCATTCTTGATGCTGGATAATCATGTGTTTAACCACTGGTAAGTCTTTCGCCTTGAGTATTATTTTTGTCATGCCTTTATCCATGCCGATAGCAGAATCCATAACAGACGCGCCCACAAAAGGGACATCTGCCATTTCGAAAAGTCCCTGGATGGTTCCATCTTCCCCATGGGGGCCATGCAGAACTGGGAAATAGATATCCGCCTCTACGATTAGAGGTGAAGCATTTTTACCCCAAGGGAGAAAGGAAAAAAAATCGCCTTTATTCAGAGCAGAAGGCGCTAGGAGAGGTAACTCTACAATTTTCCAGTCGCCCTTTTTGTTGATGTAGATAGAAGTGATTTCAAATTTCTTTTTATCGAGGTTTTTGTAGATTGATGTAGCAGAAATAAGAGATATTTCATGTTCTGCGGAACGTCCGCCAAAGAGCAGAGCAATATTTATCTTTTTATGCTTCAATTTCTTCAAGGAAGATTATTTTATAGGAAAGAAGTTCCCTTGTCCATTGAGGAGCTTCAAGAGCTTCTCTATTGATATAAGAATTTCTTTTTAAATAAGGATGAATTATGTTTTTTGTCTTAAAGGGAATCTTTAAAACTCTTGCTGGGATTGAACTTTATTCTCTTTTTTTTGGGTACGTTGATAACAGCTCCAGTTTTGGGATTTCTTCCTTTCCGCGCCTTTCTCGTTTTAACTTCGAAACTTCCAAATCCTGAAAAGGTCACTCTTTTCCCCTTTCTCAAGGAAGCCTTGATTCCTTCTATCATGGAACTAAAAGCCTTTTCCGCTTGAAGAAAAGTTGTCCCTGCGTCCTTAGCCATTTTCATCGCTATTTCTTTTTTGTTCAAAGTGAACCTCCTTAGCTTTTTTGCGGTTCAGAAGCTTGTTTTATGTTATGAATATGAAGGATTGATGTCAAGCAAAAATGGAAAATATACTTATGTTGACAGTTCTAAGGTATATAAATATAATAGGTCAAAGCCTTGAAAGGACGAAATTTTCCAAAAGGAGCAATGATGAGAAACCTCATTCATAAAACATCCGCGAAAATCTTTTTTTCTTTGGTTGGAGTTTTTCTCCTTTTATGCCCGGGAGAAGGAGTCCAGTCAAGTTCTTTAAATCCAGGAGAGAGTCAAGAGCAGGAAGTAAAGAAGGCCAGATTATACAAGGATATCTTTCCTCTGATCTCAGAATCTGACCTCTATTGTTCTTTTTTTATTTTGAAAAAAAAGAGTGGGTTGGACCTAAAAATCGTTAGTGCCGAGAGAACAGAAGAAAGACTGTTCCTTAGAGAGGGAGATATTTTTTATCTTAACAAAGGAAAGCAGGACGGCCTTGAGAATGGTCAGCTTTTTTTGATACTGGAGGTCGGGCCGAAATTCAAAAATTACGGCTATCTTACTTTTATGAGAGGAAGAGCAAAGATCACTGATGCAAGAATTAGTCGATCCACTGCCAAACTGGACAAATCATGCGCTCCGATTATGGTAGGATATTTCCTCGTTCCTTTTGAAGAAAAGGGAGGGATGCTGGGTAAAGACCTCGGCTACGATATCCTAGAACGCGAAGGAGAAGGGGCAAAAGGAAAGATTATTTATTCACAAGACGAACATAACCTGATAGGAAGCGGAGACTGGGCGCTCGTTGATGTTGGAGAGGAAGATGGAATCCAATTCGGACAGCAATTGGTAGTATACCGGAAATCGAAAAAAAAGGGTGCTCTAGTTAAGATGTTTGGCAACCTAGTCGTCATCAATGTTCAGAAAAAGACATCCACGGTGAAGGTTCTATCTTGCAGCATTCCGCTGAGAGTTGGTGATCTAGTTCAAACACATTTTAAGTAATTTAGAAAATCAGCTTGATTATAAATACTGAAGCGGGCGTAGTTCAGTGGTAGAACGTCTGCTTGCCAAGCAGAAGGTCGTGGGTTCAAATCCCATCGTCCGCTCCAGATAATCCTCCTATTCTTCGGTCGTCTCCCCTATTTTTCGTTTTCACTGAGCCTGTGCTATTTTGAGCATTCTTGTCATCAAAATATCAAAAAAGTGACAAATCTGTGCCGATAATTAGGCAAAGATGTAAAAATAACTAGGCAACGGTATAAAAAAGGGGAAGGTTTTTTTGGTCATTGACGAGAGAGGAAATATTTTATATAATATAATTCTACTAATATTATAATAATTATAGAAATAATTAAGATTTTATATATTCCAAGTTATATATTTTCTTATTTATCTCTAATCAATTAAATATGGAGATTCCAATGATAAAAAAGTGGATTTTGTTTTTTGTTTGTTTTTTAGGAATATCTATTTTCGTTGTATCTGAGACCAGCAACGTGGTCACGAATAATACAACTGCTCAGGAAAAGAAAGAAGAATCATCCCCAAAGCAGAAGGAAAAGGAGAAGGTTGAAAAAAAAGAAAAAATAGACATAGAAGATAAGGGCATTCACCATGAAATAATAGTAACAGCAACCCGCGCTGAAAAAGATATTTTTGAAATCCCCAATCCGGCTAGTATTGCGAGTTATCAAAAGATATTAGAGCAGGCGCCCAACAACATCACAGAACTATTTTTTGATATGCCAGGCGTTGATATAAACGGAGTTGGTCCCAATCAGAGCCGCCCGGTAATTCGGGGTTTGCGCGGTCAGCGCATCCTTCTTATGGAAGATGGGATTCGTATGAATAATCCCCGCAGACAACAGGATTTTGGAGAAATCCCAGCGATAGTTGATGTTGCAGGTGTCGAGCGAGTCGAAGTCGTGAGAGGCCCTGCTTCAGTGCTTTATGGTTCGGATGCCATTGGGGGTGTTGTAAACATCATTACCCAAGCTCCTGATTATGGCTTAAGAGAATCAAAAATACACGGGAATATTGGATACCGCTTCAGCTCAGCAGATAGCCAGCATAAGGGTAATGCTAATTTATCCGGTAGTTTTGGGAATTTAGGTTTTATGCTTAGCGGGACTTACCGCAGTGCCAGTGACTATGAAGCGCCTGCCGGATCTTTCGGAGATATAGATTTAGCAGAAGATACCGTTATCAATGATACAGGAGTTAAGGATAAAAGCCTTAATCTTTTTATAGGCTATCGGCTTTTGGATAACCATGATTTCTCCTTTAAGTACGGATACTATGAATCTAAGGATGCTGGTTTTGGCTATGTGGATCCTGAGATATATAATCCCGGATCGGCCAGGATTAAAATTCTATACCCCTTCCAGAGGACCAATAAATTTAGTCTAAGTTATGAGAACCGCGCCCTGAATTTTCTTTTGGCGGACGGAATTAGTTTAACCGGATTTTATATTAATAATAGACGACAGCTGGATATGAATATTTTTGTTCCATTTGGAATTCCGGGCATGCCAGATGCAGGAATTGAAATGCTCCAGGAGAATTTTACAGATGTCCGAACTCATGGCTTCCGTCTTGAAATCACCAAGGTCTATTTCAATCGGCATATTTTCACCTATGGATTAGATTATGTGCGCGATAATTCACGAAACACAGATTTGTCCAGCACACAAGTTGTTGGCTTTGGCAACTTCCCGCCGACTTTGGATAACACTCCCCAGCTCCCCTTCGCCACTTATCGCAGCCTTGGAGCGTTTCTACAGGATGATATATCCTTTTCTTCAAGGAGTTCTCTAATACTAGGACTTCGTTACCAGAGTGTTAGAGCCAAGACAAAAGAAACTCCTGGGCTGGAAAGTGAACCTTTAGTTAATAGCCAAGATCAGACTTTGGTTGGCGCTGCTAATCTCACTTATGGTTTAACCGACAACCTTCGATTCATCGCTACCGTCGGCCGTGGCTTCCGTTCTCCCAATCTCATTGAAAGATTTTTTAACGGGGCAACTCCAGAGGGCAGTGCGTTCCAGTCACGAAACCTGGACCTAAAAGCTGAGACAAGCTTCAATGTTGATCTGGGTACGAAATACAGGAATAAAAATGTTTATTTTGAGGCGACCTATTTCTTCAATACTATTTATGATGGAATTCGGGTTTCCCCGACAGGAAATATGATTAGCGGTCTTCCTGAATATAAAAATGTCAACATCGATAAACTGCGGGTACAGGGAATTGAAGCGCTCGTTAATTGGAATATCATGTTTGGCTTCTCGATTACAACAAATTTTACCCTTCTGACTTCCAAGGATCTGGGCAATCCTGAGTTGCCCTATGTTGATACTTATTCTTCAAAGTTAAATTTTTATGTCCGTTATGATAGCCCCAAAAATCTCTTTTGGATAGAATACCATTTGCGAAATAACGGTGATCAAAAGGATATTGATCTTGGCGACAATCCGATCGGTTCGATTATCCCAGGATTTACCGTCCATAATCTTAGGGCAGGAATCACTCTATTCAAGAAAAGCTCATTCCCCCAGAGAGTGGGCATCATTATAGGAAATCTTACAAACACTCTCTATTCGGAATTCTCGAACGCAAGTTTTTTCCGCCCGGCACCAAAACGCCACGTTGTTTTAACCTGGTCATTCAGCCTTTGACCAGAAATTCCCCGCCCGAATACAGGACAGATAAGAACGTATCAGAAGGTGAAGTGAGCAAAAGCAAAGGAATAAGGCATTCTGATTTAATGAGGATTGTTGTATTAAGAGAATCCCCCGAATATATTTATATTTCGATTCCGAGGAGAAATAAAACTCCCCGTCTCATTTCTACAAAAAATATTCCTATATTTTAACTGCGCGAGCACATCTTAACACTCAAACCAAGGAGAAAAAGTAAGCGGCTAAGGCATCAACTGGACAAACATAAGAATTTGTTTTAGAATGGCAAAAGAAAAACAGATACAAGACAGTTGGTGTTCAATAAGAGGTTGTAACTCCTTTATTTCTTTAATAATATCTCATCACAAGATGGAAATGGCGCGGTACCCAAGTGGCTAAGGGAGAGGTCTGCAAAACCTCGATTCGTCGGNNATCGGTGCTTGGATCATGATTCATATATGATCTAGCAGGAATTAAACTCGAATAGAGATTCAAGAAGCGATCCCATTTCTGTTTAGAGTAAGATGTTGAGAGAACTGGTGCGTCGGGTTCAAGGGATACTGCTTAGGCCCAGAGAAGAATGGATTAAGATAAAAGAAGATTTTTTTCCTTCAGTCTCCCAGCTTTATTTCTCTTACGTCCTGATTTTGGCGGCTCTTCCTCCTGTGATTGGATTTCTGGCAAATCTTTTGTACGGTGGTTTTAGGAAGCCGTACTCAGGATGGAGTTGGAACGTAGCTGCAAAGAATTTTCTTTTTTCTGTTGTCGTCTACATCTTTTCCTTGGTTGTTGTTTATATTATCGGGAGAATGATTAATGTTTTAGCGCCAATCTTCTCGTCTCGTCAAAGCAGCCTCAATTCACTGAAACTGGCGGTTTATAGCCTGACCCCTTTTTGGATAGGTGGCTTATTATATCTTGTTCCTCGCGCAGGGTGGATCATGCGATATTTAATTGCTCTTTACGGAATTTATATTCTCTATTCAGGATTTGCGGCGTCTTTAATGGAAACACAAAAAGAGAAGGTTCTTAAATACTTCATAGTTAGCGGCATTTTGGCTATCGTTCTGATTGCTGGTGTTGAAATAATATTACGAACTCTTTTTGCCGTTTGGGGGATCTTAAGAGTCGCGTAACTCGTCCAAGATTTTAAGAAAGGCCTCTTGAGGCGAAGGCGCTGCGATTATCGGCCGTCCTATGACTAAATAATCTGCTCCCTTCTGAATGGCAAGAGAGGGAGTCATAATTCTTTTCTGATCATGAGCAACGGCCCATGAAGGCCGGATCCCGGGGACAACCACGAGGAGATCTTTGCCGATTTCCTTCCTTATGATTTCAATTTCTTGAGGAGAGCAGACTACTCCATCCACCCCTGCTTCCTGGGCCAGCTTGGCCAATCTGAGCACCTGTTTGAATGTATCGGCAGTCATTCCAATTTCTTGGAGCTCGTCGTCCTTAAGACTGGTTAGGATGGTCACGGCTAAAAGGAGAGGTCTATCGGTTCCTTCTTTTTCTGCTTCTTCTCGAGCGGCCTCAACGGCTTTCTCCATCATCTCGCGTCCTCCAGAAGAATGAAGAGTCA
The DNA here is from genome assembly GCA_011772475.1 of Candidatus Aminicenantota bacterium. Classification (GTDB taxonomy): domain Bacteria; phylum Acidobacteriota; class Aminicenantia; order Aminicenantales; family Aminicenantaceae; genus SOIV01. Next base: position 123,639 of record WVZK01000185.1, on the reverse strand, counting down.
GCATGTGAGCGCCGTGCTTTACGGCAACTTTTACCGCCTCGGCTACGGTGTTAGGAATGTCATGTAGTTTCAAATCCAGGAAAATTTTTTTTCTCAAGATTTTGACTTCTTTGAGCAAAGAGGGGCCTTCGGACGTAAAGAGCTTGAGCCCAACTTTAAAAATTTCGATTCCCTCAAGCTGTCTAATAAGCGGAAGAGCCTCCTCTCTTGAGCCGACGTCAAGGGCAACGATGATCTTCTTTGCAAATTCCATTTTTTCATTCATGTTTATCCCTTTTTTTACATGCTGTAGGAGCTTGATTTATCAAGCCCAAATTTTTAACCATATAAATAGGTGGGTTTGATGAATCAAACCCCTACTATTTAATTATATGTTTGTAAATCAAACACAACTCAAGATAAATAAAACCCTAAGATCTTTTTAGCGTTCCGATAATTGATTCAATTTTATTTATTCCGTTCTTTTGACAGTACTCGGTCAACCCATCAATGATCTTCACCGTGGCCTCGGGGTCGATTAAGTTAGCCGTCCCCACCTCGACTGCTTTTGCTCCTGAGATTAAGTATTCCAGCGCATCCTTGGCTGATAAGACTCCTCCGATGCCGATAACAGGGATTTTTACCCGGTTCACCACCTGATAAACCATCCTGAGGACGAGGGGCTTTATGGCTGGGCCGCTGAGTCCGCCAAAGACATTTGGCAAAACTGGTTTTCTTGTCTCCACGTCCACAGCCATGGCCAGGAAAGTGTTGACCAGCGAGAGTGCATCTGTGCCAGCCTCTTGAGCGCTAAGAGCGATCTCCGCAATATCAGTAACATTAGGAGAAAGCTTGGTTATGATAGGACGAGACGAGCTCTTTTTAACAAGGCTGACCACAGAAAAGGTGGTCTCAGGATTTAAAGCGGGGCAAACGCCGTCCTTATCTACATTAGGGCAGGATATATTCAACTCATAAGCTGAAATACCTTCTTCCTTATCCAGAAACTCAACAACAGAGGCATACTCCTCATCTCTTTCTCCACAGACATTGACGATGACAGCTGTGTTGTATTTTCTTAGCTCGGGAAGAATTTCCTCTGAGAATTTTTTGACACCAACACCTTGAAGCCCTACTGCGTTTATGAGTCCGCTCGCTGCTTCAACCAAGCGGGGAGGAGGATTTCCCGGACGAGGAGAAAAGTAAAGGCCCTTAACAACTATTCCCCCCAGTTTGTTTAAGTCGATGAAAGGAGCAAACTCAAGGCCATAGCCGAAAGTCCCACTTGAGGCGATAACAGGATTTTTAAGCTTGATAAAGCCTAGATCAATCGAAAGGTCTGTCATTTTTCATATTCTGCCCAGATAATCTCCTCGGAAGAAAAAACAGGGCCTTCTTCACAGATTTTTACCCATTCTTCTTCACCGTTCTTTCTTATCCTCTTAACACATCCCCAGCAGACCCCGAAACCGCAGCCCATAATAGATTCCAGAGAGAAATCAGCCGGGATGTCTTTTTCTGTGGCAAACTTAGCGATTTTTTTCATCATCTCTTCGGGCCCGCAGGAGAATATACGGGATGGCGTGAATTTTTCGAGCTCGGCTTTAAGATAATCACTTATGAATCCTTTAAATCCAAACGAGCCGTCATCGGTTGAGCAGTACAGATCAAACCCCTCTGATTCGAATTTTTCTTTAAGAGGGATGTCTTTTAGGCTTTTTCCACCATAAAAGACTTTGACCGAAGCCCCATGGGAACTGAGTTCCTGAGCTAGAAAATAAAGAGGGGCGATTCCTCTTCCTCCTCCCGCAGCAACAACCTCCTTTCCTTTGAGGTTGGCTCCCACCTGAAATCCTTTTCCAAGAGGGCCTAAAATGTCGAGCGTATCGTGGACTATTTTTTGACTCAAAATGTCAGTTCCCAAACCTGATACTTGAAAGAAAATATCGATACTTTTTTCATCCTTGGAGTGAATGCTGAACGGACGGCGCAAGAGAGGATAAGGATGATCAGATATGCGGATCATTATAAACTGGCCAGGATGGGCTTGGGTGGCGATGCGGGGAGATTCCAGCTTGAAAAGATAATAGTTATTCCAGCTCTTTTTGTCGATTATTTGCGCTTGCGAATCTTTGATCATAATTGCTTAAGATTATTGAGACAAAAATATCAGAATCTATTCCCTATGGCAATAAAAACTTTGACAACCATATTCCGTTTGACTCTTTCCTTTTTAGTTGCTATTCTTTTCGAACGCAAGGAAAAAGTGAAAAATGGGAATTAAATGTCCTGAATGCAATTTTGAGAATCCTGATGAGACTATTTATTGTGGTAAGTGTGCTACTTCACTTAAGCCCTCAGAGGAAATCTCTGGTATTCATACTGAGACTCTCGAAGCACCAAAAAATGAATTAACCCGAGGTACAACCTTTGCTGAAAGATACGAGATCATCGAAGAGCTGGGAAAGGGGGGAATGGGCAAAGTCTACAGAGTAGAAGATAAGAAAATAAAGGAAGAAGTAGCTCTAAAACTCATAAAACCTGAAATTTCTTCGGATAAGAAAACCATAGAACGATTCAGCAACGAGCTGAAATTTGCTCGAAAGATTGCCCATAGGAACGTCTGCAAGATGTTTGACCTCGGTGAAGAGAAAGGAGCTCACTACATCACCATGGAATACGTGCCCGGAGAAGATTTAAAGAGCATGATAAGAATGTCAAAGCAGTTGAGCGTGGGAACCGCTGTTTCAGTAGCCAAGCAGGCATGCGAAGGGCTTACTGAGGCACATCGTTTAGGAATTGTGCATCGGGATTTAAAGCCCAGCAACATCATGATCGACAAGGAAGGAAATGCCCGTATCATGGATTTTGGGATTGCTCGCTCCATTAAGGGCAAGGGAATTACAGGGATAGGCGTGATGATCGGGACACCTGAATACATGTCTCCAGAGCAGGTGGAAGGGAAAGAAGCAGACCAGCGTTCGGATATTTATTCGTTAGGAGTTATTCTTTATGAAATGGTGACTGGAAGGGTTCCCTTCGAAGGAGACTCTACTTTCGCCATAGGCGTGAAACACAAGGGTGAGGCGCCGAAAAGCCCTAAGGAACTCAACGCTCAGATTCCAGATGACTTAAGCCGTATGATTCTGCGGTGCTTGGAAAAAGATAAAGAGAAGAGGTATCAGAGCGCCAGAGAAATGCACGCTGAGCTTACCAGGATAGAAGAGGGTATTCCTACCACAGATAGAGAAATTCCTAGAAGAAAGCCTCTGACATCAAGAGAGATAACCGTGCAATTTAGCGTGAAGAAACTCTTCATTCCTGCTTTTATTGTCATAGCTCTCATAATTGCAGCGGTGATTATCTGGCGTCTTCTTCCCCAAAAAAGAGCAGTCCTAATCCCCTCAGATAAACCCTCCCTTGCAATTGTGTATTTTGAGAACAATTCAGGCGATAAGAGTTTGGATAACTGGAGGAGCGGCATTTCAGAGTTGCTTATAACCGACCTTTCTCAATCAAAGTTTCTCAATGTTCTAAGTGGAGACAGAATTTATAGCATCTTAAAGAAACTGAATCTTCTCGAGGCACAGAAATTTTCTACAGAGGATCTGAAAAAAGTTGCGAATCAGGGAAGGGTCAGTCACATCTTGAGAGGAAGCTATATTAAGGCAGGTGAAAATTTCATTATTACTGCAATGCTTCAAAAGCCACATTCTGGAGAGGTCATAAGATCGATCAAAGCCGAGTGCAAAGGGGAGGAAGAAATTGCACCCAAGGTAGATGAGCTGACAAAAGAAATCAAAGTGGCTCTAAATCTTACCTCAAAGGAAATAGCAGGTGATATTGATAGAGAAGTGGGGAAAATAACAACAGCTTCTTCTGAAGCTTACAAATATTATAGCGAGGGTAGAAAGTCTTACCTCAAGGGTGAATATCGGCAGAGTATTGCACTTCTGGAGAAAGCTTTGACAATTGATCCTGAATTTGCCATGGCTTACAGATCCTTAGCCTGGAGTTATGATGCTCTGGCATATAGGGATAGGCGCAGGAGTTACCTCCAAAAGGCTTTTGAATTATCAGATCGCCTATCGGATAGAGAGCGTTATCTCATTCAGGGAGATTTCTACCAAATGACAGAAAGAGCCTTTGATAAAACCCTTGAGGCCTATAATAAATTACTGCAGCTTTATCCGGATGATGAGATCGGAAATATTAACTTAGGAGATTTGTACCTAAGTTCTGAACTTTGGGATAAGTCAGCTGAGAGATATGCAATAAACATTAAGAATAAAGCTGATTCCGTTTTCTCTTATTCTGGTCAAGCAGCTGTATATATGGCCAAAGGATTATATGAAAAGGCTAAGGAAATTCTTGAGTACTACATCGATACTTTTTCGGATAATGCCGTGATTCGGAGGGACTTAGCTTTAGCCTATCTTTGTCAAGGGAAATATGATCTTTCCCTCGTTGAAATCGATAAAGCTATTTTCCTTGATCCAACCTATTTTGGGAATTTCACGATAAAGGGTTTAATTTACAAGATTAAAGGGGATTTGATTAAGGCAGAAAAAGAATATCAGAACATCCTGAAGACAGAAGAACAACCATCTCATCAATGGAGTAGAACGTGGTTGGGACATTTGTATTTGTCTGAAGGAAAATTTGGGAAAGCCGAGGACCAGCTTAAAAAAGGACTTGCACTGTCAAAGAAGCTTGGAGAAAAAGGGTCGGAATCGGGATTTTATTCACGCTTAGCATATACATATCTAAAATCAGGAAATCTTGAGAGGGCTTTAGAAGAGAGCAAGAATTCAGAGAAAAGTTCTGTTGAGGAAAGAGGATGCCTGTATTGCCACCAAAAATGGGCTTTGCTTTATAAGGGACTTGCGTATACAGGGATGAAATCAATGGATGAAGCTCAAAGAACATCAGATGAGCTTAAGGAGTTGATCCAAAAAGGATTAAACAAAAATTACATGAGACTTTATTACCATCTGGTAGGCGTGAAAGAGCTAGAAAGAGAGAATTTTTCTGAAGCGATTGAGTATTTTGAGAAAGCTATTTCTCTTTTACCTTTTCAACATTCAATGGGTAACTTAAATGACCATGCATTTTTTATGGAGCCTTTAGCTTTGGCTTATTACAAAGATGGCGACTTAGAGAAGGCTCGAGAAGTGTACGAAAAGATAACTTCCCTTAAATTAGGCTGGGTGCATTGGGGAGATATCTATGCCCGAAGTTTCTTCATGCTAGGCATGATTTATGAAGAGAAAGGCTGGAGAGGCAAGGCCATAGAGTATTATGAGAAATTCCTCGAGCTCTGGAAGGAAGCTGACTCTGGTATTGCAGAGGTTGAAGATGCTAAGAAGAGGCTGACTAGGTTGATGAGTCAGTAATTTTTTGAATTTATTTATGTCGGCTGATAAAAATCCCTTCTGTTGCTTTTATCACAAAGAAATCCAGGCCAGTTAAATCGCAAATCAATCCGTTTTTGCTTTCTATTTAAGGGCGATTCTTTTTATATGCCTTCTCAAGTTAATCCAATGTCATAGTTTCAGTTTTATAGTGAATCTCCCGCCCTAGGCAATAAAAACTTTGACAACCATATTCGGTTTCGCCGATAATCAAATCTCCCCTTTCTCACATATTTTGGGAGGAACGGTAGATGGATATTTCAAGAAGGGGTCAAAAAATCCAGCCTTCTCCCATAAGGAAGCTTAAGCCTTATGCGGATAAGGCGCAAGAGCGGGGAATTCATGTTTATTTTATAAACATCGGACAACCCGATATTCCAACTCCTCAACCTGTGCTGGATGCTTTTCATAGCTTTGACGAGAAGGTCCTAAGCTACGGCCCTGCCCAGGGATTCCTGGAGCTCAGACAGGCTATTGCTGATTATTTCGTCTCTTATGAAATTCCTCTTTCGGCAGAGAATGTGATTATCACCTTAGGCGGCTCTGAGGCCATTCATTTCTCTTTCTGTGTTGTGGCCGACCCTGGTGATGAGATTATAATTCCTGAGCCTTTCTATACAAACTACAACGGTTATGCAAGCTACGCAAACGTAAAAATTTCTCCCTTGACTTTGCGTGTCGAGGACGGCTTCCGTCTTCCTCCTGCCGAAGAAATAGAAGCCAGGATAACGCCAAAGACAAGGGCGATCCTTCTCTGCTCTCCGAATAATCCGACCGGGACCGTGTATACTCCTGAAGAACTGGAACGAGTTATTTCTATCGTCAAAAAACATGATCTCTTTTTGATCGGGGATGAAGTTTACAAAGAGTTTGTTTATGACGGCGGAACACACAAGAGCCTCCTCGAATACGAAGAAGCAAAGGACAAAGTTATTGTGGTGGATAGTATCTCCAAGCGCTTTTCTTGTTGTGGAGCGCGGGTAGGGGCAGTGGTTACACGGAACGAGGAGTTGTATCAATCGCTCCTAAAGTTTGCTCAAGCAAGGCTTTGTCCTGCTACTGTGGAACAGAAAGCTGCTCTTGCTGCTTACCGTATGGGTTTAGATTATTTCAAGCCAGTTAGGGAAGAGTACCAAAGAAGGAGAGATGTTTTGTATGAAGGATTGAAAGACATCCCCGGAATCGTAATCCAAAAACCTCAGGGCGCTTTTTATATTATAGTGAAACTTCCCGTAAAAGATGCTGAGCATTTTGTTCTCTGGATGCTTCAAGATTTCCATCTTGAAAAAGAAACGGTTATGGTTGCTCCAGCCCAGGGATTCTACTGTTCGCCTGATAAAGGCAAGGATGAAGTACGAATAGCCTATGTGCTCAAGGAGGAAGATTTAAGGCGAGCTATCGTCGTCTTTAAGGAGGGACTCAATAAGTACCTGAGTATTTTTTCATAATGACACTAAAAAAGCTTCTTCTGCAGATTGCCCTCATCCTGTTTTTGGGCATAATCATAGGACTTGGAATAAATTTCTCTTTGCTACAAAAGTACTTTCTTGGAGATTTTAGATTCGGATTTATTTCTTTAGATGAATATACTTCGATCATGTTCATCACACTGGGAGAAGCAGAAGAGCTTTTTTTAGAGAGGAATGCCCTTTTTATCGACAGCCGGCCTAAAGAGACTTTCCAAGAAGGACACATCATGGGAGCTGTGAACATTCCGTTCGAGGAATACAAGAAGGAAAAAGCTTTGGACCTGATTTTTCTCCCGCCTGAAGAAACGGTAGTCGTTTACTGTGATGGGAGTGAATGTAATTCGAGTGTAGAATTAGCTAAAGTTCTTCACAAAAAGGGCCTTTTAGATATCAGGATCTTCTTTGGCGGCTGGGTTGAGTGGACAGAGGGAGGGCTGCCTGTATCTTCGGAAAAATGATCCGTAATAAATACATCCTTATTGCTTTTCGGCTTGTTGTGGGCGGAATGTTCATTTGGGCTGGAGTTTCGAAGATAATCGACCCCCTTGGATTTGCCCAGAACATCGCCAACTATAGAGTTTTTCCCGAAGGAGCCTCCTTTTTCCTGGCACTTGTCTTGCCATGGATAGAGGTTATCTGCGGATTATCTTTAATCTCGGGGATATTCAGGTACTCCAGCGCGCTTCTGCTTTCAGGTTTTCTGGTAGTTTTTCTAGTCCTGATCACTGTCACGATTATAAGAGGGATAGATATCGACTGCGGCTGCTTTGGCAGTCTCAGTGGAAAAGTGGATTATAAACTGATACTGACAGACAGCGTTTTGCTCTTTTTTTCTCTAAATATATTTTTTTCTCACAAGGCAGATCGAGAATAATTGGGGTCAGGCCTTATCATGGAGATGGCTGGATAACTAGAGGTAGAAGAATTTCCATTTCCGGTGGCAAGGCCTGACTCTACCCTTACCCAACTCTGCCAACTTAATTAAGGTCCATTTCCAGCTTGACAACTTTAATCCATAGGAGTTACATGTATATTCTTATGCTAATCCTGCGAGGAGTAAAGAGATGACAAAAAAATATGTGTACTTTTTCGGAAAAGGCAAAACGGAAGGCGACAAAGATATGAAAGATATCCTTGGAGGGAAGGGAGCGAATCTGGCTGAGATGGCAGGAATAGGCCTTCCGGTTCCCGCTGGCTTCACTGTTTCTACAGAAGTCTGTAACTCCTTTGCTAAGCTGGGGAATAAGATTCCGTTTGAAGTTGAGGAAGAAATTCTTCTTAATCTAAAAAAATTGGAAGAGATTACGGGGCAAAAATTCGGAGGGAAAGATAATCCGCTTCTAGTTTCTGTCCGGTCAGGAGCGAAGTTTTCCATGCCCGGCATGATGGATACAGTTTTGAACCTAGGTTTGAATGACAAGACATTTGAACCTTTGGCCAAAAAGAGTGGAAACAAAAGATTTGCCCTGGATTGTTATCGCCGGTTGATACATATGTTTGGGGATGTGGTCTTGGGAATTCCCAAAAAAAAATTCGAAGAAATCTTAAAAAAGAAAAAAAGAGAAAAGAAGATAATCCACGATTTTGAAATGTCTGAGGACGTCCTTGAAGGGCTTATCTCTGATTATAAAAATCTAATAAAGAAAGATACGGGAAAAGAATTTCCCCAAGATGTCATACAACAGTTGCTGATGGCCATCTCCGCTGTATTTGAGTCATGGAATAATCCACGAGCCAAGACCTACCGTCGTTTGAATTACATCCCAGATGACTTGGGCACAGCAGTCAATGTCCAACATATGGTCTTTGGAAACATCGGAGAGAAATCTGCCACTGGAGTTGGCTTCACTAGAGACCCTGCTACCGGAGAAAAGAAGCTGTATGGCGAATATCTGTTTAATGCTCAAGGTGAGGATGTTGTAGCAGGCGTTCGGACTCCTACCCCCCTTGAATCCCTAGAGAACGAGATGGCCCCGGCCTACAAAGAGTTAAGAGAAATTACCAACAGATTGGAGAAGCACTACCGAGATGTGCAGGATTTTGAGTTCACGATCCAGGAGGAAAAGCTTTACATGCTGCAGACAAGATCCGGCAAAAGAACAGGGATGGCAGCAGTAAAGATTGCTGTAGATATGGTGGAAGAAGGATTGGTTAGTAAAGAGGAAGCTCTTATGATGGTCGAGCCTGAAGCTTTGAACCAGCTTCTCCATCCTGTATTTGATCCAGCAGAAAAGGGAAAACATCAAGTTCTTGCCAGCGGGCTGGCCGCTTCCCCTGGTGCAGCCGCAGGGCAAGTAGTGTTTACAGCCGACGAGGCTGTCGCCTGGAAAAGAGACGGTAAAAAGGTCATTTTAGTCAGGGAGGAGACATCTCCTGACGATATTCATGGAATGAGTGCGTCTCAAGGTATCCTGACTGCAACAGGCGGCATGACTTCACATGCAGCTGTTGTGGGAAGGCAGATGGGAAAACCATCAGTGGTTGGATGCGGAGAGATAAAACCAGAGGAAGAAAAAAGATACTTTAATGTGGGCAAAACGAAAGTCAAAGAAGGGGACTGGATTTCAATTGATGGAACTTCAGGAGAAGTTCTTCACGGCGAGATACCGACCCAGCCTTCTGAAATAATCCAGGTCATCCGGGGAGAGAGGAAGCCTGAGGAATCTGAGATTTACCAGCATTTTACAAAGCTGCTCTTTTGGGCTGATAAGGTAAAAAAATTGAAAGTTCGAGCTAACACAGATACGCCTGAGGATGCCAAGATAGCCCTTGCTTTTGGAGCAGAGGGTGTCGGTTTGGCCCGGACTGAGCATATGTTTTTTGCTAAGGAACGGCTTCCGTTTATCAAAGAAATGATCCTCTCTGAAACCGAGGAGGAAAGAAAAAAAGCCTTAAGCAAGCTTTTACCGTTCCAGAAGAAAGATTTTTACGGCTTATTCAGAGAGATGAGGGGCCATCCCGTAACCATTCGTACGCTTGATCCCCCTCTTCATGAATTTTTACCGCGTAAAGAAGATCTTATGGTTGAGATGGCAGTTTTGAAAGCCAGTAAGAGCAAAGAGAAAGAGAAGAAAGTCCAAGAATTGGAGAAATTGCTGGAGCGTGTTAAAGCCCTATCTGAGTTCAATCCCATGCTTGGACATCGAGGTTGCCGTTTGGGAATTTCTTATCCTGAGATTATCGAGATGCAGGTTACCGCCATTTTTGAAGCTGTTTGCCAATTGGCAAAGGAAAGGCAAAAAGTATATCCAGAAATAATGATTCCTCTTGTAGGGACAAAGGAAGAGCTTGCCAACCAGAAAAAAATTACCCTGCGGGTAGCCGAAGAAGTGATGGAGAAAAATAAGGTTAAGATAGAGTATGCAGTAGGAACGATGATTGAAATTCCAAGAGCTGCCATTACTGCAGATGAAATTGCAGAAGAAGCTGAATTCTTCTCGTTTGGAACCAATGACCTTACACAGACGATTTATGGACTTTCCCGCGATGATGGAGCTGGATTTCTTGCACATTATCTGGCTCTTGGGATCTGGAAGAGTAATCCATTTGAGACTGTGGATATTGAAGGAGTGGGTGAGATCATGAAAATAGCTGTTGAGAAGGGACGAAAGACAAGGCCCGACTTAAAGATCGGCATATGTGGTGTTCATGGAGGAGACCCGCGCTCTATTTTCTTCTGCCATAAGATCGGACTCACTTATGTGAGTTGTTCTGCCTATCAGGTCCCGATTGCTCGTCTGGCCGCAGCTCAAGTTACTTTGATGGAGAAAGACAAAAACTCCTGATAGTTTGTCGCGGGTAGTCGGGAATCTTAATATTTTAGACGGAATTTCCTTTCGGATCCGAGCAAAAAGATATATCTATAAAACAGAAAACTGACGCTTTCCTAGACTATTTTCTTTTGAGACGAAATCGCTAATGCCTTCCAGCTATCTTATGCAAAATATTCTTCAAAATGTAAGCAGCCATTGCTGGGTTAGCAGCCAGTCTTCTTTTACAGTAGGCTGTGGCATATTTCCACTTTTCGGCGAACGGAACATAGAGGCGGACAAGGATGCCGTTTTGAATGAGCTTATCTTGGAAAGCTTGCTTGGGAACGCCCATAAGCATCTGAACTTCGTATTGATCTTTTTTCATATTCAGCTTTTCGGCAATGTTGATGGCTTCATTTATAACGGCTTCATCGTGAGTGGCGATCTCAGGGTAATGACCTTCCTTGAACAGAAGCTCAACCTGCTGAAGCATCTTGTTCTTCATTTCGGGCTTGCTCTGCATGGCTATTTCCTTTGGTTCATTGTAGATTCCGATGCAAATACGGATGCGGGCGTTCAAATTCTTTAAGGACATTATGTCATCATCTGTGCGAAAAAGACGGGATTGCAGCACTGTCCCAAAAGTCGGATGGTCCTTATTCAAAGCACGGAAGATATCCAGAGTCATATCAGTAAAGGAATGATCCTCCATATCTAAGGTAACGTTTATGTTATTCTGCTCTGCTTGTCGGACGATTCGCCCGATGACTTTTTGACAGTTCTCTGTCCCGCGATGGCTTCCCAGCTGAGTGGGCTTTAAGGATAGGGTTGCATAATCCTGGCTACCCAGGGCATCGATGAGTCTTTCGTAGACATCGACAGAGTACTGGACTTCCTCATCGCTTTTCAGCTCCTCGCCCAGCAGGTCAATGGTGGAGCAGACGCGTCTCTCTTCCCATAACTTTTGGGCGGTATTAACTGCTGCTTTAATGCTGTCACCTGCCACGTAAGGGCTGGCAAAGAGCTTGACCAGAGGAGTTGGGGCTAGGCTGATAACGAATTTCTTTAAACCCATTTATGATACGTTCCAAACTGGAGAGTCTTAAATAAGACTTTCATAAAAACTAATTCATTTTTAGATAAACTTCAAGAAATAATTGGGAAATAAATAAGTATTGTGTGCTCAGAATTATTTTGATATGTATTAAATCATGTCTCCCCTGAAAAAAATACTGCGGGGCTTGAGAAAGCAAATATTTCCTTTCAAGTTTATCTACAGTGATAATTATTGGGCTGACCTTGGTGAACATGTTTTTCCGGTTGTGAAGTACAAGCTCATCTACGAAGCCCTTGTTCGTCGGGGCGCAAAAAAAGAAAATTTTCTCTCACCTCAGCTCGCCAGCGAGGAAGATCTCCTTCTGGTTCATACTCAAAAGTACCTGAAGAAATTGAGAACCGGAGATCTTTCTCTTTCTGAGATATTGACCATGGAACTTCCCTATTCTCCCGAACTTTTGAAATTTGCTTTGTTGTTTGTAGGAGGGACAATTCTTGTTGCTGAAAGAGCATTAGAAGATGGGCTGGCCGTACATATTGGAGGAGGATTTCATCATGCTTTTCCAGACCATGGGGAGGGTTTTTGTGCTTTGAATGATGTGGCAGTTTCTTTAGAGAAAATGAAAGAGAAAAGGAAGATCGAGAGGGCTATGGTGGTTGATTGTGACCTCCATCAGGGGAATGGAACTGCTTTTATTTTTGCCAAAAAAGATTATGCCTTCACTTTTTCTATACACCAAATGGATAATTATCCTGCTCATAAACCTTCAAGCTCTGTGGATGTAGGCCTGTGGACCGGGGATGGAGACGAAAAATATCTATCAAAGCTCAGTTCTAACTTTCCCCGTCTCTATCAGGAATTTCAACCTGATTTGATCTATTACCTTGCAGGGGCAGATCCTTATGAAAAAGATCGGTTAGGAGGCTTGAAGTTGACCATGGAAGGCCTCAAAGAGCGAGACAGGATTGTGATTGAGGAAGCCCGCAAGCTTCGTATTCCAGTGGCTATTCTTTTTGCTGGAGGCTATGCATCCTTGGTAAAGGACACCGTCTCCGTCCATCTTAATACGGTAAAAGTTGCCCAAAGCATCCAGAGAAAATATTCTTAATCTTTTGTTTCTTTTTCTATCCAATTCAAGTATTTAGCAGAACCTTGGAAGAAGGGCAGTGCGATTATTTCTGGGACCTCATACGGATGAATTTCTTCGATCTTTTTTTCGAGCTCTTTGAAGAGGGCGGCTTTGGTTTTAATGAAGAGAATGTGCTCTTTTTCTTCTGATATTTTACCCTGCCACCAATAAAAGGATTGCGAAGCTGCTGAGACTGTCACGCAGGCAGACAGCCTTTCCTTTACTAACTCCTTGGCTATTGAATGGCCGGTTTTTTCATCGGGAACTGTTGTGAGAACGAGTATGTATTTATTCAATTTTTGCCCTCCTTTGCTGCCGGGAGCAACTTTTTGCACAATATTTATTCTTGTAGAAAAATGTGGGCGAATACTTTTGCGTCTCCCATCATATTATCTATAATGCAGTATTCGTTTGGCTGATGTGCAGTTTCATCGATTTTAGCCCAGCAGGCAGCGCTGAAGTTTTCTCTTCTGAAGAGAGCTGCTACCGTACCTCCTCCAATCCCGGTGGCCTTTCCTTCTTTCCCATAGATTGCTTTTATCGCTCGCTTTAGGGCTTGGGCTACTGGAGCATCTGCTGAAGTCGGAGGGGCAGCAGGAGCTTTCTGAGCCTTTTCTAATGTTATTTTTACTTTAAATTCATTTTCGATCTTATCAATCATTTTCTTGATATTTTCTTCGACTTCTTCGATCTTATATCTTGGCAAGATACGGCTGTCCATATAAAAAATGTCTTCCCCGGGTATTGTATTGATATTGGGAACATTAGATTCTTTCTTGGTTGGTTCAAAGGTAGAGATTGGGGGATCAAACAGCGGATCTTTGTCTGGGAAAATCTTGTAGAGTTTGTTTAACTCAGTGACCAGAAATGAGGCGGCCTTGAAGCTATTAATTCCTTTTTCTGGAGTAGAACCATGGGCCTGCTTACCTAAAGTCTTAAATTTAAGCCAGAGAAGGCTTTTTTCGGCGACTTCGATCATAGTTCCGTCTTCGTTTCCGGCATCTGGAACAATGATCAAGTCTTGCTTTCGAAAAGCTTCTGTGTGATTTAGAACATACTCAATGCCTTTCTCGCTCCCAGTCTCCTCATCTGCTACTAAGGCAATGCCTATATCATAGTTGGGTTTAATGCCTTCCTGATGAAATGCCTTAATGGCATAAAGAGAGGCAACCAAATCCTGCTGGTTGTCTTCAACTCCCCGTCCATATATTTTTCCTTCTTCAACCCAGGCCTTGAACGGATCCCCTCGCCATTGAGCCAATTCTCCGGGAGGAACAACGTCCATGTGTGTCATTATCCATATAGTCTTAGAAGAGCTTTTCCCTCTGAAAAAGGCTAGAATATTCGGGCGATATCCAGCAGGAGCATCCAAATCAGGAGCCTTGATAAGCTCGATATCGCTAAATTCGTTTTTCTTCAAGAAATCAATCAGTATCTCTGCCTTTTCAACTTCCCCTTCTCCTCCGCTCGCAGGGGAGATTGACGGTTTAGCACAAAGTTTTATCTGCATATCTATCATTTCGTTGCGGTAACTGTCGATTCTCTTTGCAATCTTTTCCATATTTGTCATGGGATTCTCCTTATTCAGAAAATAATAGCACCCCCCAAAACAAGAAGCAAGCCTTTCGAAAAAAGGAGATAGGACCCGTTTTCTGGTGTTCTATCCGCAGGTTAAGAATGTCCTCTTTCTTTCAAAAAAGGGGCCTGTCCCCATTTTTTTCGATGCGGAAGTAATCAATCGTCCCCGAATATTATTAATAAAAAGATTGTAGCAAGAAAAACTTAAGGCAGGATTTAGCTTTTCCTGGGAAGGGAAATAATTCTGAAACCAATATAGGAATAATGCACTCCCGAAAGAAGAGTGAGCGCAAGAGTCAAAAAATATAGCACGCTTAAGTAGGGGAACGATATTTGAAAAGAGTTGAATAAAAGAACCAGGATTAAAACCGCAAACTGACAGACCGTGCTTGATTTGCCCCAGATGGAGGGAGGAAAGCTTTTTTGACCTCGTAGTTTATACAGGGCAAAAGCACTCGAGACTATGAACAGGTCTCGGCTGATAACAACAATGGTGAGCCAAACAGGGATGATGTGGGGAGAATTGAGAGAAGGAACGGCCAGAACGATGAAGGCAGAGGTCATGAGTAATTTGTCTCCCGCAGGATCAAGCAAGGCGCCAATTTTTGTTTTTTGATGCAAGAGTCGAGCTGCGAAGCCATCCAAGACGTCTGTGAAACCTGCAAAGAAGAAGACAGCAGTTGCTGCCACAATCTTATGCTGGGTCATTAAAACCACAAAGACAGGGATGAGAAGAATCCTTAAGAGACTGAGAATATTGGGAAGGTTTAAGTAACTATTTTTCTCTTCATTCCTCATTTTCTGGTGATTTTCAGTACATTAAAAACGTGGTTTATTTAGTCAAAGCCAAGATAATATCCAAGAGTCTTATGGATTCTTGGCCTGAAACTGGAAGATCTGGATTGAACTCTCTCTCCAAGGAGAGGTCCATGATATTATAGGAAAGAATCTTAGTAATCGCTTTATGATAGTAGTTGTGGGAGGCAACATCAGAGATCTGGATTTTTTCTTGTGGGATCTGCTGGATAAACTTGTATCCTTTCTTTTTCAAATAGTCAATTAAACGAAGGAGAATCTCTGCCATCTCAGCCCTGGTAACAATTTTTTTCGGTTGAAAAGTGTGATTGGGATAGATATCCAGGATACCCAAGGAAGTCACTTGAAGGATGAATTGTGATGCCCAAGACGTTGCTATATCGATTATAATAGGGGGTGTACCCGGTACCTCATCAAGTATTCCTTTGAACTTGACCGCAAGCAGAGCAGCTATTTCCTCTTTAGAGACAGCCTCTGATGAGGCGATAGAATTATACCTTGTCGGAAGTTCATAAATCCCTAACCTGTTCTTGATGCCTTGGATTCGGCCCTGTATTTCTCTGTTTTCCGGCTCTAATTCACTCAGTTTTTCATAGATTTCAAGACTTTTTGTATACTGAGCTGCCAAGTAAAGTGCCTCTGCGTAATCTCTTATTATCCCAGCGTTCTCTGGCTCGTTCGAGCTTGCAGCTTGGAGGTGAACCAAGGCATTTTGAAGTTTGTTCTCCTTTTTGTAGATGTCAGCAAGAACAATATGGGCTTCTGTAGATTGAGGAGCGTAATACAGAGCTTTTAGGTAGGCTTCTTTACTTCCTTCAGTATCCCCAGCAGCTATGGCTGCTTTTGCCTCCAACAAAGATTCCTCGTATTTTTTGTTTTTAAGGACTTCATATTGCTGCTTAGCCCAGGGATGCTCAGGTTCTCTTTTGAGAATTTCCCTATATTCAGCAAATGCCCGTTCATCCCGTCCTTTGCTTTTGTAAATCTGGGCCAGGCCTGAATGAATAAGAACAAGGTCAGGAAGATCTTTAAGGGCTGCTTTAAAGGTTTCTTCAGCCCTCTGAAGTCTGTTTTGCAGAAAATAAGCATAGGCTAAACCTACGTTATAGATTGGATGTTGAGCTTCCAGCTTGGAGATCTTTTGTTCGGCTCTTTTCCCTTCCCCTCGGTTCAAAGTTGCCCACACTTCTTCAGCAAGAATTCTCTCCTCAAGTGAAAATTCTGCCACTATGGAAGCAGGAAGGCTTTCAATATAAAGAGAGGGAGGGGCAGACTGGTAGGTTGCACAAGACCAAAAGAATATAAAAAGTAAAAAAATCTTGAATGCTTTTTTCACCAATTTTTTTCTCCTCTTTTTATATAAGGCGAGTAATTCAGAATAGAGCGCGGATCAGCCATGATCTTCAACTCAAAAAAATCGCCGTTTTCTCTTCTTTTTAATATCATAGTCCAATTCGAAAAAGAATTAATTAATTCACTTTTTGATTTAGGGATACGCAGATAAAATAATTCCAGGTTTTTAAAGAGTAAAGACCTGAGGTATTCTTTCAGGCTTTGGACTCCATCCCCTGTTTTTGCTGATAAGTAGACGATGGGGCCGTCAGAGCTTTTATTTTTCTTGAGAAGCTCTTCATGGTTGGGCAAAAGATCGACTTTGTTAAAAACTTTGATAATAGGTAGGTCGTGAACACCTATCTCGGATAGAGTCTTCTCTACTGCTTCGACCTGACTTTCATAGTTAGCTGAAGTCATATCAATAATATGGAGAATGCAATCAGCTTCCTTCAGCTCTTCTAAGGTAGCCTTGAAGGATGTTATAAGCTCAACAGGGATTTTTTTGATGAACCCGACCGTATCACTCAAGAAAAAATAAAGGCCGTCCGAGAAACTCACCCGGCGCAGGATCGGGTCAAGAGTTGCGAAGAGCTGGGGAGAGGTAAACATCTTCTCCCTGGAGAGGCAATTGAATAATGTAGATTTTCCTGCATTCGTGTATCCCACAAGCGAGACAACCGGCACCGGACTTTTTTTTCTGCTTTTTCTTTGGCTGGCCCGCCGTCTTTGGAGATTAACCATTTCCTTTTTTATCTTGGAGATTCTATCCTGAATTCTCCGCCTGTCTTCTTCGAGTTTTTTCTCCCCAGGGCCACGGGTGCCAATCCCCCCTCCTAAACGGGAGAGGGCTTCTCCCTTACCCAGTAAACGCGGAAGGAGATAATTGAGCTGAGCAAGCTCTACCTGAAGTTTTCCCTCCTTGCTTCTGGCTCGTTGAGCGAATATGTCAAGGATCAGCTGGGTTCTATCTATGACCTTAGTCTGAATCTCGTCTTCTAGGTTTTGCTGCTGGATTGGGCTAAGGTTATGGTCGAAGATGATAAGATTGGCCTCAATATCTTCTTTCGAGCGAATAATTTCTGATACTTTTCCTTCTCCTATAAGGTATTTTGGACTGATCTCGGGCCGGAATTGGAATATTTCTCCAGCTACTTCAGCTCCGGCTGTTCGGGCTAGTCCTTTCAGTTCTCGCATGGATTCTTCCGCTTCCGCTTTTTCTTTTTTATTCGTAGCGAGATGGACGAGGATGGCTTTTTCCATTTTTAGCTTAAGTTGCTCTTAGCATATTCCAGAATCGAAGGGAAGTCATGGGGAGAAAGCCACATGATTCCCTCCATTTTCCTGAACCATGTCATCTGTCTTTTTGCATAGCGGCGTGTGTCTCTTTTGGTCAACGCGAGGGCTTCCTCCAGAGGAATTTCTTTTTTGAGAAGTTTTAAGACATATTTGTACCCAAGAGCACGGAAGGGAGGAGAATTTTCTTCGACTCCCTTTTGGAGAAGTTCTTCCACTTCCTTTGTTATACCACTTTCGAACATTTTATCTACTCTTTCTTCAATTCTTCTGTAGAGTTCCTTTCTTTCTAATTTTAACCCAATTTTTATTATATTAAAATCTTTAACATAAGATTTGGTGTTCAAGAATTGCTCGGATAAAGGCTTTTGAGTTAAGTAGAAGACTTCTAAAGCTCGTATTATCCTTACTTTGTCTTTCTCTCCGATCTTTTGATGATAGACAGGGTCTACTTCCTTGAGTTTCTTTCTTAAAGTGTCCAGCCCTTTCTTCTTGGCTTTGCTTTCCAGTTTCTGGCGAAGCTTTGGATCACTTACTCCTCCTGGGAAAAGGCCGTCGAGGAGAGCCTTTAAGTATAAACCGGTTCCTCCTACGATCAGAGGAAGTTTTTTCCGCTTTAAGATAGCATTTGCAGTTTTTAAAGCCAACTGGGCGAAGTCTGCTGCCGTAAATTGGGTCGAGGGGCTTACAACATCCAGGAGATGATGAGGGATATTTTCTCTTTTTTCAAGGAGAATTTTATCTGTTCCGATATCAAAGTTTTTATAGACCTGCATGGAGTCACAATTTATTATTTCCCCCTTTAATTCTTTTGCCAGCTTAACTGCCGTGGAGCTTTTGCCAACTCCAGTGGGACCTAGAATAATGATTAGGTTTTTTGTTTTAGATTCCAATTTTTATCAACAGCAGAAGCACAAGAAGAGTTATAAATATCAGAAGTGCGAGAATCTGTTTTCTCCTCAATCCCATCAATTTTTCTTATCTCCTTGGCATGCTTTTGTTGGTGTTTAGTGCCCGAAGTTTCCGACTAACTTTTTAGGGAAATCTTCTTTTGGACGTGGGACAAAATCTGCCGCTATCTTTCCGCTTAGGGTATCCAACCTCTTTTGACTTTATACTATAAACCGAATAGAAATCAGGCCATACGCAATGTAGAGGAGACTTTTTAGAAACCAAAAACTGTAAGATAAGATAAGGGCTTTCTTTAATTCAATCTTGAAGATAAAAGAAAGACCAAAGCTGAGAACTCCAAAAAGCCAGAGCTGGAAAAAGTCAACCTGGCTCAGGATAATAAAGGCGGGAGAAGTTATCTCCAACTTCGGGAAGAAGATGGCTAAGCTTGTGGAGGTCTGCATAAAAGATTTTCGGGTGAGAATCAGGATTAAGCGCAGGGCATTACCCAAGATTTTGTCGATGAAATTTGCGTGAAGTACGGCTGAGAGAACCTGTTTATAGTTGCCTACTGTCGAAAACATCCGGCTCATGGCAAGAATAATCAAGCTCGAGAAGAGAAAACCGATGATTAGAGTCGCTGGTTTTTGTAATAAGTTACTCAGAAGAATGCGGGCCGTTGAAGGATTCTTTGTGCGGTCGATCATG
Source organism: Candidatus Aminicenantota bacterium (assembly GCA_011772475.1). Lineage (GTDB taxonomy): Bacteria > Acidobacteriota > Aminicenantia > Aminicenantales > Aminicenantaceae > SOIV01. The sequence goes on along the minus strand of WVZK01000185.1, from coordinate 104,218 downwards.
TCTTTAAATCTATCTTCCCCCATCCTTTCTCTTAGCTTGGTGCTGCTTTCAAGAAGTTGAACGGTATCTTTTTGAAGGTGAGGAGCTGTAATGTAGTTGAAAAGGGCCCAAGCGATGAGGAGAATAATCAGGGCATCGATCCAGATTGGCTTTTCGGAAATAGCTTTCATGGCTAGCTTCGGGTTGAAGAATATTCCTTGGAGACGATTGAAAATATTCATGTATTATTCTCCTTTCCGCTCCTCTCTTACAATCCTTCCATCTTTTAAGAATATAATCCGGTGAGCGTGATCGGCAATTTCTCTCTCATGGGTGACCACAATAATCGTGTTTCCCTGCGAATGTATTTTGCGGAAAAGGTTTATGATTTCAAGCCCTGTTTTGGAGTCAAGATTACCCGTAGGTTCATCCGCGAGGAGGAGAGAAGGTTCATTGACCAGAGCGCGGGCAATAGCCACTCTCTGCCTTTCACCTCCCGAGAGTTCAGAAGGGCGATGATTCATTCTATCCGACATCTCCACCATTTCCAGCGCTTTACGTGTCTTTTCTTCCCTTACTTTCTTCTTGGCTCCTTTATAAATAAGGGGAAGCTCCACATTGTGGAAAGCTGTGGCTCGAGCAAGGAGGTTAAAGACCTGAAAGACAAAACCGATCTCGTTATTACGGATGTAAGCGAGTTCATTATCATTTAAGGTGCTGACTAATTTTCCCCTTAAATAATAGTTTCCCTTCGTGGGAGTATCGAGACATCCCAGTATGTTCATCAGGGTTGATTTTCCAGAACCTGAGGGGCCCATGATGGCCACAAATTCGCCTTGGGAAATATTGAATGTCGCCTCGCGGAGGGCATTAACTTCCTGCTTTCCCAATTGATATATTTTCCAGAGGTTTTCTGTGGAGATAATGATGTTGTTGGCGCTTTCCATTATTCTTCCTTTTTCTTTTCTTCTGTTTTGAGCAGTATATCATCTTTAAGCTGGCGGAGTGCGCTGTAAGGGCCGACAACAATATCTTGTCCTTCTTCAAGCCCAGTGGTGATTTCTATCATCATCTCACCCATGATTCCCTTTTCCACGGGAAAAAATTTGGCCCGATTTTCCTCGACGGCATAGACTCCTTCTTCCTGTTCATCCTTTTTATCTTTTTTTTCTTCTTCTTTGCTCTCTTTTTCTCTTAAAACTAATGCAGAAATCGGGATAGCAAGGACATCTTGTTTTTCAGCGGTGATGATATCTGTTGTGGCTGAGAGGCCAGGCTTAAGGTTCTCTGGAGGATTTTCCAGAGTTATGATAACTTTAAAATCCTTAGATTCCTCAGATGAAGTCACTTTTTGAAGGGCAGAGCTTCCGATTTCAGTCACTTTTCCTTGGATGGTTTGGTCAGGGAAGGCATCGACTCTTACCTCAGCCTGCTGTCTGATCTTGACTCCAATTACATCGGTTTCATCAACTTCAACCTCGACTTCCATCACAGAAAGGTCGGCTATTGTCATCAGAATTGTTCCGGGATTGTTCATCGTGCCGATCATAGCGATCTCCCCCTCTTCAACTCGCAGGCTGGTGATAATTCCATCAATCGGGGAGTTGTAGACCGTTTTGCTCAAGTCATCCATGGCGCTTTCGAGAGATGCCTGGGCCTGCTCGATTTGATAAAGGATGGCTTGCTGCTGTGCTTTGGAGATATCATATTGAGCTTTTGCTGCTTCCAGCTGTTCTTCAGAGATAAGTTCTTCCTCAAAAAGTTTCTGGTATCTCTTATAGAAACTTTCATCTTTTTTCAGTGCTGCTTCTGCCCTTATGAGGTCAGCCCTATGAGAATGAATAAGAGCCTGGGCCCGGTCAGCGTTAGCCTCGTATTGAGTTGAGTCAAGTTTTAGGAGAAAATCTTCTGCCTTCACTCTTTGACCTTCTTCTACTCCTATTTTTACGATTCTTCCTGGTATATGAGCACTGATATTCACATTTTTTTTGGGCTTGACTTCTCCCGATGCCGAAATTTTCGAAGTCAAGTCATGCTTTTCAGCCTTCTCCACGGTCACTTTTATGCTTTTTTCTCTTTGAGATTGGAGGTTGAAGATGATTATAATCCCGATAAATATGATAATAGCAAAAATTATGATTGCTTTTTTTCTCCTCTTGAAGAAGCTTCTTTTTTTGTTCATATCCTCTTCTTCTCAGGCCTCAATATCATATTATAATACGACTTAAAAGGCAAAAGGTTTAGGAGAGTTAGTCCTGTGGAGGTTGATAGAAAACTCGAGAGTTGGTAATATTGAAGAGTCATGAACATGGATAGATATTTAGAAGCTGCAAAGGAAGCTGCTCAAGAAGCCGGACGCCTTCTCAGAGAAAATATCGATAAGTCCAGCGAAATCTTTTTTAAAGGGACTGTAGATTTAGTCACGAATTTTGATAATCAAGCACAGCAGGCAATTTTCAAGCATCTTTCATCCTGTTTTCCTAGCCATGATTTTTTAGCTGAGGAAGGGCTGAGCAAACAGGAAGGCGCAGGATTTAGGTGGATAATTGATCCTCTTGATGGCACGACAAATTATGCTCATAACTTTCCTATCTTTTGTGTATCGATAGCTTTAGAAAGGAAAGGTGAGATCATTCTTGGAGTAGTTTACGATCCCATGAGGGGAGAGATGTTCTCGGCAGTAAAGGGAGAAGGAGCGTTTCTCAACGGAAATGAGATTAAGGTCTCTTCTGTTGATGAATTGGACAAGAGTCTTATTGCCACGGGATTTCCTTATGATATTCGGGTGAGCGAAGTGAACAACATCGTCCATTTTAATAATTTCGTGATTCGAGTCCAGGGGGTCCGACGCTGTGGCTCAGCGGCGATGGATCTCTGCTACGTAGCCTGCGGTAGGTTTGATGGCTTCTGGGAATTGAAGCTTCAGCCCTGGGATATGGCTGCAGGAGCTCTGATTGCCCAAGAAGGGGGAGCCCGAATTTCTGATTTTAAGAATGGCGAATTCAGCATTTTTGACACTGAAATTTTGGCGACCAACGGTTTAATTCACCAGCAGATGGTGGATATTCTTCTAATGGAAAATGCGAAAGTTAAGAATAAGTAGCAAAGGCAGAAAATTTGATTAAAATATACAAACCAAAGCGAAAAAGATAAAATAGGTAACGAGAAAAGGATAAAATGAGTAATAAGAAAAAAACATTGCTAAGGTCCGGAGCTAAAAGAAGTTTGTTTGTTGTCCCGTGCTGGTTACTGCTGGTTGTTCCCTCTTTGTTCTTTCTTTTAGTCTCTAGCAGTGTTTCAGTTGAAAACTCTTTTATGGATAGGGAAGATGCTTTGGCCAAGGAACAGGAGGCGCTCACCGATTTAGAGTGGAAGGAAGTTGCCCAAGTAACTATTTTGGGTAATGTGGATTGGACAGATACCGGTCTTGAAGTGAAAGAAGATCAGAAAATTTATTTTAGCGCACAGAAGCAAATTTCTCTGCAGAGGGGAAACCCGATGGCTTGGTGCGGACCTGATGGCATGGACCGTAAAACCATGCAGCAGCCAATTTCAGATAAAAATATAGGGGCTTTAATAGGGAAAGTAGTCTGGCTTATTTCTATTGAAGTCGATGAGGAAACTGGCGAACAGATTCGCCACGAGATCATTGAGAAGTTTTATATAGGTTCGGCAAATCAGGTCAAGATGCCAATCAGCGGACGTCTTTTTTTGGGGATCAATGAGAATGTCGTCGGCGATAATTCTGGCGAGTTTGAAGTTATAATCTATTTACCCCTTCTTCCTTGACGAATTCATTTTGTCGAGGAATTTTTCCATAAACTGGATATCATAGTCTCCTTTGATAAAATCCGAGTTGGAAAGAATTGCCAAATGAAGAGGAATGTTTGTTTTTATGCCAGAAATGGTTGTCATCTCTAAAGCTACTATCATTTTTTTGATAGCCTCTTCTCTTGTTGGCGCCTTGGCCACAATTTTAGCCACAAGAGAGTCGTAGTCAGGGGGAATTTGCCAGTTGTTATAAGCTGCGGAATCCACCCGGATACCTTCCCCGCCAGGAAAAGACAAAAAGTCGATTTTTCCGGGGGAAGGAATAAACGTTTCCGCGTCTTCTGCATTTATCCGGCATTCAATACTATGACCGCTCAATCTCAAATCAGGGGAGAGTGAGAGCTTATTACCCGCGGCTATTTTGATTTGCTCTTTAATCAGGTCGATAGCGTAAACCATTTCTGTAATAGGATGTTCTACTTGTACTCGAGTGTTAGCTTCCATGAAATAGTATTTTTTTCTATCATCCACCAAGAACTCAAATGTCCCCAAACTCTGATAGCCAATGAAATGGGCCGCATCGTGGACAGCTTTTATCAACTTTTTCCGGAATTTTTCATCTATGAATGGGGAAGGTGTCTCTTCCAGCAGTTTTTGGTATTTTCTCTGGATTGAGCATTCTCTTTCTCCCAGGGCGAGAACATTTCCCTTTGTGTCACCTATAACTTGAATTTCTATATGGCGGGCTTTGTGCAAATATTTTTCCAGATACAGAGAAGAGTCACCAAAGGCGGCTTTTGCCTCATTTTGGGCTATGGAAAACTGTTCTTCAAGATTAGAGGCAGATCGGACGACTCTCATGCCTTTTCCTCCACCACCGGCGGCTGCCTTGAGGATAATAGGGTAGCCGATCTTTTTTGCGATTTTTTTGGCCTCAGATATGTCTTCAGTAGAATTATCGCCGCCAGGAATCACCGGCAACTTGGCTTTTTCCATCTCTTGTCGAGCTCTGTTTTTATCTCCCATGAGCCTCATGATAGAACCGGGAGGCCCGATGAAAGTTATGCCTGAGGTTTCGCAGATTTCGGGGAAACGAGGATTTTCCGCCAGGAATCCATAGCCAGGATGAATGGCATCCGCTTTAGTAATCTCAGCAGCACTAATAAGATTGGGAATGTTGAGGTAGCTTTCGGATGCTTTGGCCGGACCTATGCAGATTTTTTCATCGGCAAGCATGGTGTGGAGAGAATTCTTGTCTGGTTCAGAGAAGACGGCAACAGTTTTTAAGCCCAGTTCTCGGGCGGCCCGGATAATGCGCAGGGCAATCTCCCCGCGGTTTGCAATTAAGATTTTAGAAAACATCTAGGATTAGGAGAGTGGCTGGATTGCAAACAATCTTTGCCCGTATTCGACAGGCTTTCCGTTCTCAATAAAAACTTTCATGAGCGTGCCGTCAACCTCTGATTCAATTTCATTCATCAATTTCATCGCTTCTATAATACAGAGAGTTTGGTTTTTCTTCACTGAGTCTCCAATCTCAACAAAGGGAGGAGAAGAGGGGTCCGGAGCGCTGTAAAAAGTCCCGACCATCGGAGATGTGATGTAGTAAAGATCATTCTTTCCTTCCTGTGGTATGGGTTCAACTGGCGTATTGTTTGATTTTTCTTGTGTATCTGTCGATACCTCGAGAACAGGAGCGGGCTCTGAAGCCAAAGCTGAAGCGAGGTTTCTGCCTATCTTGATCTTTAAGCCTTCCACTTCCAGCTCAAAATGAGATAAGTTTTTCTCTTCCATCAGACGTATGATCTTGTTTATTTCTTTGTAGTCTATCTTCAAGCTCATTTCATCTCCTCAAGATGCATGAGAAGGAAACCTCACTATCCACTTCATAGCTATCTTGAAAAAAATTAGTAATACCTTAATCACAATACAAAAAAATGTCAAGTGGGATCGTATCTTTCAAACTTTTATAATATTAATTTTTTTAACTTATCTTTTTAAATAAATAATTTCTTTCCTTTTTTCTTTTAGAAATTCAAATTATAAGAGTTTGAAAGGTCTGACCCCGTTGATGCCGTTGACTTTACTGGGGTTAGACCTTATTATGAGAGAGCCTGGACAGTCAAAAGTCGAAGAATTTTTCTTCTCGATATTACGGCTTGAGTCCGGAGGAAGAATATGCTTGATCAATTATCGAATCGCCTCCAGAAGGTCATGAAATTTCTCCGCGGTGAAGGAAAGATCACTGAGAAAAATATGGCTGAGGCCTTGAGGATGATTCGTCTGACCTTTCTTGAGTCTGATGTTAACTATCGAGTGGTGAAAGATTTTGAAGAGAGAATCAGGAATAAAGCACTGGACGAGAAAGTTCTCTCGAGTCTTACTCCTGCTCAGCAGGTCATCAAGATAGTAAGAGATGAACTGACTTCCATTTTAGGGCAGGAAGCAAAAAAGCTGGAATTTTCGAGTCATCCACCATCGATTTTCATGCTGATCGGGCTTCAAGGTTCTGGAAAAACGACATCCTGCGGAAAGCTCGCCAAGTGGGTTTTGAATCTCAAAAAAAATCCTCTTCTTGTCTCATTTGATCTGAAAAGGCCGGCTGCTCAAGAGCAATTGAAGATGATTGCTAAAATGCTCAACCTTCCCTTCTATGAGATGACAGAAGAACAAATGTCTTCTCCTCCGGAGGCTCTAAGAGAGCTCCTTAAGTTTGCCACAAACAAAGGTTTCGACCCACTCATCGTTGATACAGCAGGGAGACTCCATGTAGATGATGACCTTATGAAGGAACTTCGAATGGTGAAAGATATTCTCAAGCCAACAGAAGTGATCTATGTGGGAGATTCTATGACAGGTCAGGATGCAGTTAAAAGTTCCCAGATCTTTGAGGAAAAAATTGGATTGACTTCAGTTATTTTAACCAAGCTTGATGGCGATGCAAGAGGAGGAGCAGCTTTGTCAATAGTGTCAGTGACAGGTAAGCCAATAAAATTTATCGGCGTGGGGGAGAAATTCGATAAGCTCGAAGTTTTCCATCCTGACCGCATGGCTTCTCGGATTCTAGGGATGGGCGATATCTTGAGTCTGGTCGAAAAGGCAGAGAAGGAGGCTAGCTTAGAGGAAACAGAAGCACTTGCCCGCAAGCTCCGAAAGCAAGAATTCAGCCTAGAAGATTTTAAAAAACAACTGGTTCAAATGAAAAAGATGGGATCGCTCTCCCAAATTTTGAGTTTATTGCCTGAATCTGGTCCTTTCAAGAATGTCTCCAAGATGAAAATTGATGGCAAGAAAATTCTTCATTATGAAGCCATTATCAGCTCCATGACTCTGGAAGAAAGGGAAAATCCAAAAATAATAAGCGGGAGCCGCCGTATGAGAATTGCGAAGGGAAGCGGAAGGCCTGTATCTGAGGTGAATCAATTATTGAAGCAATTTATAGAAATGAGAAAAATGATGAAAAAATCTTCCTTTCAAAAAATTCTTTCTAGGGTCAGTTGACTAAAAGGGAAAATTTAGATATTATCTCTCATTATCTTAGATGGAAGTATTTGATCCATCAAAGATACATTATTTATATATAGCGTCACATAATAATGAACGGAAAATGATTTCAATACGACTTATGAGACTTGGAGCGAAAAAAAGGCCTTTTTATCGAATCATTGTTATCGATTCAGAAAGACCGAGGGAAAGTAAAGCCAAAGAGATTATTGGATATTACGATCCTATAAAGGAACCACCTGAAATTAATGTTGATATTGAAAAAGCGAATTATTGGCTGGAGAGAGGAGCTCAAGCTTCTAGAACAGTTCAATCTCTTTTACATAAAGTTTCCAAATCTGAGAAGCTTTCCAATCAACATTCTTAAACTTAAAGGAGGTTACAGTGAAAGAACTCGTTGAATTGATTGCCAAATCATTAGTTGACAGTCCGGACAAGGTGCAGGTTTCCCAGTTAGAGGGGGAACAGACCACGATCCTGGAACTCAAGGTTGCTCCGGACGATTTGGGCAAGGTTATCGGCAAACAGGGAAGAACAGCACGGGCCATAAGAATTATTCTTGGTGCTGCTGGGATGAAACTGAAAAGGAGATTCAATCTCGAAATAATCGAAAAAGGGTAGCTTGGTCAGCATAGGAAAAATTATAAGGAGCCAGGGAAAGAAGGGCGAACTAAGGATTAAGCCCTATCCTGAGCACCCTCTGAAGCCTTTTTTTTTCAAGGGTATTTCTGGAAAAAGAGGGAGCTCTAGAAGAGTTTCAAGTTGAATCCTGCCGCCCTTATAAAGAGTTCTACATTCTCAAGCTGAAGGGAATTGACTCTCTTCCTCTGGCTCGTGAGTTAACGGGACAGGAACTCCTGCTCCCAGAAGAAGACCTCCGAACTCTAGAAAAAGGCAAATACTATTTTTTCCAGATAATCGGGTGTTCTGTTGTCACAAAAAAAGGAGAAAAAATCGGAAGAGTTAAAGATCTTTTGTGCATAAAAGAAAATGATCTTTTGGTTGTCAAGAAAGGAAAGAGAGAAATTCTTGTACCCTTCACAAAGCCCATATGCTTAAAGGTCAACTTGAAGCGAAAGGAAATCGTTGCCGACCTGCCCGAGGGTCTTTCAGAGTTGGATGAGATTTGATATAATCACTATCTTTCCCGATATGTTCGGGAGTGTATTCTCCAAAGGAGTTATAAAGAAGGCCCTGGATAAGGGATTAATAGAAGTTCATATTCATAATCTGAGAGATTTCACCTCCGATAAGCACAAGCAGATAGATGATCGTCCTTTCGGTGGTGGCCAGGGAATGGTTCTTAAGTCAGAGCCTATTTTTGCTGCTGTAGAGAAAATTAAACGGGAAGAGAAAACACCTGTATACCTTCTTTCTCCTCAAGGAAAGAAATTTGATTTTCGTTTTGCTGAGGAATTAGCGCAACATCCTCAAGTCATTCTCATCTGTGGTCGTTATGAAGGAGTCGACGAAAGAGTGATTCAATATTTAGTGACGGGCGAGATTTCAATCGGAGACTATATTCTCACAGGAGGCGAGCCCGCAGCTATTGTTGTCGTAGACGGGATTTCGAGATTCATTCCTCAAGTTGTAGGAAACGTGGAATCAGTTAAAAGCGATTCTTTTTATGAGGGCTTATTGGAATTTCCTCAATATACGCGCCCTCGCAATTTTAGAGGCATGGAAGTTCCCGACGTTCTATTCTCCGGAGACCACAGTAAGATTAGTTCTTGGAGGCGAAAAAAATCTTTAGAAAAGACGTGGCAGCAAAGACCAGATCTTCTGGAGAGTCGAAAATTATCAGCAGAGGAGAAACAGATCCTGGAAGAGATAAAAACAGAAAAGAAAGGAAAAAACGATGAACCTGATTAATTCAGTCGAGGAAAAGCTTCTGAGAAAGGATTCAGATTCTTTTAAGGTTGGAGATACGGTTAAAGTCCATGTCATCATAAGAGAAGGAGATAAAGAGAGAATTCAGGTTTTTCGTGGAGATGTAATCTCCAAAAAAGGTTCTGGCTTGGGGGCAACTTTCACTGTTCGAAAGATCTCCTTCGGCATCGGAGTAGAGAGAATCTTTCCTCTCCATTCCAAGATGATCAAAAAGATTGAAGCAGTTAGGCAAGGAAAAGTCAAAAGAGCGAAATTATACTATCTCCGTGAGCTCAAAGGCAAAGCAGCCAGGATAAAAGAAAAAAAATAGATAAGATATTCTGAACAGATTGATTTTAACTGTTGTATGGGGCAAATCAGCGATAATCCTTATTTTCCTTATGGAAGAAGAGGGTTGACTTGCGGTTGGGATTAGTGGCAAGCATGATTTTATCCTTGGAAAGAAAGCATCCTTCCCTGGTACTTCCGATGTAGATTTTGGCATACTGCTCGGTATAGGTTTTATAAAATGGCAGATTTTCAGATAGAGAAGAGAATCATAAAGAGAGGATTCAGAGCTATCGCAGGAGTGGATGAGGCCGGAAGAGGTGCTATTTTTGGTCCTGTGGTGGCAGCAGCCGTGATACTTCCTCCTCTGCTGATTGGATCTCGTTTATCAGGATGGATAGAAGAGATCGATGATTCTAAAGTGATATCTCCCTCTAAAAGAAAGAGACTGGCGGAAGCTATCTTAGCCAATGCATTCTCTGTAGGGGTAGGCTCGGCCACAAATTTTGAGATTGATCAAAAAAATATATTCTGGGCTTCACTCAGCGCAATGAGAAGAGCAGTTGAAAGCATGCCGCTAGCTCCAGATTTTATTCTAGTTGACGGATTTAGGCTAAATGATGTAAATTATCCACAGAGGAGTATCGTCCAAGGTGACAGAAAAAGCATTTCAATTGCAGCTGCCTCCATATTGGCTAAGGTTCTTAGAGATGAAATGATGATCCACCTTGATAAAATTTATGAAGGCTACGCCCTCTCCAAAAATAAAGGGTATGGAACAAGGGAACACTACAAAGCATTAAAAAAGATGGGGCCAACATTATATCACAGGCTTACTTTTAATTTAAGGTATAAGTGAGATGATTCCTACCAAAGATAGCAGAAAAACAAGAGAAGGCACAAGAGGAAAAACCAGGGAACTTGCTGAGAAATACGTCAAGAAGGGAAAGTTGACAGAAGCGATAACTGAATACAAGAAATTGTTGACAGGGGATTCCCAAGAGGTCAATATCCGGAATATCATCAGCAACCTGTATTTGAAAATGAATCAGAAAAGAAGGGCGCTGGAGGAGCTTGCCCAGGTTGCCAGTCATTATGAAGAAAGGGGCTTATACTCGCAAGCAATGGCTGTTTATAAGAAGATAAATAAATTAAATCCAAAAGACACTGAAGCAGCCATGAAATTGGGTGATCTCTATGCCAGGCAAGGATTCCCATCCGAAGCAAAGGCAGAATATTTGAAAGCTGGAAAAGATTTAGTGAGGGATAATCAAACAAAAAGAGCTGTCTTTTTGTACGAAAAACTCAAAAAATTAGACAGGAGAGATCCTGACGCAAGGCTAGCCCTTGCTGACCTGTACACAAGGGAGGGATCAACTGATCAGGCGGTTGAAGAATTGAACGTGGCGGCTGAAATAAAGATTAGTAGTAACGACCTAAAACATGCGCGAGAATTACTTAACCGGGCAAAAAAGCTTAAACCAGATGATCAAAGAACATTATCCATTTTGGTTGATCTCCTCAAGAGAGGGGATGAAAAGAAAGAAGCTTTATCTCTTATAGATGATATTTTGAAAAAAGATAAAGACAATGTTAAAGCTCTGAGGCAAAAGGGTAATCTTTATTTTGAGGACCAGGATTTAGAAAAGGCTGAGGAGATATTTTCAAAGATTATATCTCTTCGGCCCAAGGACATTACCGCAAAAGTCAAATTAGGGCAGATCAATATTCAAAGGGATAACCTGGATCAAGCATTTGAACTTTACGAACCTATGATTAATAATTTTATACAGCAACAAAGTTTCGATAAAGCTATTGGCCTTCTCGGCCTTATTATCTCATCAAAGAAAGCTCACCTTCCCACTCTTGAGGGATTGGCTTCTATTTATAAATCAAATAATCAAGCAAAGAACTTAGAGATTGTTTATCGGGTCATTCTTGAAGAATACCACAGAAAAGATTTGAGAAAGGAATCATTATCTGTATTAAGTGAGCTTGTAAGGCTATGTCCTAAAGATAATGAGATTAGCGATGAATACAATCGTCTCGTAAAAAAATTTGGACCTCCAGAAATAGAGAAAGTAGCAGATATACCTTTGGAAGAAGCCAAAGAGACGGAGGTGCCTTTAAGTGAGACGAAAGAAGCGGAAGAGCCTCTTGTGGAGCCGAAAGAAGCAGAAGCACGATTGGAAAAAACGCTTGAAGCAGAGTCACCTGTGGTTGATGAGAGAGAGCCGGAGATATCATTGGAAGAAGCGAAGAGAGAAGCGGAGGAGACTCTTGCCGAGCCGGAGGAAGCTGAGGTAAGTTTAGGGAAAAAGGTAGAAGTAGAGCCGCCTGCGGCTGAAGAGATAGAAACGGAAATACCTCCTGAAGAGCCAAAAGAGCCTGAGATATCACCTGGGGAGGAAGAAGAGCAGGATTTACAACCAGAAAAACTAAGAGAGGTTGAAGAGCCTACCCAAGTGGAAAAAGAAGCTGAGGAGTTGAAGGTCCCTGTGAGTGAAGAAAAGGAGCCTGAAGCACCTTTGGAAGTAACCAAGGAGGCAGAGCCGCCCGTAGAAATAACGAAAGAAGCAGAAACTCCTCCAGTAGAAGAGGAAGAAGCGGCAGAGCCTTCCATGGGGCCAACGGCGGTAGAGAAAATTCTTGAGAGAGAGAAAGAGGCGGAGATATCTCTCAAAGAGAAGAAGGAAGCGGATGGAAGGTTAGATCTTTTGGAAGGAACAGAGCAGAAGTTAGAAATGAGTTTAGCTCAGGCTGATTTATATGTAGAACAAGGTTTGTTGAGGAATGCAAGAAGAATTCTTGAGAATCTAAGGATAAGCTATCCAGATGATGAAAGGATTAATCAGAAAATTGAGTCTATCAGTCAAACCTCTCCTCAGGCTAAGGTGGATGAAATTCTGCAGCGGGTCGAGAAAGTCTCTGTGGAAGAGACCAAGTTGTTCGGGAAAAAGGCCTATTTTAGGTTTAATTTAGGGATTGCTTTTTTGGAGCAGGGATTGTTAGACGAAGCCATAGAGGAATTTAAACTTGCCTCCAAAGACAAGAGCAGAACTGTGGAATGTTATACCGTGATCAGCAATTGTTATAGGCAGAAAAAGGATACTAAGGAAGCTGTTAAGTGGTTAGAGAAGGCTTTGAAAATTACTGAAGAGGGATCTGATTGGTTCTATGCTTTAAAATATGAATTGGGTTCCATATATGAAGAAATGAAAGAGAACGAAAAAGCTTTCGCTATCTATAGTGAAATCAAAAAATGGAATCCTGAATACAAAGATATAGATGGAAAGATAAAAATCATAGAAAAGAAACTTCATAAATAACGCAAACAGTCAATCTGCTTCCCTTCAAAAACCATAATTCATTCTCTATATTGTGCTTAGCGTCGTGTATCACAAGGGGAATTAATAGACACAAATATTACAGAGCTGCTACTCAACAAGATACCTCATGAGAAAAACTTGCCGGAGAAATCGTTATCCTTACTGAAAATAAAACTGACAGTTAGGCTTTAAAGGTTGAGCACTTGAGAAATTTGTTTATGACAGATAGTTAAGAGATGAGCTGCGCCCAAAAAAATATGAAATTATCTTTAGCATATTCACTCCTTCCCAAATTGCTAGATTTAATAATTGGGGAGATACCTTCAGCACGCATCACAGTTCTTATGATGAATAAAATGAATCAGGTTATTTTTAAAGAGTCACGAGAGGTCGCCCATTCAGAAAACCATGAAATCAATACAGATATAATTAAAAATGCCCTTGAGAAAAAACAACCCATCATCATAAATGATTTCGGAGAAGATTCTGTCTTGCTAGACAGCGGGAATAACCTAAAGAATGTACTTTGTCTTCCTCTTATCATCGAGAATAAGCCTGCAGGTGCAATATATCTCGAGCGGAATAATGGTTTTGGGCCCTATACGAAGGAGAATTTAGAGCTTGTGATTGCTATCTCAAAGCCTATAAAGCTGATTTTGAAGAATCGAGAAGAGTTCCGAGAGATTAGAGAAAAGAGCGCTGAGCTGGCAAAGCCTTTTCTTGGAGGACAGAGCAAAACTTTTCGCTATATTCTCAATTTGATAGATAGGGTAAAAAATACCGATGCTCCTGTATTTATATCGGGAGAGAGTGGCACAGGCAAGGAACTAGTGGCGAAGGCCATTCATCAGAATGGACCAAGAAAAAATGGCAAGTTTGTCGCTGTGAATTGTGGAGCTATACCTGAGTTTCTGCTGGAGAGCGAACTATTCGGACATGTGAAAGGAGCCTTCAGCGGGGCTGTGAAAGATAAACCTGGATTGATTGAAGAAGCAGATGGCGGGACTTTTTTCTTGGATGAAATAGGTGATCTTTCTCCTCATCTGCAAGCTAAGCTTCTTCGACTTCTCCAGGAAAAAGAAATAAGAAGAATTGGTGAAAATAAGCCACGATTGATTAATGTGAGGTTCATAAGTGCGACTAACAAGAATATTGAAAAAGAAATTGAGCGAGGTAATTTTCGTGAAGATTTGTATTATCGCCTTAAGATTATTTCCGTTGAACTTCCTCCTCTCAGAGAAAGGAGGGAAGACCTCCTTTTTTTCTTGAATCATTTTCTTGGGAAATACTGCGCAGAGATGAAGCGTGAAAGGGCATATTTTTCACCCAGAGCTTTGGAGTTGTTGATGAACTATACTTGGCCGGGAAATGTTAGAGAACTTCAGAATGAAATTCAAAGATGTTTAGTCTTTGCTGGAGAAGATAATATTATCAAAGAAGAGTGTCTATCTCCAAAGATAAATCCTCAAAGGGAATGCTTTACAACGTCCTCCTATGGCTTTTTCCAGGCAAGAGCCGAATTTGAGAAAAGATTTTTAAACCAGGCTTTAGCCCGTTGGAATTCCAACAGAGCTAGGACTGCAGAAGAAATAGGCTTAAGCAGGCAAGGGCTTTTTAAATTGATGAAGAAACACAATATAAAAGTTCCGAAAAAAATCGAAATAAAAAGTAAGAACGCCCTTTAGAGAAAGCATCCTCAAATACTTCTGTAACATGAATGACTACTTTCTCGTCCCGGAAAATTAGATGCTTGCTCCTCTAGACTAGGTTTTATTTTTTTGATAAAGTTTGTATCAAATGGATGAAGAGAAGCGAAAAAAACAGGTGTTTCAATTTATCTGTCCTTGTTGCCAATCCGTTCTCTGGGCGGATCCTATTACCCAACAAGTGATTCAATTTAAAAAGGGGGGAGCAAAGAAAAAAGAATCATTAGAAGAGTTATTGGAAAAGGAAAAGAAGAGAAAAAGTGAATTTGAGCGAAAATTTGAAGCAACTGCAGAATTGGGGAAGAAAAAGAAGAAAAAGGCTGAAGAGGGCTTTAAGAAAGCCTTAACTGAATTTGAAAAAGAAGATTAGAGCGCGAAAAATTCTCGCACCTGATTTTTTCTAGTCTATATCAGCTTCCGATTTGGGTCTCGTCATCCCTTATTTTTGGAGCCATAGTGAACTTAGTAAAACCATAAATGGCTAAAATCACAACAGATACATAGTTCATAAATGCCCAGGGTGCATATGAGAGAGTCGGAACTCCAAGTACCCCTGTGATGTAAACACCAGCCATACTCCAGGGAATAAGAGGAACGATGATAGCACCACTTTCTTCGATAATCCGTGATAAATTTTTCGCAGCCAGTCCTCTTTTTTTATAAACGGGAGAAAGGAGGTCTCCGGGAAGAATCATAGAGAGGTACGAGCTTCCTGTGGCCAAGGCTACTACAATTGAAGAGCCGATGGTAGTCAGCACTAAACTCCAAACTTTCCCGGTAAATCTCATCACGCGACCAAGAATTACAGAGAGAAGCCCTGTGCGCTGCATAATCCCGCCGAAGCTAAAGGCTGTAAAGGCCACAAGTTGAACTTCCATCATGCTCATCATTCCGCCTTGAGTTATAAGTTTATCCACCCTTTCCACTCCTGTCTGTGCTACATAGCCAGTATTCATGGCTGTGGCAACATCTGTTATTGAGGCCTTCTGGAAAATGATGGCTAGGATTCCTGCTATAAAAGAGGAGAGAAGCATTCCGGGGATTGTTGGTTTTTTGGTGAAGGCAAAGTAAAAAACGATTACCATCGGAAGGAGGAGAAGGATATTGAAGTTGAAGTTATCCCTTATTGTTTGAGTGATAATGACCATATCCTTGGATTCGACTTCTCCTCCTCCGTATCTGAGTCCGACTATGAAGTAAATCACTAATCCTATGAACCATGCAGGAGTCGCTGACCAGAGCATGTGTTTGATATGGTCAAAAAGGTTCGAACCCGCGGTGACAGGGGCCAGATTAGCAACGTCGGAAAATGGAGACATTTTGTCTCCAAAGTATGCTCCGGCAACGATCGCTCCAGCTGCCGGTCCTAAGGGGATTCCTAAGCCCATTGCGATTCCAATAAAAGCAACCCCCAAGGTTCCGATAGTGCCCCAGGATGTTCCGGTTGCCAAAGAAGTGATCGAGCAGACAAAACAGGCTGTCACCAGGAAATATTTCGGGGATATGAGTTTAAGCCCGTAGTAGATAATCATAGGAATTGTACCTGAAGCAATCCAGGAGCCGATCAGAATTCCGACACAGAGCATGATAAGGATGGCTGGCATGGCCTTGTGGATGCTGTCCACGATTCCCTCTTGCATCACCTGCCATTTGAAACGAAGAAATAGCCCTATGAACCCAGTAAGAAAAGCAGCGGTGATGAGGAGAACAGGAGGCCGGATTTGATAAACGCCATAGCCTATCCCAAAAAGAAGGAGCATAACGATCAGAGGGATCAAGGCAATGACAATGCCGGGCTCTTTGTTCTTTCGTGTTTCATTTATTATTTCGTTTTCCATATTTTTTCCTTTTATCCGAATTTAAATTTGCGCTTTACTCTTGCGTTCTAAAATCTTATGAGAATGTTCCTTTTGCGAGGAGTTTTCCATCGGAAATCATCATCTTTCCTCTCGCAAAAGAATCTGTTAGATTAAAATCTTTATCGAATAAGATTAAATCGGCATCTCTTCCGGCTTTTATCTCTCCTTTTTGGATGAGTTTGTAGAATGTGGCAGGGTTAGTAGAGAAGAGCTTCAGAGCATCTTGGGATTTCAGAATTTTTTTTCGCAACAAAAAACGGAAATTTTCTAGGAGGCTTTTCTCGGTTGCTATAGTCAGGCCGACAAGGTTTCCCTTTTTGTCGAACACAGGCATGCTTCCGTTGCTGTCCGAACTAACTGTAATACGGGTGAGGGGAGCCTGCTTTTTGAGGCACAGTTTGATTGCTTCTCCTATGCTGATTCCGCCATTATCATTAGCTTCAGGATCAGCTCCTGCCGTAAGGTCGATATAACCACCTTGAAGGATAAACTCAATCGCATCCTTTAATAATTCAGGGTTGCGGTTGACGTGCGTTGGAATGACTTGAGTGGGTGGTATTTCTGTTTCTTTTATTAATTTGAAAAGCATCTCTAGTTTACGAGGCCCGTCGCCCATATGGAGGTGGAGAATCCCCGCTTTTCCTCCGAGCATTCCCCCGACTCGGCATTCAGCTGCAAGACGAGCAATTTCGGCAAAGGTGGGCTGGGAAGAGCGGTGATCAGAAATAGCTATTTCTCCTGCTCCGATTACTTTGTCGATGAGGATGAGATCAGAACGAATACTTCCTGTGAGAGTTACGACAGGAATTTGATAGGATCCGGAATAGATATAAGTTGTTATTCCCTCCGCATCAAGGCCTCTTGCTTTAGCCATTAGAGATTGCATATGCCGTGTTGTTCCATCAGTTCCCAGGCAGCCGATGACAGTTGTGACCCCGCTCGAGACGATATCTTCTATAGCTATTTCGGGTGCTCTTGTAGCTGGTCCACCTTCTCCGCCTCCGCCCAATATATGAACATGGCTATCGATAAATCCCGGCATAACAATTTTTTTTGAGGCGTTGACTACTTGAACATCCAATCCTTCAATCTTTATCTGGCCTGGTTCTTTTATGGCACCTATTTTGTCCCCCATTATTAAAATATCTTTTATACCCAAAGGTTCTGGTGCAAAAACCTGGCCTTGATTGATCAGGAACATCATCTTTTCCTCCTTCTCTATAAGATTATTAAGAGAGGCTTTCGAATAATTTTTTAGGGCTAAATTATCATGATTTTTTTTCATTTTCAACTAATCTCTTTTTTGAATTTTTCATTAATTTCGTATAAAATAAGAATCAAGAATCAGTGAAATGGCAACCATCGAAGAAGAATTAAAAAGAAGAGAGTCTCTAATTAAGGGAGCGAGTAGTCTTGCCCTTCTTGGCAAAAAAATTGAGATAATGGGAGAGGAGAATTTTGTCAAAGGAGGACCCAATATTATAGTTGGCAATCATATCGGAACGTTTAAAGATATCGCCACTTTATTAAAAATAATTCCTCGGCCGAGTTTTTTTACGGCCAACAGGATGATATTCAATAGAGATGAATTTAACCGCCTTATAAGACATCATCTTAAGATCCATCTTAAGAACTTCGGTCTCTTGCTGGATTTTATCCTTAGCCCTCTAAAGTCCCTTGCTGTCAACTATATATCGTCAAACATTGCTAAAGTGGGCACCATTCCTGTAGATCTAAGCCATGGAAAGAGACTGGCTATGGAGAAATGTCAAGAATATCTAAAAAAAGGGAAAGCGATCATCACACTTCAAGGTCTGGGCCGAGTGATGAAAAAGAATCCCAATCCTTACGTGGGTTATTTCAAGAGAGGAGCTTCTATCCTTTCCTATAATATGTATAAGGAGGAAGGAATCTCTGTTCCTGTAACTCCTATAGCCATGCTCGGAACTCAGGTTCCTTTTCTTGTTCCTGCTAAGATAAAAGTCAAAATTGGGGAGCCAATGTACATAACTGATTATTTAGCGGGAGAATTTGCAGAAACTGTGGATAGATTTAGAGATGCCCTGGAGAAAAGAGTAAAAGCCCTTATCTTAGATATATTATTCTTGGGTTCAAAGCTTCAAAAAGCCTAACCCTTTTATTCTTCTTTCGTGTACCTGGAGAGGACATCAGAGCTAATCTTAAGGAAAAGGTCGTATTTTATCTTAACTTTCTTTTCTTCTCTTAATTTGGACATATATGATTGAAAGAATTTGTTCTTTTTTGCACCGAGTAGATTTTCCTTTTCAGTTTCCTTATCTTTCTCAAGATCTTCTCGAGTCACTTCTTTCCTGTCCAGTATTTTAATCAGGGCATAGCCTTCCCCAAACTCGACAGGTTCGCTACTTTCGTTTAATGGAAGAGAAAAAGCGAGCTCGTCGATTTTCGCATTTTCTCCGATAACGCTTAAATACTGTCCTCGCTTGTGTTCATCGGCAGTGTTGTATTCAAGGCCATGTTTTTCAGCCAGGCTTTCAAGGCTTGCCTCTTTGAGTTCTACCTGGACTTTTTTCATTTTTTCCAAGGCCTTTTCTTTTTTTCTTATGGTTTCGAATTCCTGTTTGACTTCCTCTTCCACTTCTTCAAAGTTAGCTTGGCGAGGAATTTCCACTTTTTCGAGTTGGGCAATTCCCACTCCTTGGTAGGTGTAGATAGGGGAAGATATTTCCTTCTCTTCGAGTTCAAAAAGAGCGTTGCTTATGGTGCCGGCAGAGTCAATGTCCTCCATGGCTTCGCCCTTTTTGAGAAGACCCGTATTTTTTAATTCAAACCCGATTATTGGAGCTTCTGCACTAAGGTTTTTCTCTTTTCTTGCCCTTTTTTCTAGTCGGTTAATTCTCTCCTCAGCCAGCTCTCTGGCTTTCTGGTCTTTGATGGTGTTTTTTATTCTTTCTTTGACTTCTTCAAGGGGTTTTATCCTCGAAGGCTTTTTTTCTGTGACTTTAAGAATAGATACCCCCTCTTCAAGTTCTAAAGCGCCAGACGCCTCCCCCTCAGAAAGATTCTCGATTTCTGTCTTCTCCCGAGAGGATAATGTTTGCCATTCATAAAGCCCCCAATCTCCGCCGTTAGCTGCTTTGTTGTCTTTAGAATGCTTTTTTGCTAAATCACCGAAATCTTCACCGCTTTTAATCCTCTCTAAAATTCCTTGGGCCTCGGCTAAAATAAGCTCTTTTTCCTTCTCATCATAAGGGAGATAGATTCTACTGACTTTCAATCTTTCAGGATTTTTGAACTGTGATTCATTCTCTTTATAGTATTTTTCTATGCCAGAATCAGTCAGTTCAATTTCTGCTTTTAAGTCTTCGGTTTTAAGAAAGACAAACGCAGCTTCTCTTCTCTCGGGGATTTTATACTCTTCTTTGTTCTCTTCAAAGTATTCCTTAATTTCGCTCGAGAGAGGCTCCTCTTTAAGTTCTATTTTTTCAGTTTCAAGGATGGCAAATTCCATCTTGGCGGATTCACTTTTGTTCTTATAGCTTTCCCATAGTTCTTCGGGAGTAATGGTTATTCCCGCTGTGAGGACTTTCATGACTTTGTTGAGGATGACCTCTTTCCTGAGGCTCTCTTCAAATTCTGTGATCGAGATTCGGTTCCATTCCAGAATCCTCTTGTATTCTTCAAAACCAACAAATTTTCCGTCTCTTTGAAAAACTGGATAGCCGATAATTTTTTCTCGAATCTCTTCCGAAGAAGCATCTATGCCTAATTCTTTAGCTTTTTGAAAGAGAAGGGTTTCTTGGATTATCTGCTCGAGGACTTGTCGGGGAATATTGAGCTGCTGGATAAGTTTACTGTCGAGTTCTTTAAACTCTCTTTTTAATCCCTCAAGCCTTTGTCTTAGATTCTGGAAGTAAAAATCGGCAGAAATTCTCTCTTTTCCTATGGTGATAATGGCCCCTGCGGCTCTTGCTTCTCCCAAGCGGCCTGCTCCTCCCCATACTGCAAAAATAGTGATAATAAAAGCGGCAATAACAAGCCATAGGGTAGGAGCTAACTTCTTTACGTTTCTTCGCATTGATTTTAACATGATCTCACCTTAATTTTGTAAAAAATGGGGCCAGGCCCCATTTTCTGTTAATGGGGCCAGGCTACTTTTTCCGAGTTTATAGAAAAAAGGGACAGGTCCCTTTTTCTTGTGTTCCTTCCACGATTATTCATCGTCCTTTTTCCTTCAGGAAAAGCTTCCTGTTCCTTTATCCGTGGGGCCAGCTAATATAGAAAAAGTAGCCTGTCCCCTTTTTTATTTTCAGCATTCTTCTAATATATATCGAGAGATGACCAGACGTTGAATCTCAGAAGTGCCTTCATAGATAGAAAAGACCCTGGCATCTCTATAAAGTTGCTCAACCAAAAATTCTCTTGAGTATCCAAAACCTCCGTGAATTTGTAAAGCTTGATAGGCGATTTTATTGGCTGCTTCCGAAGCGAAGAGTTTGGCCATAGAGGATTCCTTGGTATAGGGTTTCCCTTTATCGAATAAATCAGCGGCCTTGTAAGTTAGCAATCGAGCCGCATCTCTGGCTGTAGCCATATCAGCGATCATGAATTGAATAGCCTGAAATTCGGAAATTTTCTTACCGAAGGCTTCTCGTTGCTGAGCATATTTAACTCCCTCTTCTATGGCCCTATCAGCGAGGCCAACGGCTTGAGCGGCAATCCCGATTCTTGAGCCTTCAAGGCAACGGAAGGCAACTGTCGCTCCTTTTCCTTCTCCTCCCAAAAGATTTTCTGCAGGAACTCGACAATCTTCCAAGACCAGTTCTGAAGTCAAAGATGAATGCAGCCCCATCTTTTCTTCAATCTTGGAGGCCGTAAATCCCGGGAAATTTTTCTCGACGATAAAAGCATTCAGTTTCTTCGAGCTTAGTTTACTATCTGCAGAGGCAAAAATAACAGAGGCGTCTGCTTTGCTTCCGGTTGTAACCCATGATTTTGTCCCGTTTAGGATATAAAAGTCATCTTCTCTTATGGATTTCGTTTTAAGGTTTGTTGCATCTGAACCTGCCCCTGGCTCAGTCAAGGAAAAAGCTCCCAATATCTCCCCTTTGGCAGCTTTTGGCAGATATTTCTCTTTCTGGAATTTATTTCCAAACTTCATGATGGATTGGCAAAAAAGCGCACAATGGACGCTGACGATAACGGCCAGTGAAGGAGATGCTCTGGCTATTTCCTCAAGGGTTAGAATAAGCGATAGGTGGTCTGTTTTTGTGCCTCCGTATTCTGAGGGAATCGTCATACCCAGGATGCCTTGCTTTCCCAGCTTATTTAATAATTCATGAGGAAATTGGTGGGTATCTTCCATTGCCTTTATTTTAGGCATAATCTCGTTCTGGGCAAAATCCCTTACCATATCTTTAATTAACTTTTGGTCTTCTGAAAGTTCAAAATTCATTTTTAAATTTTTTCTGTACTGAAAATCTGCTTTCCTCTTCTGTTATAAAGGCAAAGATGTTTAAACCTCAATTTCTTACGGGCCTAATTTTTCTTTCTGAAAGAGCGGAAAGAGCTGATCGTATGTTGTTTCGAGATCTTCTATCATCACCTTTGTTTTGCCGACGATAGGCATGAAATGCGAATCTCCGGTCCAGCGTGGTATCACGTGGAGATGATAATGATTGGCAACGCCTGCACCGGCACACTTGCCCAAATTCATCCCAGTATTGAAGCCCTGAGGACAGTATTTCTTTTTCAGAACCTTCAGGCTTAATTTGAGGAGATCTGACAGCTCGTCAGTCGATTCTTTTTTTGCGCGCTCAAACGAAGAAATGTGTTTATAAGGAGCAATCATCAAGTGGCCAGACGTGTAAGGATATTTATTCAACACTATGAAGTTGTGAGCGCCTCTAAAGAGGATGAACGCTCCTTTGTCGACTTTTGATTTAAGAGCTTGGCAAAAAATGCATCCGCTCATCTTGGATATTCGTTTAACGTATTCCTTTCTCCAGGGAGCAGAGATGTATTCCATTATTTACTATTTATCAGGTTTTTTAGGATTTTACTCGGCTTAAAATATAAAACCTTCTTAGGAGGAACATGAACTGGTTCACCAGTTCGAGGATTTCTTCCTGAACGCGAATTTCTTTGTCTGAAGCGGAAGCTTCCGAAACCCCTTAATTCTATTTCTTCCCCCCTTAAGATCGCATCTTTTATAGTTTCAAAAAAAAGATTTACTCCTGTTTCCGCTTCTTGTTTGGAAATGTTCATTTCTATGGAAATTTTGTTGATTAAATCAGCTTTAATCATCTTTTTTCCTCCTTTTTATTTGCTTTTTTGGAGATTGGATTTTTTTGAAATGATCCTTAAAGACATCCCCTAGAGTGAGTTTATTATCTTGGCTCTCAATGTATTTTTGATATTCTAATTTTTGGAGCTCTAAGCGAGCTTGCTTAAAGCTGAGCGATATTTTTTTCTCCTTAGGATTCATTTTTATGATTTTTGCTATTTTTTCTTCTCCTTGGGAAAATGCCTCTTCTGGCTTTTCAATTTTCTGTTCATCCAGCTCTGATAGGAAAACAATCCCTTCGATTCCTGGAGTTATCTCAACAAAAACCCCAAAATCAGTGAGTCGGACGATCTTGGTTTTAACAAGGTCTCCTATCTTTTGTCGATTGAAAAAATCTTCCCAGATATCTCCTTCTAGTTGCTTTATGCCGAGCGACAGTTTTTGCTTTTCCACGTCAATGTTTAAGATGATGGCCTCTGCTTCCTCGCCAGCTTTTAGCTTTTCCGAAGGATGTTTTATTTTTTCCCAGGAAATATCAGAAATATGGATGAGACCTTCAACTCCTTCCTCCACTTCCATGAATGCACCAAAATCGGTCACGCTTGTTATGGTGCCCTTGACTCGGGCCCCGGGGCTGTATTTCTGCTTGAGCAATTCTAAAGGATGTGGCATCACCTGTTTAAGGCCTAGAGAAATTCTTTTTTTAGAAGGATTGATATTCAGAATGGAAACCGTGACTTCTTCTCCTGGAGTGAGGACTTTTTTTGGATGAACAACTTTTCGAGTCCAGGTCAGGTCTGAAACGTGGATCAATCCCTCCACTCCCTTTTCGAGCTCTATAAAGGCTCCAAAATCAGCCAAGCTTACTACCTTACCTGTTATTTTTTGCCCTACCTTGTATTTTTCTTCTACGTTTTCCCAAGGATTGGGGGTCATTTGTTTATACCCAAGAGAAATTTTTTCCTCTTTTTCATTAAAATCGAGGACTACAACTTCCACTTTATGCCCGACTTTGAAGATTTCCGAAGGATGATTGATTTTTCCCCAAGACATATCCGAAACGTGAAGGAGCCCTTCTATTCCTCCCAGATCTATGAATGCTCCGAAGTTTGTCAGGCTTTTCACTTGCCCCTTGATTTTTTGTCCCTGACTTAGCTGGCCGAATACCCGAACTCTTCTTTTTTCTCTTTCATCTTGGAGGAAAAGTTTTCGGGAAAGTACAGCATTTTCTGATTTACGGTCAAACTTTATAACTTTAAATTTATATCTATTCCCTATAAGGTTTTCAGGCTCTTTGACCGCTCTTACGTCGGCATGCGAGTCAGGGAGGAAAGTATTGATTCCTACATTGACAGTGTATCCATTTTTTATTTTTTCAATTATTTTCCCCATTACCCATGTCTGATGGTTGTAAGCTCTTTCCAGACTATTCAATGCTTTGAATGCGATTGCTTTTTTATGGGAGAGGATAAGATAGCCTTCTTTCAAGTCGCTTCTCTCCACGATCGCCTCAATATTGTCACCTGGATGGATTTCGCTTTTATCCTTGACGTCAGTGAAATCCTCCATGGGAATGACGCCTTCGGATTTAAATCCGATATCTATGAGGGCATGGGCTGAAGTAACTTTAATCACTTTACCTTTGATTATTTTCCCGGGGGCTATTTCTTTGGCGTTGAACTGGTATTGATCCAGTAAATTCTCGTAATCTTTAGAAGAGAGATTTTCCTCTTCTTTTTTTGTTATCTCTGACATTGGACGGTCTTCTCCCTGTGAAATTGGTGTTTGAAGCTAGCTCTAATTTTAGCTACAGCTTCTTGGATAGCTTTAGGAGGAGTGGAAGCGCCTCCTGAAAGTCCTATTTGTTTCGCTCCTTTAAGCATTTCAGGCTTAATTTGAGCGGCGCTTTCAATAAAGTATGTGTTGGGCAGAATCCTTTTTGAAATCTGATAAAGTTTGTTAGTGTTGGAGCTGTTCTTTCCCCCCACTATAAAAAGCGTGTCGACATACGATGCCAATTCAGAAGTAGATTTTTGTCGAGTTTGGGTTGAGCGACAGATAGTATTGTAGACCTTCAACTCCTTAGTTTTTTCGATGAGAGCGGCGACAATTTTTTCAAACAGGTAGAGGTCCTGTGTGGACTGCGCCAGGACAGCTCTTTTTTTTCTGTTAGGCAGGCTTTTGACCTGGTCCTCGTTTTCTACAATTATCCCCTTGCCTTGACTGAATCCGATAAGTCCTTTTATTTCTGGATGTTCCTTGTTCCCGACGATGATTATTTCTTCTTTTTCCTTGGCCAGAACCTCGACTAGTTTTTGAATTTTTTTGACGATGGGGCAGGTAGCGTCAACGATTTTAATGTTTTTTTTTGCGAGTGATCTGTAAATATCGGGAGAGACTCCATGGCTTCGGATAATTACTGTCGCTTTATTGATTCCGCCCAGGTCGTTTATGGAGTGAATTCTTTGTCTTTCCAGGTCGGCTATAACCTGAGGGTTGTGGATCAGGTCTCCTAGAGTAAAGACTTTCCCGGCTTTCTTCTGTCTTGTTTCAGCTGCAATATCCAAAGCTCTTCTGACTCCGTAACACAATCCTGAGTTTTTGGCTACTATGATTTCCATATTTCTAGAAATTTTGTCGAAAAATTATAGTACATTAGGAGAGGCTGTTTGTCAATCTAAATACAGGTAATATCTTAACTTAGCGTCAGTTTGGAGGGTGGAGAAAAGGCCCTATCCCCTTCATTCTTACCTCGTTGGAGGATGGCATATTTTTGATTTCAGTCTTTTTCTCAGGATGCAGTTCTTCGAAGCTTGAGAGGATGGATTTTACAGCTGCTAGGTGGCGAGCCACTCTTAGCTTTAGAGGAACTCCTTCCTCATCATACGGGACAAAAAGTCGTCCAAGCTTTGCTGCCTTCACGTAATTCTTATCTTTTCCTTCGAGAATAAGGGCAGGGGATGTCTTTCCTTTGAGCCTTCCGTGCGAGGCATTTGCGCTCTCAAGAAGGATGGCCATAGCCTGAGTGTTATCTCCCCATTCTCGATGGCTCAAACCTCGAAGGTTCTTTGGGGAAAATTCAAGGCTAAATTCAAATCCTTGCAGTTGAAGCTCCATGAGCGCAAGAGCTGCAAGCTCTTCACTGTTCTCGTGGAAGACTATGGCATTAATCACGGGATATTCAGGAGCTGACTCATGCAGGTCGATGGCTAAATCTATTTTTTCCTTTTTGAAAAGTTCCATGATTCCGTAGGCGACTTTTTCTGTTAAGCGACCATTTTTTCTCCCAGGATAGCAGCGGTTGAGGTTTCGACTTTCTGTTCCTGAGAGTTTTTGGCCTGCGGGATTGATGTAAAGCGTTGGGTCCGGCCATTGGTGGATTGGGTTGGTCAGGCGTGAACCGTAGCGAAAGCTCCTTCTACCTGCTGATGTTTCAATGGAATACCTCTGAGGATTTCCTTCCTGAGGGTCGCTATGAGTAAAACCGCTGTTATTGGCCCGAGGAATAATAACGATTTTTCCTTTTGTAGCTTGAATATTTTCGATGAGCAGAACAGCAGTTATGAATCCTGCGGGCTCATTGGGGTGGGCGCCCCCTTGGATCAAAAGGTTTCCACCTTTTTCTTGTCCTTCATAGATGTAAACTTCTGTATCTCCCCAAGTGTTTTTCAGGGTCTGGAAATAGGAGCTTAGCATTTTTTTTGATGTAAGCCCTTCGGTCGGGAAGACATCTTCTTTTTTTTGCATGCTGAGAAACTTAAATCCGGATAAAAAGCAGATAACGAGAGTTAAAAGAAGAAGAACACTTGAGATTAACTTACTTCTTATTTTTTTCATGGATTACTTAATCAGAAAAAGACGCAGAAGAAACATTATGAGCACAAGAACAGCACAAACCTTATTCCAGAACTTTTTCTCGCGAAAGAGATACCAGATTAGATGGCCTACCAGGTAAAGGACTATAAGGTTATATACAATCTGCATTAAAGACCTCTAAATCAGTTTATCCAATAAAGGAGTGAGAATTAATACACCCACTCCCATTACAAGCTCAAAAAGGGCGGGCATGAGGCAATGGCGGATAACCTTGAAATAGTTGGGTTCACCAACAACCTGAGCAGCAAAGATACCAGCCAAAGCCGTGGGCGGCATCAGATCGCCTAATCCAGCCACAGCTGATAAGGCAGAGGAGGTAAGAATAGCATTTTTTTCAACAAGGGCGAGTATAAACGGAACTCCAAGGATGGATGCAGATCCAAAAGCAGAGACAGCCCCAAATAAAGGCATGCTGGTAGCAATTCCAAGATAGAGGAAGATAGAAGGAAGAGAAAGAAAGGAGATCACGATCCAGCCCCGTGCACCTGTTAAGGTCATGATCTGGATGAACATGCCTACACCCACCAGGATACAGAGAATGGGTGTAGATTCTTTTATTGCTTTCTGAGTGGCCTTGAAAAAATTAAAAGGTCTGCCGCAGCCAAGACCTATAAGGCTTCCCACAAGAAAGATAGCAGGTATGCCTATATCTGGCATGATTTTTGGTAGGACACTTTGTCCGAGCATCAAAACAAGGACCACGATCAGGGGGAGATACAACCGAAAACCATATTGTTTGTGATAAGATGGAGGAAGTACGGCTTTCATTTTTTCATATTCGATGATTTTGATATCTCTGTATCCCAGCCAAAGAGAAATGACGATAGCAAGGGGGACGACGATGATCAGAAGGGGAATAGTGAGACCCACATAGGGCATATCAACTCCTGCTCCCATGATCATCACCAGGATATTTACGGGCGGGGCAATCATACCCAGAATTCCTCCCATGGCAATCAGTGCTGCTGTTTTGACCTTGGAAAGCCCCATTTTAATTAGAACCGGAGCAACGAGAGCTCCTGTGCTAAGCACTGCGGTCGTCGAGGAACCTGTGATCATTCCTGGGAACATGACTAAAAACATAGCAGTCAGCAAGAGAGCGGATTTTTTCTTGTAGAATGTTCTCAACAAAAGAGATGTGATAGTATCCAGAATACCTGATGCCTGAAGCACTTTCATAAATATCATGGCCGTGACGATAATAAGAATAGTATCAAAATAGCCAAAACTTCCTTCTATCAGATGACGCAGACCTATCCCTTCTCCTCCTAGGAGGGAGCCGGCTAGGGCAGAAAAGGCAAGGGAAACACCTATGGGCAGCTTCAGTATCATCGCCAATAGGGCAAAGATCGCCACCATAGAAAAGAAAATGAGGTATTCTGGCATTTTTTATATTATGGGGACAGGCCCCTTTTTCTGACGTTGTGTCTGCAAGTTGAGAATATCCTGTTTCTTACAAAAAAGGGGCCTGTCCCCTTTTTCCTTATTAGAAAAATAAAAATACTAAAGCAAAATCATTAAAGAAATTAAATCCCTTTACTTAAAGTTATCTCCTTTTAGCTCTGCCCGTTGAATTTCTTATACTTCTTTTATCCTTTTGAGCAAGCTTACAGAAGAAAGTCTTTTCTTATTTAAACGCTTCTTTTAAAGGAGTAAGTACATCTGCTGTTTTTTCAATTTCGACAATCGCGATGTTGTACTTCTCACAAATCCCGGATATAAATCCGTCTTTATTTCCTGACTTAACCACGATGGCCATTTTGGCGAAAGGAAGAAAAGCAGATATCAGCTCATCTGAAAGCGGGCCTCTTCTTGCTTCTCCGCCCAGATGGAGGCAAAGCAGGGGAATGTTTTTCTTTTGAGCTTCTTCAACCAGCAGATTAACCCTTTCCTTTTCTTTGGCCAAATCCAGCCCTGCTGCTCCGAGGCCTTTCGAGCTCGCCCCTAAGACCAGGACAACGGTTTTCATGTTCTCTAAATCCTTGGGAGAAGCAATTTTTGATAGCTTGGAGTCGAGCCCTGCTCTTTTTGCCAGGACCGAAGCCATCAGGATTTCGGCATTCTGGCCGGCAGAAGTGATCAGCAGTGGCTGTTCAAAAGGCGGAGGAGCAGATTCTTCCCCGTCTTGAGCTAATATGACAGGGCTAAAGAGAACGATAAGAAATAAAGTCGCGAGAGTGATTTTTTTCATAATTTTATCCTTATTAATACATGATTAATATCCTTCGCCATGTCCGTCCCTTCGCGAATCAGCTCCACCCAAAATCACTTTTTTATCTTTTAGGATTAATATTCCCTGAGCGCCTCCGAAGTATTTGTCAAAAGCTTCCCTTATTCTTACACTATGTCCCAAGTTTTTTAGAGCTTCAATGGTCTTTTCGGAGAAGCGCGATTCAAGAGAGACGCTGCGCGGCTTTCCCTGGGAGGAATAGGTGAAAAAGCGGGGGGCTTCAATCGCCTCATCTATGGACATGTCGAAATCAATGATATTGATAATTATCTGAGTAAGTGAGGAAAAAATTCTGGTGCCTCCTGGTGAGCCCAGAATAAGATACGGCTTGTCTTTCTTAAACATAATAAGAGGGCTCATAGAGCTTAAAGGTCGGCTGTAAGGACGCAGCGCATTAGGTGAGTTGAGGTCACTGGAGAAATCGTACATAATGTTATTCAGTAGAAAGCCTGTGTTTTCAGGAACAATTCCTGAACCAAAAAAATGATTAATGCTGTGAGTTAAGGATACAATGTTTCCCTGTTCATCAATAACGCATATATGAGAGGTATTTCCACTTTCTTCAACTTTATCCTCGAATTTTCCGAAAGGATAAAAATCGAGAGTACTGTCTGGCTTTATTTGAGAAACAATCTGTTTAGCATGTTTTTTGGAAATAAGTTTCTCGATAGGTACTTCTGTAAAATTAGGATCACCAAGATATCTTGACCTATCGGCAAAAACAAAGCGAAGAGCTTCACAGAGATGGTGGATATAAGCGGGCGAGTTAGGGCCCCATTTTTTGACTGGCCAATTCTCAATGATATTGAGGAGCTGAATAATGTGCACTCCTCCAGAACTTGGAGGTGGTATCGAAAAAAGTGTGTAATCTTTGTAATTTCCCTTTAACGGGGGATGTTCAACCGGCTTATAAAGAGCTAAATCTTTGAGGCTCATTACTCCACCCTTTTCCTTCACCGCCTTTACAATTTTCTTGGCTAACTCCCCCTTATAAAATTCATCTATTCCCTTAGAGACAATAAGTTTTAAGGTTCTGGCCAACTCTGGATTACGGAATAGGTCTCCAGGCTCATAGGGAAATCCTTTATTCAGATAGCAAGTTTCCTCTCCTGCATTCGTGATAATTTTTTCGTATTGATCTTTATTGATACGGCTGAAGGTTTGACTCACGTTGAATCCGTTCTCTGCGATCTTAATGGCCTCTTGCGTAACATCGGCTAGGTTTTTTGTCCCGTATTTTTTGAGAGAATAAATCCATCCAGCCAGGGCGCTAGGGACAGCAACGGCCAGCCCGTTGGGCTCTATTTTGCCTTCATCGTTGAATATTTCCTTAGGAATCTCTTGCGGGGCTTTTTCCCTGAAATCCACGACAGTTATTCTTTTTTCTGAAGCAACGTAGATGACCATAAACCCTCCGCCCGCGATTCCGGAAGCAAAAGGTTCACTAGCATTCAAGGCAAACGCTGTTGTCACTGCTGCATCGATGGCGTTTCCTCCTATTTTTAACATCTCCAAGCCCGCCTTTGCGGCTAAGTGGTGGGCAGCAACGACCATCCCTTTTTGCCCGACAAAGTTGTAAGGCTGATGGCGGTCCGAGGGAGGCTCCAGGATTTTTATTTCTTTAGGCCGACAATAAAAGGAAAATACAAGTAATAAGGATGTGATAAGAGAAAGGATTGGATTATTAATGAACAGAACTTTCTTCTTCCTCAATATCTTTCTCCTTCTCTAAGATTTTCGAAATCTCCTCTGGAGATGGGAGATCCTTGATATCGGTAAGTCCAAAATATGCTAAGAATTTATCGGTTGTCCTGTATATTAAGGGACTGCCAGGACTCTTTTTTCTTCCTACGATTTTGATCAGTTTTTTCTGGAGAAGAGTTTTGAGGGTATGGGTGGAGTCTACTCCTCTCATGGCCGATATTTCAGCCAGAGTTGCAGGCTGGTGGTAAGCGATAGCTGACAAAGTCTCTAAAGCCGCAGAAGATAATTTGGCTTTTCTTTCCATCTTGAAAAGACGCTTTATCCATAAATCATGCTCAGGGCTTGTCGAGAAAAGATACCCGCCTGCAGATTGGATGATTTGGATTCCCCTTTCATTTGTGACATAGCTTTCAAGAAGCTCTTTGATGGCCAGCTCAACCTCCTCTTCTGGATATTCCTGAAGGACATTTTTTATTTTCTCCAATGTCAGCGGTTCAAGAGAGATAAAGATCAAAGATTCGATGACTTCCTTCAGGCGGTTTTTCATGGTTTTCTCTTCACATAAGCTTCTTGGCGAATCATTACCTTAATCGGTTGGAAAGGGCCTTTTTGGGTGGCAATGACTATCCTGGACTTGATAAGTTCAAGAAGGCTGAGAAAAGAGACAAAAGCTTCTTCAAAAGATTCCTGCTGGCTAAAATAATCCAAAAAATCTATAAATAAGTTGCCCTTCAAGATAGCCATGATTTCCTTCATTTTTTCTTCTAAGGAAAATTCTTTCCCTTTTATGGTTCTTATCTTTTTTTTCTCTTTTTTCTGCATGAGAGAAAAAAAGGATTCAGCAAGGTCAAAAAGAGAGACTTCCATGAAATCAGTCTCTTCTTCTTGAAACTGAGAGGGGAGAGCTGTTCTTTTCCATTTCTGGAGTTCATCTTCTTCCTTTTTTCTTAGAAGAAGACTGGCTGCTTTTATTTTTTGATAATCAAGAAGCTGGTCCACTAGGATTTGTCGGGGATCTTTTTCTTCGTCTAAAACTTTTTCTCTCGGGAGAAGCATCTGAGATTTGATATATATAAGCAGCGAAGCTATCAACAGAAATTCAGCTTCCCGGTCGAGATTTATCTTTTCCTTATGATTAAGGTATTCCAAATATTCTTTGGTTATGGTGGCCATGGGAATATCGTTGATATCAATTTTTTTCTTCTTAATCAGAAACAGGAGGAGGTCAAGAGGGCCTTCGAAAACTTCTAACTTTACCTGGTATATTGCAGAGGCGTCCATAGAAATAGATTATTTTTTATAGACCTATGGCAGATCTTACTTCTTCCATCGTCTTTTGGGCTACTCTTCTTGCTTTATCATTACCTTCTTCAAGGATTTCCCAAACAAGCTGAGGTTTTTTTTCGAATTTATCCCTTTTTTCCCTGTAGGGGGTAAGAAGGTTGAGGAGGCTTTCGATGACCACATTTTTGCATTCCAGACAACCTATTCCGGCTGTTCGACATCCCTGGGCCAATTCCTCTCTTTGTTTTTTTGCTACAAAGGCCTTGTGAAGAGTAAAGACGGGGCAGTCTTCTGGAACTCCAGGGTCTGTCCTGCGTTTGCGTCTGATATCAGTCTTCATGGTTGATATTTTTTTTCGCATTACTTCCGGAGAGTCTTTGAGCAAAATCGCATTCCCGTAGGATTTGCTCATTTTGCGCCCATCTGTTCCGGCCAGCTTGGGGACTTCTGTAAGAAAGGTTTGAGGCTCGGGAAATATGTTGCCGAAAAGGCGATTGAATCGTCTTGTCACCTCTCGGGCAAATTCAAGATGAGAGGCCTGGTCTTCGCCAACGGGCACGGCATCTGCCTTATAGATAAGGATATCAGCTGCTTGAAGCACAGGATACCCGAGGAATCCGTAGGTGTTCAGGTCTTTATCCGGAAGTTCCTTCTGCATCTCTTTGAATGTGGGAACTCTTTGCAGCCGGGGAAGGGGGATAACCATCGAAAGGAGCAGATGGAGCTCAGCATGCTCTTTGATGTCTGACTGGACGAACAGGACGCTTTTTTTCGGGTCTAATCCTGAGCTCAACCAATCCACAGCCACCTCAAAAGTAAAGTCTTTAATGACTTTTGAATCCTGGTATTCAGAGCTGAGGGCGTGCCAGGTGACAATAGTGTAGTAGCACTTGTATTGCTCCTGGAATTTTATCCAGTTGCGCAGTGCCCCAGCTAGATGCCCAAGGTGGAGAGGTCCTGTGGGTCTCATTCCGCTGAGAACAACTTTTTTCTTTTTTTCTCCCATTTTAGGCCACGGCAATAGTCGCTATTAATATATAGATGGGTCTAAAAATGAGGTTAAGAAACCCGATAAAAAGCAATCCAAGAATAATAAGGAATCCATAGGGGCGGATTCTATCGTATTTTTCTGCGGCTTCATCAGAGAGAAGGCCCATCAGGACTCCTCCTCCATCCAGAGGTGGAATAGGTATCATATTAAAAATTGCCAGGAGTGTGTTGATAAGGGCGCCATAAAATAAGATCAAGGCCAGCCCACCTAACGGATGAAATCCACCAGCAAAACCCGTTTGGGCGAAAATGAAAGACCTGAGAAAGTACACTATGTTGGGATTAAGGAACTTCAGGATAACGATCCCGATTAAAAAGACTACGGCTGCTGTCAAGTTAGAGACAGGTCCAGCGGCTGATATCCAGAGGTTGTCGCGGCGCGGGTTCCTCAAATTGAGAGGATTGACCGGGACTGGCTTGGCCCAGCCTATAAAAGGGATGCTTGTTATCATCATGATAAGGGGGAGTATGACCGTGCCGATAGGGTCGATGTGTGGTATGGGATTGAGAGTGATTCTACCCATATGGTAAGCTGTGGGATCTCCAAACTTTAGCGCAGCCCAGCCGTGGGCAGACTCATGAATTGTGATGGCAAAAAGCAGGATAAAGTAAGCGATTATTTTTATTATAATTTCCATTTTAAGCCAGAGCTATTTATAGCATAACATACATAAAGGGTAAAGCATTTCAGTTTATTTGGAACAAACAGGGCCAAATAAATGGGGCCAGGCCCCATTTATTGGCCTATTACATTTATTCTAAAGTGATGAAAAGAAGGCGAAAAAAAATGGGGCCTGGCCCCATTTAAAAAAAGGGGACAAGCGCCATTTTAATGATGGTTGCTTATCCCCTTCGATCAGCTCTAAAATCAGCTTTTCAGTATTTTTTCGACTTCTTCCTTGTCAACATCCAGGATGTAAGGAATATCGCTGATGTTTGCTGCATCTTTGGTTAAAGCGGCGATGTCATCACGGGTGATGTATTCTAGGGCAAACTTTCTGTTTCCTGCCATGAGCTGCCGCAAGCCCTGGCTGAGCCTTTCAAAATAGGTGTAGACTCCGATAGCGCCTGGAGGGATTTTTTTGAATTTTTCTTTATACTTTGTCTTTAATTCTGTAGCAGTTACGAATATTTCCTCGGTCGTGTCTCCAAACCGCTCAACATAAACAGGAATCTGTCCTTCCTCGATTCTCTTACCTATGGTTTTTCCGACCATTGCAGCTGCAAGAGGAGATCTGGCCATACCTACTGCTTTAAAATACGGAGCTCCTAAGGCTAGAGCCTTGTAAATTTGGTCTTCGAAAGTGACCCCTCCCGCTGCTACAGTGTCAGGTATATATTCTCCATTTTCATCGAGCTTGCGCAGATACTGATAAAGAAGTGACCATATTTCAACGCTCGGAATGCCCCATTCGTTCATCATCCGCCAGGGGCTCATTCCTGTTCCTCCTCCTGCTCCATCAACTGTGAGCAGGTCGATTTTTGCTTTTGAGGCGAATTTAACTGCACGGGCCAAATCTGCAGGCCTGTAAGCTCCAGTCTTGAGGAATACATATTTTGCCCCTGCTTTTCTCAGTTCCTCGACTCTTTTCATAAAGCTTTCTTCCTCAACCATGCCTAATCGAGAGTGTCTTTCGAACTCTTTGAAGCTGCCTTTTTCGAAGGCTTTAATCACCTCGGGTTCCTCAGGATCAGGAAGAACGATGTAGCCTTTTTTCCTCAATTCTTGGGCTTTTTTTAGGCTTTTGATCTTAACTTCCCCTCCTATATTCTTAGCTCCCTGGCCCCATTTTAGTTCAGCAGCTATGACTCCAAGCTTTTCTATAACATATTCCTGGACACCCAATCTTGTATCTTCAACGTTGGCCTGGACAGCAACTGTTCCGTAGTTCTTCTCTTGCCAGGCTTGAAAAAGCTTTATTCTGTTTTCCATATCGGGAGAGTGGATAATTCTACCGTTCTTTATCTCAGATTCATCGTCCATGGCACAGACGTTTTCACCCACCGTAAGAATTGTTCCGGAAAGGGCTGCTCCGATAGCCAATCCTTGCCAGTTTTGTTTGGCCACATTAGTGGACCCCATACCTGAAATAATAAAAGGAATTTTTAATTTAATTCCCTTATCATGCCCGACCGCGGTCTCGACGGTAACCTTAGGGAACGTGGCTTTATCGCTGTCAGCTTCTATCCCATAAGCTCCGACCGCTGTCCCCATGATGGTGAAATGAGAAAGGTCCACAGGATAGTCTTTTTCCGAGGCTGCAGTGATGATACCGAAAGGCTGGGGATAGAGCACTTCATGGCCTCTATAGGCAGATTTTCCTATCTCACACATCCCGATGCAGCCATCCACACAGGTCACACACATTCCGCTGAAGGGACTAATCGACCCCTCGGTTCTGTTCTTGGTTAAAGTGGCAGCACTTCTATTAAGTTTTGTATAGGCCATTATTATTACCTCCTTGTTTGCTCATTTGCTTGAAAAATCATAAGCAGGCAAATCAAGCTTTTTTCTCCTTTCGCTTACTTTTTTGAGCCTGCTTCTTATTATTTGATCCTTCAGGTTTTTCTCTGACGCAAGTTCCGCAACGACCTGCATCATACATCCAGCACTGAAGGTCATCGTAAAAGTCCAAGCAGGTTGGATCCATAGTCAGGCAAGCATTACAGACTGCAGTATCAGCTTGAGGGCCCTGGCATCTGAGCTGACAGGCAGGGCAGATGTAGATACAACCGCCGCACAGTCGACATTCCTCAGAACGAATGTCAAACGGAGTCGATATTTTTCTTTTGTATCCGCGGTTCTGAAATCCAATGGCCCGTCCGTCCATTTGCTCAGCGCACATGCGGACACAAAGGCCGCAGAGGATACATTCTTCGTTTCGAATCTTGAATCTCACCTGTTTTACTCCAAATTTAGAGGCCAGGTCCTGGATGATTTTAGAATTCGGAGCTACAGAAAGCATCAGCTCTATCATCATCTTTCGTGCTTCAATAACTCGTTTTGTATCGGTTCTGACAACCAGGCTTTCTTCTGCAGGGTAGGTACAGGAAGAGACTAATTTAGTTTTAGGTTCCTCCCCAATCTCAACCAGGCAGAGGCGGCAGCCTCCATAACGGCTTAAACCCTCATTGTAGCAGAGGGTTGGTATTTCGAGACCATAAAATTTAGCCACCTCTAATATGGTTTGGCCTTCCTCTGCCCTGACTTCCAATCCGTTTATTTTCAATGTAATCATTTCTACATTCCTATAGCTTTTTTTCCATCCTTGGTTTTTAATTCACATCTAAGGCAACGCCTTGCTTCTTTAATTGCTTTTTCTTCGCTTAAACCCAACTCGACTTCCTTGAAATTTTTCTTTCTTGCTCTTGGAGACAATTTTGGCATTTTAGGTCTTTCAGCTTTTTCTATTTCTTCTTCAGTTAGTTCTACGGGTTCAACGTATAGTGAAGGTCTGTTTAGCTTGTATTCTCTGGCTAGGCTTTTGCCTGTAAGATATTTTTCAATAGATTCAGCGGCGAGTTTTCCTGCAGCCATGGCTTCGACAACGGTTCTAGGGCCTGTGACAAGGTCGCCTCCGGCGAAGATGCCTTCTCGATTAGTTAAAAGAGTTTCATCATCAACCTCTATGGTGTCCCACTTTGAGATTTTCAGATTGTCTTTATCGGTTAGAAATGAAATGTCGGGCTTTTCTCCGATAGCAGGAATGAGTGTATCCAATTCCAGCGAAAATTCAGAGCCCTCGATAGGAACGGGTCTCCTTCTGCCGCTTTCATCTAAATCACCTAATTTCATGCGAAGGCACTCCACTCCAATGACTTTTCCATTTTTAGTCAAAATTTTAATTGGTGTTACCAAGAATTGGATATCAATCCCTTCTTCGATAGCATTGTCGATTTCTTCTTCAAAAGCAGGCATTTCTTTTCTCGTTCTTCTGTAGAGTACGGTTACCTTCTTACAGTTTTCATCTCTTATAGCAACTCGAGCCGAATCAATGGCTGCATTTCCCCCTCCAACGATTCCTACTTTTTCGCCAAGTTCTGCTTTTTTTCCCAAATTAACTTTTTTGAGCAGATCCAGTGCATGTATAACACCATTTGCATCTTCACCAGGTATGTTCAGCTTCATTGACTTGTGAGCTCCAATAGCAATAAATATGGCTCTATAACCTTCTTTAAAAAGATCATCGATAGAGAAATCCTTACCTAAAGCTTTATTTGTTTTTACAGTTATACCCGAATTTACTATATATTCAATGTCAAAATTTAATGTTTTTTTGGGCAATCTATGCTCTGGAATTCCTATGGTCAACATTCCACCCAGGACAGGCAATGACTCGAAGACAGTGACTTCATATCCCATTCGATTGAGGTAATAACCTGCAACTAAACCTGCAGGACCTGCTCCAATGACAGCCACTTTGTCTTTTTTTTGCTTTTTTTGTTTGCTAGCAGATTTATAGCCCTTTTCAATCGCCCAATCCATTATAAAGCGTTTTAAGGCCCGTATGGCAATTGGTCCTCCCGTTTCTGCAGCTGTACAAACTGTCTCACAAGGATGGTGACAAACTCGCCCGCAAACTGTTGGTAAAGGGTTATCTTTTCTGATGGTATTCAGAGCTTCTTCAAATTTTCCCATAGCGATTAAGGCTATGTAAACCGAAGCTTCTTGATCAATTGGACAGGTGTATTGACAAGGAGAAGAAACAATTTCTTTACAAACTAAAGCCGGACATTTCTTATATTTTATATGGTCTTCATACTCTTCTTGAAAATACCTCATGGTTGATAAGACGGGATTCGCTGCAGTCTGTCCCAGTCCGCACAGGGAAGCATCTCTGGTTGTTTTGGCCAGGGCTTCTAAAAACTCGAGATCTCCTATGCTGCCTTTTCCTTCGGTGATATCAGTCACTATCTCCCACATTCGCTGAGTTCCCTCACGACAGGAAATACATTTGCCACAAGATTCATCGCGGAGAAAATTCAAGAAAAATTTAGCCACGTCCACCATACACGTGTTCTCATCCATAACGATCATACCACCTGATCCCATTATTGATCCTGCTTTAGTCAAACTTTCATAATCCACGGGCAAGTCTAACATCTTTTTAGGGATACACCCTCCAGAAGGGCCTCCAGTTTGCACAGCTTTAAAATCTTTTCCGCCTGGAATTCCACCTCCAATATCATAGATAATTTCTCTTAGTGTGATTCCCATCGGAACTTCAACTAATCCTGTGTTGTTTATTTTACCTACAAGAGAGAAAATTTTTGTTCCTTTGCTTCCGTTTGTGCCTATTCGAGAGAGCCAGTCAGCGCCATTTTCGATGATTAAGGGAATATTGGCCCATGTCTCGACGTTGTTAATATTAGTCGGCTTCCCCCATAAGCCTTTTACAGCAGGGAAAGGAGGTCTTTGGCGAGGCTCGCCTACTTTCCCTTCTACAGAAGCAATCAATGCTGTCTCTTCCCCACAAACAAAAGCACCGGCTCCTTTGATTATATGGAGTT
The DNA here is from genome assembly GCA_011772475.1 of Candidatus Aminicenantota bacterium. Classification (GTDB taxonomy): domain Bacteria; phylum Acidobacteriota; class Aminicenantia; order Aminicenantales; family Aminicenantaceae; genus SOIV01. The sequence continues at coordinate 65,993 of WVZK01000185.1, read as the reverse complement.
CAAAATCGAAATCTTTTCCAAGAATATTCTTTCCTAAGAGCCCCCTCTCTTCTGCCCGGGATATGGCTAATGAAATATTCTCTACAGCGAGAGGGTATTCATCTCTAACGTAGATATAACCTTCTTCAGCACCTATAGCGTAGGCACCGATGATCATCCCTTCTAAAACTCTGTGAGGATTTCCTTCTAATAAACTGCGGTCCATGTAAGCACCTGGGTCGCCTTCGTCAGCGTTGCAAATTATATATTTAGTATCGCCCTTTGCTTTTCTCGCAAATTCCCACTTGTATCCCGTGGGAAAACCTGCCCCCCCTCTTCCTCTAAGGCCAGATTGTTTTACATTTTTAATTATTTCTTCTTGAGTCATACTAGATAAAGCTTTAACAAGCGCGCCGTATCCTCCTATCGAAAGATAATCGTTCATGTCAGTAGGATCGATAAGGGCATTATCTCCCAGAATGATGCGTTTTTGCTTTTTATAGAAAGGAATATTTTTTTCGTCGGCAACCTTTTTTCCGGTTGCTACGTCTGTAAATAGGAGTTCGTCGATAACCTTGTTGTTGATGATTGTCTGGGAAGTTATATTTTTAGCGTCCTTTGGCTGCACTTTTTGGTAAAAGATATTGGCGGGTTGAACGATGATATTGGGCTCAGCTTCGCAGAAACCGTGGCATCCAGTCACTTTGATCTTAACCTTATCTTCTAAATGTTGCTCCTTGATGGCTTTCTCTAAAGATCTAATCACTTTCAACGAACCGCGTGCCTGACCACAAGTTCCGGCAGATACAGTAAGAACAGGTTTTTTCTCAGATTTTCTTGCTTGAATTTGGCTATGAATTGATTGCTCTAATTCTTTGATTGATTTTATTTTCTTGGTCTTTCTCATTTTCTCAGTCTTTTTTTATATACTTCTTTAGGATGGAACCGACTTTTCGGATAGTAATCTGAGCATGGTATTCGCTATCTACAACAACCACAGGGCCGATGGCACAACATCCTAAACAGGCTACAGTTTCCAAGCTAAATTGGCCATCTTTTGAGGTCTCGCCTGCTTCTATATTTAGTTTTCTTTCGAATTCTTCCAGAATTTTAGGTCCTCCCCTTACATGGCAGGCAGTTCCCAAACATACTGTAATGAGATGCTTTCCCCTCGGTTCCAGGCTGAAAGCACGATAAAAGGTAGCTACTCCAAGAATGTCGATAAGGGGAACGGCCAGAGTTTTTGAAACAATTCTTAAAGCTTCTTGAGGGAGATAATTGTATTCTTCCTGTATGTCCTGCAGGATCGATATGAGGGCTTTTTTTTCGTTACTATATTTTTTTATGTATTTTTTTACTTTTAATTCTTCAGCTTCCACTCATTTCCCTCCAAATTTTTGTTTATTCTTGTATTATGCTCAAAAAATTAGACTAACAGCGACTTAGGACGAATTTGAGGAAAGTCTTTACCTGGATTCAAGCTCAGCTTGAGTTTCTTATGAGGATTTTGGTTTGAGCTGGGGCGCTTTTGGTAACGCAGGGGAGAAAGGTCCTGATGAAGTATGATATTTATGATTCCTCCTCTAAGCCTTAAAGTATATATAATTTATAAAGTATGTATAGAATATTAACGAATTATTATAACAAATATGTTTTATTCTTGTCCAGAAATTTTCTAAATATTCATTCAGTACTCTGAATTTCTGTGGTTCTCTAGCTTTATTCTTTCTTATATTCAACCTGTTCATGTCTATGTGCTTTCCCTGCGAGATAAGCTTTGAGAGATAGTGATCAAGACGAACAAAGGGTAGAGATAAAAATCAAAGATGTCTTGACAGTGAGAAGGAATATGACATAATTAGATTCAACCTTTTTAAGGAGAGGGAAAATGGCCAAAAAAATACACAGATCCATGGGCCATCATTATATCGTTGAAGCTTCCGAGTGTGATTCTAGAATCATCAAAAGCGTGGATAAAGTGCAGCACATCTTAGTCAAAGCAGCAGAGATAGCAGAGGCTCAGGTTTGGTCTATCTCTGTTAACAAGTTCCCGCCTCATGGAGTCAGCGGAGTTATCGTGATCTCAGAGTCGCATATATCCTGCCACACATGGCCAGAATATGGGTATGTGGCCTTAGACTTCTACTCCTGCGGCAACTCTGGAGATCCGGAGAAAGCGGTCTTTTATGCTGTCGAAGCTTTCGGGGCATCCACGTCTCATATTACAGAAATTACTCGAGGAATCGAAGAGGGAGATAGAATTTTCTACCACAGCTTTATTACCTGGGAAGAAGATTTCGTCAGAGACAAGCAAAAAAAATAAAAAACGAGTGTTAAATTTTTTTACAGTTTTTTGTTGATTCTTAGCAAATTCCATCTAAAATTATTCAAATCCTGCCTAAGATAGAATATTTTTCTGGGTTCTATTTGGCACAAAAATTGCTATTTTTTAGAATAAGGGCATGAAGATAAAGAATGAGGCAGTATTAAAATATAAACATATTCCTATAGATATTATATTATTTCTTTTTCTGTTATAATAGATAAATGAAAGATAGATTTATTCTTAGGCTTTCTCTCTTATTCTTACTTTCCTTTTCTTTAATTACACACCCTGCTGCCGAAGAACAAAGTGTTAGTGAATTTATTTCCCAGATGCAAGAGTCCTTAGATCAGAAAGATATCCCGACATACCTGAAGAGTTTTTCAAGCGAAATAAGGAAAAAAGAAGAGACGATTGTAAAAAATAAGTTTAGTGTCCTCCACATGGATAGCGTGACTTTTTTCAAGCCGAGTAAATTGAGCCAAACAGAGGGTGCAGCCACGATATATCTCCAGGCTATCTTTCAAAATTCTTATTCTGCTGCTATAGAAACCTGGCATTTATCGCTTATTAAGGTGAATGATCAATGGCTTATAGACCGGAAAAGCGTGCCGGGAAGAGTCAGCCTCATGTATAAGATTAATATCCCATCTGAAAGAGCTGAACGAGTTAAATCTATCGAGATCGAACATACTGATATTAAACTTTCCTTTAGGGATGCGATAGTTTTTTATGATAACGTCCCGGGACTTGAAACAGGCCTTCTTATCTTGGGGAAAGGTCACTTGCACTTCTCTCCCTCTGACTCAGGAGAGAAGCATCAGCTTGGTTTAATCTATAAAAAGAGTTTTCTTGAAGATGAACTTACCTATACCTACCTCAGGTTTTCTGACTACTTTTTCCGGAAGAACATCAGAATAGTAAAGAATTCAGAAGTAAAGGACTTCGAGGCTTCAATCCTAGAAATAAACAAAGCTCATTCCCTGTTTTCAAAATATTATTCCAGGTCGTTCACGATTGAAAATTCCCTTAATAAAGAGTTACTTACTACCTTACCTCAAGGAGATGAGGTGGTTTTCAACTTTGGAGGAAAAAAGTTGGGGGATCTTACGTATATCTATTCTCCTTTCACTCCAGAAGAAATCAATCTTTATCGATGGAAAGATGATAAGATCATCAACCTTTACTCGCCCCGCAGGGTTGGGAAAGATAAGAGAATTTTTATAACTTTTGTCGAGATGTTTGAAGTTAAAAGCTACAACATTGAAATAGACTTTAAGCCTCAACAATTTTATATCTCCGGGAAAGCAAAAGTTGAAATAGAGTCTAGAGTTGATTCCCTCGAAAGAATAATGCTTAAGCTTAATCCTAAGTTAGATATTCTTCGCATATATGATGAGGAAAAGCGGGCGTTGATTTACAGTCAAGATAGATTAAGGGGATCTCTTTATGTTTATTTCATCCACCCGCCTCCTGAAAATAAGCCTTATTCCATAGAGATATATTACCGAGGAAAGCTGGTTCCTCCCAGTCAAGTTTCAGATGTCATTGCTGGGCCCCAGTTTGGTAAGAACCTAAGCCAGGTGGCTCCTAAATCCGAGACCTATCTTTATAGTCGAAGTGCCTTCTGGTATCCCTCTCCTCCTGGCGATGATTATTTTAAGGCGCGATTCAGAATAATTATTCCTCCTGAGTTTCAGTGTATTTCCAACGGAGAATTGATAGAAAAAAGTAGATTGAACGATGTGGAACGAGTGGAAGAGATTGAAAAAACAGGAAGCTCTGTTTATATCTTTGAAACAAAATATCCTATAAAATACCTTTCCTTTGTTGTCGGCAGATTTACTGAGGTAGAAGAGGATTTAGAGTCTCTGCCGCTAAAACATTTCTACTCATCAGGCATAAGATTTCAAAGAAGAGGGCTTCTCGAGGAGGCCAAAAATATTATTGAATTCTATGAGAGCAAGTTTGGTCCATATCCTTACGAGAAGCTTAACGTTGTTCGCAGAATCTGGATAGCGAGTGGAGGTCATAGCCCGGCCTCTTTTATTGTTATTAATGAATTGCCCAGAGCTCAGAAAGGAGTTTTATACCCAAAGGCCGGGAGTCCTGTGGATCTTTCTCGCTGGAGAGAATATTTCATTGCCCATGAAATTGCTCACCAGTGGTGGGGACAAGCTGTAACATGGAAAAGCTATCATGATCAATGGTTAAGCGAAGGGCTGGCTCAGTTTTCAGCCACCTTATACCTAATCGCGAGACGTGGTGATGGAGTATTCTCTTCAATTTTAAAGAAGTTCTCTCAATGGACTGAAAAGAAATCGATATGGGGACCAATATCTCTAGGCTCCCGCCTCAACTATCATGGTACTGAAGTTTTTCAGACCATAATCTATAATAAAGCTTCTCTGGTCTTGAATATGCTTAAAGACCTCCTGGGCGAAGAGGCATTTTTTAAAGGATTACAGGAATTTTTCAGCAGGCATAAGTACGGAGCGGCAGGTACGAAAGATTTCATTAAAACGATTGAAGAAGTATCAGGAAAAGATCTGGCAGCATTCTTCAAGAATTGGTTTGACTCCTATACTCTTCCTGAGGTCAAAGCTACTCACTCTGTCTTGAAAAGGGAGGGAGGGTACAGCTTGAAATTAAGAATTACCCAACCAAAAGAGCTCTTCGTTTTCCCCTTATGGGTAGAGTGGAATGAGAATGGAAATAAAGTCAAAAAGAGACTCATAATTGACGAAGAAAGCGAAAAATTTGACTTTGAATTGAAGTCTAAGCCCAGGAAAATCAAAATAAACCCGAACAAGGCCGTACCCGGAAGGTTTTATTAATTGTATTAAAGGGGACAGGCCCCATTTTTATATCTTGTAGGAGTCAGATTTATCAAACCTATTTCTTTGGTAGTAACCATCCTTTTTTTGCCAGGAAGGAAAAAATGGGGCCTGTCCCCAATTTTATAGATTCGAGATGTCTATATTTAGCCTCTTGATCATCTCATTCAAAGTGGTGGGCTTAACTCCTAATAGGCTTGCAGCTTTTTTCTGTGTTCCTTTTGCTTGCTTTAAGGCGCTAATGATAGCCTTTTTCTGGAATGTTTGGATATTTTCCTTGAGATTGAGCTCGTTGTTTATGGAGGCTACTGCC
>WVZK01000185.1:0-60519 GCA_011772475.1 Candidatus Aminicenantota bacterium | reverse complement strand
TGGCCAATCATAATTTATAAGTGTCTCCATGACGTCTTCAGTGACGCCAAGAATTTCTTTTTTGTTTTCTTTACCATACGTGTCTAAAAAATGTTTCACCAGAAGTGGAATATCCTCTTTTCTTTCTTTTAGCAGAGGCAGCTCTATTTTGATGACGTTCAAGCGGTAAAAGAGGTCTTCCCGAAACTTTTTTTCACTGATCAGTTCCTCCAAATCTGCGTTAGTAGCTGCAATGACTCTAACATCAACCCTGATTGTCTTTGTCCCACCCAATCTCATGAATTCTCTATCCTGCATAACTCGCAGCAATTTCGATTGAGTTTCCATATTAAGAGAAGATATTTCATCAAAGAATATTGTTCCTTTCTCAGCCGCTTCAAACAGACCTTTTTTGCTGCTCACAGCTCCAGTAAAGGCCCCCTTAACGTGGCCAAAAAGATGGCTTTCTAACAGGTCTGGGGGAAGAGAGCCGCTGTTTACGACTACGAAAGGGAAATTTTTGCGGTCGCTGTTTTGATGAATGGCTCTCGCAACCAGCTCTTTACCAGTTCCGCTGTCACCTTGAAGCAAAATTGTGCTTCGGGTAGGGGCAGAAGCCTTGACTGTTTCGAATACATCTTGCATGACTTCGCTTTTTCCGATGATTTTTTCAAAACTGAACTTTCTTTGGAGTTCATCTTTTAACCTTATGTTTTCTTCTTGCAGCTTTCTATGCTCTATTGCTCTTTTTACAGTAAGTAGCAATTCGTCATGTTTGAAGGGCTTCTGAATATAGTCATATGCTCCGATTTTCATAGCAGAGATAGCTGATTCCACTGAGGCGAAGGCTGTAATTATGATGATTACAGCGTTTGGATCGATTTTTTTCAGCTTATTGAGCACCTCTATTCCGTCCATTCCTGGTAGGAGCAAATCCAAAAGGACGAGTTCAAAAGACTGGGAAGAGTGTTTATCAAGAGCTTCTTCCCCACTTGTAGAATCTTCCACCTCATAGCCTTCTGAGGTTAAGAGATCGCCCAATACTTCATGGATGATGGGTTCGTCGTCGATGATATGAATCATTCCTTTTTGCGTTATTTTTTCTTTTTGCGTTATTTTTCGTTTTTGCGTTATTTTTTCTTTTTGTGTCATTTTTTTAATTTATGAAATAGTAAATTTATCCAACTTTCTCTTGTCTAAATCCATAGGAAGATAAATCGTGAAAGTAGAACCTTTTCCTATCACACTTTCGGCACCAATATGCCCTTCATGCTCTTGAATAATTGCATAGCTGATGGACAAGCCAAGTCCAGTCCCTTTTCCGCTCCCTTTTGTGGTAAAAAATGGATCAAAGATATGGGGCAAGTGCTGATCTTTAATACCAGTTCCGGTGTCCTTTATTTTTATGATGGCTTCATTATTCATTTTGCTGAGTTCTATTTTTAGCGTTCCCCCTTTGGGCATGGCATCAATGGCATTGAGAATAATGTTGATGAAGACCTGCTGGAGCCTCTCCTCTTCTCCCCAGAGAGGCTTCATGGGAGATAGATTTAACTCCAGGTTAATGCTCATGGTTTTTAATTTATACTCGATCAGGGATATAATCTCCTCAAGACATTCTTTGAGGTTCACTTGGTGAAAGGAGGACTCTGAAGGGATTCTGGCAAAGTTGAGCAGATTTTTGATTATTCTGGCTACCCTTTCAGTTTGGGCCTCAATCTTGCCCAGTATCTGAGAATGGCGAGAATTGGAAAGCTTCTTTTGGAGTATTTGGACATAGCTTGAAATTCCAGTCAGGGGGGTGTTGATTTCATGAGCAACTCCAGCCGAGAGGAGGCCAATCGAGGCCAGCTTTTCTGAAGTTAGGAGCTGCTGCTGAAGCGATATTTTTTCTGTTATATCATCAAAGACAACGACGGTGCCGTAAGGATTCATCTCGTTATCCAAAAGTGGAGTTTTGGCAATATCGAATATTTTTTTCTCTCCCGAGGGTACGTCCAGGGTAATCTCGCTCAATAGCCGGAAGTCCTTTTGTGTATCGGAGGGAAAGAGGGCGGAGTAGTTTTTGGGTCCCAATACTTTGATTAAGCTTTTATTCAGGACGTCTTCTTTTTTTCTGGAAAGAGTATCTTCGAGCACCCGATTCCATCCTATGATTTTTCCCTTCTGATCTAACACTGCTACTCCCACGGTTAGACTTTCAATAATATTTTCGCTGTAGTCTTTAAGCCTTTCTAGTTCCATAGCCCTAATTCTGATCTGACTATAAAGATAGGCATTTTCCAAGGCCAAGGCCACTGGGGAAGATATGGTTGTCATAATTTCCCAGTCTTCGCTGGTAAGGAAAGTGTTATCTTCTTTTTTGCCCATTCCCAGACAGCCGATAAGCTTATCCTCGACTTTTAAGGGTAAATAATGAAAAAATCCGGAAGAAGAAAGCTTTTCGAACTTATCTTGCAGTTCCTCTTTTCCAACAAAGGAATAATAGGAAAGAAACTCCCTTTCCTTTAAGCTTTTGTAGAGTTGGTCATCAAAAGTGATTTTTGCCCCGGAAAAAGGCAATTTTCCCCGGGATTTCAGGATAAAGAAAGAGTTTTTTTGGTTATCATCGGGCAGGAGAAGCGCAATGCATTTGAGAGAGAGCGCATTAGCAATCAATTCTAGAAGAGATTTAGAGAGTTTTTGGAGATTTCTCTCTCTACTGACTTCTTTGCTTATAGAAAGAAGAGTTTTGCGGTATTTATAACTTCGCTTGTAAAAAGCCCTATCCAGAATAGCTTGGAAAAGCTTTTTTAACGGTGGGAAGAGTGTCGCTCCAAGAATTATGGCTAGAATTCCCAGGATGAGGTAGTTTAGCCTGTTTTCGACAGAGACTCTTGTTTGGGAGCTAACTATAAAATAAAAAGTGGCCAGGACTACAGAAGAGAGGATCAGGGTGAACGCTTTTTTGAGCAGTAGCTCAAATTCCATAAGCCTCTCTCTCGAGATCGAGTAGGAAAAAGTAAGAGGGATGAGAACTTGGAGAATGACAGTTAGCTCTGCCGCCTTTGAGGGAACCTGGCCCAGCAAAAAGGGAATGATATAGAAAAGGGTGAAGGGAATGATTCCAAGGCCAAGGCCGTAGACGATCCACTTTAATTGTTTTTTAAGCAAAAGGTTTGCAGGTTTAAACGTACTTTGGAGGATAATCAACAATGTCATTAGAGAAAAGAGGGCAAAATGGAGGAGGTCCAATTTTTCTGATGTCTGGTGCAGTTGGAGGACAAAAGCGTCGGTCAAATCTTTTAACAAGGGAACGTGCAAAAGTATTTTTGTTAAAAGGAGAATCACAGCTGGGATAAACAGAATAGAAATTGAAGACAGCTTATTGTTAAAGAATTTTTTTCTTTGAGGGAAAATTAAAAAAAAGTAAAGAAGCAAAGGGGGAAAAATAAGGAAAGCTGACTTATCAAGCCAGAAAAAGAGACTGTCTAAAACATTCAGTTCGCCTGTGGGAGAAAAAATATAGAAAGAACAAAAGCACAAACACACGAAATAAAAATAGATGTAGGGCATGGACAGCGGCTTTTTAGAAGTGAGAAAAATAATCAATCCTATAATCAGAGTGGTCAAACCAATAAGAGCAAGGAAGAAATAGATGGGATTAACACCTTTTTCGCGCAAATAGAAGGATGGAAAGATAATCTCGCCTCCTCTTGCGATTTCGTAGGTAACTTTTATTTCCGAACGTCCCGCTGCCCATAATATCTTAGAGACGTCTATTTTGTTTTTTGTCGGGGCGTTATTTATAGAGTAAAGAACATCTCCCTTTTTAATGCCATACAGGTAGGCAGGGCTGTTGACTTCAACGTTGACAACGGTTAAACCCTCTGGTCTTTCATCCCAGAAAACTCCGTCAGAATGCTCTTTCCAGGTAATTTTTTTGTAAATATTCAGCCCTCCCAGCACAAGGAGAATGAAGACGGGAAGGATTGCTAGATAGATCTTTGCTTTTTCGAAATAACTTGCTCTCTGTTTTTCAGATAATCCAAAAAATTGAATCATTTTGGTAAAAAATATATGGGTACCTCAGTCCAAAATATGTTTTTTTCCAGCCCTGATTGCCCATTTGANNTTAGCAGCTGCACTTTTAGCAAGAAATAAACCCTTTGAAGAGAGGTCGCTGGGGGAAGTGAAAGTAAGAGAAATGAGGAGGATGAAAAATACTCCTGGGAAAACCTTCTTTTTCATTGTTTTAAGATAAATCTTTCTTCGCTTTTTGTCAACCTTTTCCCTGGCTGTTTTCGGGGTAAGGCCTTATCTTATTGATGCCTTAATGATCAAATGTATACCATAAATATGTTGGCATTTTTTTTGCAGTAAATATACATTTAAATGGTTTCTTCCTAATCCTTTCAGGCTTACATAAGATGGTGATAATAAATCATCTTTTCAGGTGAGAAAAAAAGGAGAAAAGTCATTATCTGATTCATCTTTAAGGGCTATTTACTTAAAAGGGAATTTTTATTAATTTTAGCTCGATACAGGAGTCTAGCTCAGATGGTTCAAATTTCGAAAAAGGTTTTTAAAGCGGACAGGCTACTTTTTTGGAGCATATGAAGAATGGGGACAGGCGGCTTTTTTGACACATGATAAGGAGATTTTCTATCTTGCCTATAAACAGAAAGGAAAAAGCGACAGTTATCTTTTTGAAAAAAGTAGCCTGTCCCCTTTTTTTGCCATTTTTCCTTTTTTTTCCCCTGTTGTACCCAGTGCTTACCGTTTGATTGATTTGACAAAAACCAGAGGATAATTTAATATTAAAATTAATATTTACTAATATTTAAACAGTAAGAAAAACTTACAAAATTTAAGAGAGATGCCTTATTTTCTTTGTCGATTGGCCACTGAAGAGGGAAACGTTGTTTCTCAGACTTTTCTTGCCTCTTCTTTTGAAGAATGTCGAAAGCACTTCGAGGAGGAGGGGTTTTGCGTCTTATCCGTCAAGAGAGATTGGAAAAGGATAAAGATTCCGGTTCTGCCCTTTGAGAAGAAGATTAAAGATAGAGACTTTATCATGATTAATCAAGAGCTTGTGGCTCTTATCAAGGCGGGTTATCCAATACTCAAGTGCATCCAGATCATAGTGAAGCGAGTTAAGAATATCCATCTTAAAGAATTATTGATGAAAGTCGAAAATGAAATCCGAGGAGGAAAGTCCCTCTCAGAGGCTTTTGCACCCTACGAGAAGAATTTCTCTCAGGTTTATATTGCTTCTCTTATGGCAGGAGAGCGGAGCGGGAACTTAGCTGGCACGATCAACCGTTACATTGATTATGCAAAAGTCATTTCCCAGACTAAAGCGAAGATAAGGTCTGCTCTCACATATCCGACTCTTCTTATTGTGTTTGCTTTCATTCTCCTCATGATCTTGATCAATTTTATTCTGCCTCGTTTCACAACTTTTTATGCTGATTTTGAAACCGAGCTCCCAACCATAACTCGTGGACTCTTATCTTTTTCGCAGTCCTTGAGAGCAAATTTTCCTTTTTTGATTGGCCTTATAATCGTGCTGTATTTGGTCTACTCCTTACTTAAGAAGAATGAAAAAACACTGGTTATTCGCGATAGGCTTAAGCTAAAAATTCCTTACGGAGGCTCAATCCTGCAAGAGTCGGGAGTCTCGCTTTTTTCTAGGACACTGGGTCTTCTCCTTGAAGCAGGGATTTCGCTTGTCTCAGCCGTAGGCCTCGCCAATCATGCTGTTCCCAATCATTTCGTTCTCAGGAAGAGCAAGCAATTGCCCGAGCTTATAAAAGATGGGAAAAGCTTATCTGAATCCCTTTCCAGTATAGACTTTTTCCCGCCCCTTTCTCTTGATATGATTCGGATAGGGGAGACATCAGCAAATCTGGAAGGCATGTTGAACGATGTATCTGATTACTATGATGAGAGAATACAAGCAAGAATTGATACTTTTGTATCCCTGATTGAGCCGATAGTAATCATTTTTATGGGCTTGATTGTGGCAGCGATGCTTCTCTCGGTTTATTTACCAATTTTTAATATAATAAGAGTGACAAGATAATGGCTAAGATTGATAAAAAAGAATCAGACCAGGAGTTTCTCTCTGAAGAAGAGAAAACTAAAAAGTTAGCTGAGAGATACAATGTTCCTTATATTGATCTTTCATCAAGCAACTTGAGCCGCGAGCTTGTTCAGTCTTTTCCAGTTGACTTTCTTCATCGATCGACTTTTATACCTTTTGAAGAGAAGAACAATATTGTGAAAGTTGCTATAGCCGACCCTTCTGATATCGCAACCATAGATGCTATCGAATCTTACTTGGGGAGAAAAGTAGAGGTTTATGCAGCTTCCAAGACAGCTATCAACGAAGCTCTGCGGAAAACTGAAACTGCGCTCCAGGTCCTCAGAGATGCGACTGAAGGATTTGTCATGAAGGTAGTGGAGAAAGAGGGAGGAGAAGAGGAAGAAGTTATATCTGTAGAGTCGCTAACCGAACAAGATGGCTCGATCATAAAGCTTGTTAACTCCATAATCTTCACAGCTGTTCAAAAAAGAGCAAGCGATGTCCATGTCGAATCAAAAGAAGAAGGCATTATCGTCAAGTACCGCATCGACGGAGTTCTGAGTGAAGCCATGGAGCCGATTAACAAAAAGTTTCAATCTTCCATCATCTCCAGAATCAAAGTTATGTCTGACCTTGACATTGCCGAACGAAGGGTTCCGCAAGATGGGAGGTTCAGACTGAGAATCAAGGACAAAACCATTGATTTTCGTATCTCCATCATGCCCAGCATCTACGGTGAAGATGCCGTCATCAGGATTCTCGATAAGGAGATGATCACCGCCGCAATATCCGAATTAAGGATGGATTTGCTCGGTTTTTCAGATAATGTCCTGAATAATTTCCGGAAGTATATCACCCAGCCTTATGGGATGGTTCTTGTGACCGGTCCGACAGGAAGCGGAAAAACAACCACTCTATATGCAGCTTTAACAGAGATTAAGGCTCCGGAGGACAAAATCGTTACCATCGAAGACCCTGTAGAATACCAAATAGACGGGATCACCCAGATACCTGTTAACGAAAAAAAAGGGCTTACCTTTGCTCGGGGGTTAAGGTCTATCCTACGGCATGATCCGGATAAGATAATGGTTGGAGAGATAAGAGATCCTGAAACCGCTCAGATTGCCATTCAGTCTGCCCTGACCGGACATCTGGTTTTCACAACAGTTCATGCTAACAATGTTTTCGATGTTATAGGGCGCTTTCTTCATATGCAGGTTGATCCTTACAGTTTTATTTCAGCCCTGAATTGTATCCTGGCCCAGAGGCTGGTTAGAGTCCTCTGCCCTGTATGCAAGACTCCTCTTAAATACACTCGCAAACAATTGCTTGAATCCGGGCTCAGTCCTCAAAAATACAAGGATCGACTATTTTATGAGTCCCCTGGCTGTGAAGCATGTTATCACACCGGCTACATGGGAAGAACAGCTATAGCCGAGTTACTCGAACTTTCTGACGAAATTCGAGAGATGATCTTGGAGAAAAAACCTCTTTCTGAAGTAAAAAAGAGAGCCAAGAGCGAAGGTATGATCTTTCTAAGAGAAGTGGGAATGGAAGAGAAAGTCTTGAAAGGAGTAACAAGCCTTAAAGAGCTAAACAAAGTTACTTTTGTAGAGTAAGACGATGGCCCTTTTTAAAGATAGGATAAGGAATTATTTCCTACGACAAATTGTTCCCCGTTCGGCTATTCAGATAACTTCTAATTATCTGAGTGGAATTAATGTTTCTGCCAAAGAAGGCAAGATCAAAAATCATTTTATTTTCCCTCTTGAAAGAGGGGTGGTCGAGCCTTCTTTCAGCGATAAAAACATAAAAAATCCAGCCTTGTTGGAGAAGAAAATAAAGCAAGGCTTGGAAAAGCTAAATCTTTCAAACAATAAAATAGCCTGTCTTATCCCCGAGTTATCTTTAAAAGCTTTTGTTTTTTCTTTTGATTCGCTTCCCTCCTCTAGGGAGCAGAGGGAACGGATTATTCGATTCCGGGTGAAAAAACAGATACCTTTACTTCCTGATGATGCCAGGTTTTCGTTTGATAGAATCAGCTCAAACAGCTCTTCGAAAATACTTGTTGCAGTTGCCAGGGCCTCGATCATAAAAGAGTACGAAGATCTCTTTAGCAAGCTTCGTTTAAAAGTCAGAGCAGTTGGGATTCCGACTTTAAGCCTGTATTGTCTGTTGAACCGGAAGGAAGATAGAGATTTGCTGCTTATTAATATCGAAGAAGACTCTCTAAGCCTTTTAGCAGGCCTAAATTCTGAAGTTGCCATGTACCGCCTGAAGCCTTTTATCCCCGGCTCCCTTGCAGATGTCTCTGAACCTCAAAGAGTAGAAAGTATTGTCAAAGAGGTTGAGAATACTGTGAATTTCGTCGAGGATAAGGAAAAGAAAAAAGTCAATGCCTTAAGGATTAGGCTGGGTCTTTTGGAAACAGAGGAGGAGATGTTTCGACAGCTGCAAGAAAAATTATCTTTGCCTGCAAAGGGAATAGAAGTAGGACTGAACTCAAAGCTTGGATCAAGAGAAAAAATGATATTGTCTCCTCTTATCGGACAAATTCTATGATTGAACGTGAACGATTGGGCTTGAATTTGGCGAGTCATCCTCTGCGAAACAAGAGGTTCTTCTATTTGATACTCTTCTCGCTGGCGGTTATTCTTCTTCTTATTTCTTTCCTTGCTGGAAAGATCTTTTTTGAATACAACGATAAAGCTCAGGAAACAAAAGCTTCCATCAAGGGGATGGATAAATTAGTAAAAGATGCCCAGCGTGATGAAAAGGATTTCTCAGGCAGAATTGAAGATGTAACCATAAAATACAAGGGAAAAGTCGATTTGATTAACAGCATTATTTTGGGGAAGAGTTTTTCCTGGATAGAGTTTCTTTCTGATCTAGAGAATTCTCTTCCGGATTCGAGCTACATTGTTTCCATGGCACCCACACTGGCCAAAGATTCAAAATTACAGTTGAGCTTCAAAGTTGCTTATTCGAATGTGGATGATCTCTTGGAGCTTTACAATAATTTAAGAGCTTTGAAATTTAATCAAATAAAGATAATAAGCGAAGCTGAAAACGAAAAAGGATTACTCATCTCGGAGATTTCGTTAAACTATGAAAAAGATATTTGATTTATTGGACGACAAAGAGAAAAAAACACTTGTCGTCCTCTGTGTTATGATCGCAGGGGGAGTACTCTTCCTCCTGTTGATTTCTCTTTCCCAAAGGAGGAATTATTTCAATGCTCTTTCTTCTTATGCAGAAAAGCAGAGAGATTACGAGAAGCTCAATAAGACAAAGATGGATAAGGAAGGAGAATGGATTAGATGGCAAGAAGCTCGGCAGGATATGGATGAGCTGAAAAAGACTTATTTTTATGATGACGATAAAGAAGGCTTCGAGCGGTTAAGGCTTGACCTCGAGCAGCTCTTGAGCAAAGCGGGGATAAATGTTTCTTCTAGAAAGAAGTACGATTATGTCGAGTTCAAAGGAGAGACGATAAAAAAGGTCAACATAACCTTTGACATAAAAGGATCTTATTTATCCTTGAAAAGATTTATTCATTCTGTAGAAGAATTTCCAAAATTCTTGCTGATAGAGAAAGTTGATTTCTTGAGCATCGATGCTGGAGGAAATGTGCTCGAGCTAAGAGTTGTCTTGGCGGGGTACTATGAAAGCTAAAGATATAATGTCAGCTTTTTTCATCCTCTTCTTGAGCGTAGGTCTCAGTGTTTGGGCTGGAGAAGAAAAACTGCAGAAGAAAGCGCCTGATGCGGGTGGGGGAAAAAGCCTAATCAGGAAAGATCTGTTGTTGAGAGAGAAAGTAGAGCTTGTAAATCCGGTAAGGAATATTTTTACTCTTAGAAGATCAGCACCGAGAGCGATTCAAAGGAATCAAGTTGAATTGCAGCATAACCGGCAGCAGAATTCGAACCTCACCAATAAGTTGGGGGCCTCTTCCTCTTTACCTGTAAACATAAGGTACATCGGATACGTCATTTCCGATAATAAGATGGTTGGCCTTATTGTCTTTGAGGGAAATGCCCTGGCTGTGGAGAGAGGAGAACTGATAAGCGATGGGGTGAAAATCGGAAAAATTACAACTGAGGAGATAGAAATAATAGGTTCGGATTCCCAGAAAAGGAGATATTATTTAGAAGGAGAGAAATAATGAGAAAAGCAGTGCTTTTGATAATAATCGCTCTGACATTTTGGAGCTGTGCGACATTAAGTCGAAGCTACAGACTAGGCAACGAGGCAGCGCTCAGCAAGAATTGGGATGAGGCCGTCAAGTACTACGAAAGGGCGACTCTGGAGAATCCTAAAAATTCTGTCTATCGTCTTGCACTTTTCCGGGCTAAGCTTGCTGCTAGCTCTGATCATCTAATCAAAGCTCGGGAGCTTGCTTTTCAGGGGAAAAAGAAGGAAGCTCTGGTTGAGTACGAAAAAGCGCTTTACTATGATCCCTCAAACAGAATGATAGCTGAGGAGGCAAAAAGCCTTATCGAGGAAAAGGAAGTTAAAGAGGAAGAACCGGAGGAGATCGGGATAGAACCACCGGTTAAGCTCGAGGTTGATAAAGAAAAAATTCATTTGAAATTTGTCGATGCTAATCTCCGCTCAATTTTTCAGGCTCTTGGAAAACACGCTCGAGTGAATGTCCTTTTTGATGAACAATTCAGGGATATCACTTTTTCCATTGACCTTGTTGATATGGTTTTTGAACAGGCCCTCAATTCGCTTTGTTTGGCCTCCAAGAATTTTTACAGGATTATAGATGAGAAAACAATTATTATCGCTCCTGACTTGCCCCAAAAAAGAATTCAGTATGAGCTTAATGCAATTAAAACTTTCTATCTTTCCAATATCAGTGCGGAAGAGATCCGAGTTTCTCTCACCCAAATGCTTCGCACGCAATACAAAGCTCCGAATATCATCGTTGATAAAAATATAAACACTGTCACTGTAAGAGACACTCCTGCTGTCATAGAATTGGCGGAAAATATCATCAAGTTGTGGGATAAGCCAAAGGGAGAAATCGTTCTCGATATAGAAATAATGGAAGTTTCTAGGATAAGGCTGAAACAGTTGGGTATGGAGCTTGAACAGAGTTTAATCGGCCTCAGATACGTTGGCCCTGAAGGGTCTGGGGCGGATGAGCAAGGCTGGTTTAGCTTGAAGGGAATAGATTTTGCCAAATCTGAAAATTTTCAAGTCACTCTCCCCGGCGCAGTTGTCCAGTTTTTGGAAGCAGATTCAGACACCAAGATAATCTCCCAGCCCAGGCTTCGGGGGGTTGACGGGGAAGAAATAACCTACCTGGTAGGAGACAAAATTCCTATTCCCAGAACCACATTTACTCCCATCGCTGCTGGAGGATTTGCTCAGCAGCCCCTGACAAGCTTTGAGTACCAGGATGTTGGAATTGATGTCAAGATAACGCCTACGATTCATTTTGAGAAAGAAATAACTCTGGAAATAGAGATAAAAATAAAATCCCTGGGCGGAGTTGGGTATGCCGATATTCCTATTATTGCCACGAGAGAAGTGAAGAATGTCATCAGGCTTAAAGATGGGGAGACAAACCTCCTGGCCGGATTGCTGAAGGATGAAGAGAGAAAAACCGTAAGTGGCATAGCAGGGCTTAAAAACATCCCTGTCCTGGGAAGTCTTTTTTCCGGCACTGACCTGACTATTCAACAGACAGATGTAATACTGACTATTACTCCTTATATTATCCGCACAGTTCCTCTGAGCGAGGAAGACCTGAAACCTCTCTGGGTTGACCTCGGCGGAATTTCTCCCGAGGTAAGTGAAAGAGCTGGACCGCCTAGGGAAGCGCTTGCTGAACGACGGGCTAGGAGAACCGCTGAACTAGAGGACATGGCGAGAAGAAGGGAGCAGAACCAGGTTTTCCTGACGCCGGCTAATTTTGAAGTTCCTCAGAATCGTGAATTTCGCGTCAGCGTTAATGCCAGAATTCAAGAGGATGTAAGCAGCATGTCCCTGAACATAAGCTTCGATCCCGGATTAGTTAAGTTGAAGGAAGTTGTCAGGAGGGAGTTCCTTAACCGGCTCGGAAAAGATGTGCCTTTCTTGAAGAATATCGATAATTCCTCGGGAAACTGCACTATCGGATTTTCAAGCACTGAAGTTGGCCAAGGAATTAAAGGAACAGGGAGCATTGCCACTCTTGTCTTTCAAGCTGTGAGTAAGGGAGAGAGCACAGTCCAGGTCATAAGTGTCTCGGCGAACAAGCCTACAGGTCAGGCCCTGATGTTTGAGACAGGCCAAAGCCGAGTTGTTGTCAGGTAGAAGTCCCGCTAATCCCGCTCTGGTAAGATTCATCCATTTTATTGTCATCTAAGAACTTAGCTCTAAACATTATATTTCTCTCGGGCATCAAATATCCGTATCTCTGACTCGAACTGATTATTGTATTCTGGGAATATCCGTATCTTATGAGATGAATTGCTTTAGACGTCCTGCACACTGCCTTAGCCTTAATTGACTTAAATCGGCGATTTGGCTAAAATCTTAGCCACCGGCGGTGTAGCTCAGGCGGTTAGAGCATGCGGCTCATATCCGCAGTGTCGGGGGTTCGAGTCCCTCCACCGCCACTTTGCATTTCCTGGGTGAACCAGAATAAAATGATTTTAGAAAGAGTTAAAAAGACTATCCAGGATTACAAGCTCCTCGAGAAAAAAGATAGGATTCTTATCGCCTACTCAGGAGGAGCTGATTCCACGGGTTTACTCGCCTTGCTCCTTGAACTTCGAGAGGAATGGTCTTTTGAGCTTTTCCTGGGTCACTTTAACCATAAGCTTCGCCAGAGCGCAGATGAAGACGAACAATTTGTCAGAGGTGTGGCCAAGAAATATTCCCTCCCGCTTTATGTCGGTAACAAGGATGTTCGCTTCTACGCCCAGGGAAAGAAGCTTAACCTCGAGGAGGCAGGACGAGAACTCAGGTATTATTTCTTGAAAAAAACTGCTCATAAGATCGGTGGGGCCAAAATCGCCACAGGTCATACTCTGACCGACCAGGCAGAGACTTTTCTGATGCGTCTCATGAGGGGAAGCGGGCTTCGAGGGCTGGGCGGCATCTTTCCCCTGGTGGAAGGTATGATTGTCAGGCCTCTCATTCAGGTCGAAAGACAGGATATTGAGGCTTATCTTAAGGAGAAAGGGATAGAATTCCGCACCGACGAAAGCAATCTTGACCGCCGTTTTTTGCGGAACAGGATAAGGCTTGATCTTATTCCCTATATTAAAAAGAATTTCGAGCCTGAAATTGTTTCAAGCCTGGGGAGGATTGCCTCCATAATTCGAGAAGAAGACAGTCTTTTGGAAAAAATTGCCGAGGAGAAAGCAAAAAGAGCGATATCGAGAAAGAACAACCGGATCTCTCTTGAGGTTCAACCTCTTTCCACTCTTCCCCGGGCAATGGCCAGGCGGGTTGTGCGGGATTTTATTTCTGAGTTAAAGGGGAACCTGAGAGCAATCTCTTTCGAAGATGTTGAATCTGTTTTACGCCTGAGGGAGGGGAAAGAGTTCCCCTTAAGAAAAGGCCATGTTTTGCGGAGAGAGCAAGACCAGATATTTTTGAAAGGAAAAATTCCTCCTAAAATAGGGTATGAATACAGGTGGGAAGGGAAAGAGCCTCTTCAAATAAAAGAGCTCAAATTGAAGTTTCAGGGGAAAAAAATAAAAAGAAGGAAATCTCTCCCCCCTGATTTCGATGATCAAACCAAAGCTTTCCTTGATCTGGGCAAACTAAAATTTCCCCTTCTGGTTCGAAACCGCCGAGATGGAGACCGCTACCAACCTACAGGGGCCCCTGGCCAAAAGAAGCTCAAGGAAATAATGAGAGCTAAAGGTATTCCTTTATCCGACAGAGACAGGCGGCCGGTTTTTCTCTCAGGAGGCAAAATAGTCTGGGTTCTTGGTCTTCCCGTCTCAGATAAGTTTAAAGTCAAAGAGGGCGCAACAGGCATTTTTGCCATAAAAAAGCTGCAATAAGAATAGACATTCCTCTCTCTGCTTTTCTGTCTTATTTATGAATAATATCTCATTCTAGAAATATTATCTTATTCTATAAAAAAAATTGTTAGTCCCTTAGGGTGAGAAACCTCGTATAACAAGGTTAAGGCTGTTCAGATAAATATCACCCTAAATTTCATCTTGAAAGGGCATTGAGAATGAGGCACATTAAATGTATTAATATAGTTGCTATGCATGAGAGTGCTAAGTGCACATTCTCTATTTTATCGAGTGGAGGCTTGGGTTCAGTTAGCTCTGGTTCTGCTGTTTGCTTGTTCTTACGAAATGATGAATATCTTGCAAGTATTTAAGAAAAGGTATAAGATTAGAGCAACAGGGACAGGACCAAGATTAACAAAGGTACGAAAAGGAAATACCTCGAACGAGGATGATAGCTTAGATTTCAGGGAAGAGTTGTTATTGCACCTGAAGCGCCTTTTTTTTCCGAAGCAAGGAAGATAATGAAGAATACATCAAGAATTTCTCAGCACAGACACGAAAAAGCAAACACCTGGGATAAATCTGCATCCGCCCGGAAAGGCTTCACCTTGGTTGAGATTCTGGCTGCTGTTGCGATAATAGGATTAATGGCCATAATATTCTACCCGAACATCTTAAATACTCTGGAGACAAGAAAGATGGAGGGTTCAGCGAGAGAAGTCCTGACGAATTTACAGAGGGCGAAATTTCAGGCTGTTAAAACAAAATTGAACCATAGGGTGAGGTTTGAGGCTGTGGGTGAGGGCTGGGTTTATTCGATTGAAAAAGAAGATACTCCGACCAACTGGAATATAATGCGTGGATTTATAAAAAAATCAATCCCACGTGAATTTCAAGTGAATGTAAATTTTCCGAATGAGACTGTCGAATTCTCACCGCTGGGTCTGGTCGCAAACTACAGTTCCACTCAAAACACGATTACTCTCCAGAGTGCTAAATTAGCAACTTATGGCAAGCCTGACCAGAGAATTATTAAGGTTATAGCCGGGGGCTCAATCCAATACATAGTTGCACAAGGTGAGTAAAAATGATTATTAAACGAGAAATCTTAAATAAAAAATCACAGATTCCCGCTGAGGGATCGTCAGATAATAATTCAAAGAAGAATGATAAAAGCAAGGGTTTTTCTATGATAGAAGTCGTAGTGGGGATAGCCCTTGTGGGTGTTGCCTTATTAGGATTGGCCCAGCTTTTCTGTTTGAGCGTGATGAATAATGCTCGCTCAGACGCGATGACAAATGCAGTTTTTCTAGCTCAGCAACAGATTGACTTTCTGAGAAACCTATCAGCTGATGAGTTGCATAACTTATCCTTAACTCCGATTGATGAGCTGATGGATATCAATAGTGATGGAACAGTTGATTTCAGAAGAGTAACTCAGCTCGCTAGCTCAGGATTTTATTGGAACGTCAGAGTTCTGGTCTTTTCAGCACTTCAGGCAGGAGTGACGCTGGATAATCTTATCGCCAACCCCTCCGATTATCAAGTCCGAGCTGACATAAGCACGGTTATAAGCAGGTGAGCGGATAACTATGAATAAGCTTAAAAGAGAGGAAAAAATGAAAGCCAAAATATTAAATCGAAGGTTTTCATCTTTTGATGTTTCTTCTAGACGCGGATTTACTGTGATAGAGGTTTTAGTCGGCAGTTTAATCATGCTGACTATTGTTGTAGCAACCTTGGCCCTTTACACGAAGAGCAACACAGTATCAGTCGACCAGCAGGGATTTGCAGAGCTTCAGCATGATGTTCGGGCTGCTATGTATTTTATCTCCAGAGATATAAAATCCGCTGGAGCAGGCTTACCTCAGCAACTTGCTGGCTATTACGTTCAAGCAGAAAACAACGACAATATAGGCGGCCCTCCAATTAATCCTGATAGGCTAACAATCCTTGGCAACGCAGACCCCTTAAGGCTGTTCATCCAGAGCTTTTCTCCCGGTTCAAACGTTATTACCGTTGAACCAAATCAGTTTGAGATTTATCCCTATAATACAAATGCCTATCCTGATGATCCAGTAGGCCTTATAAACAGATGTATAATTGTTCTTCCTAATCCCGAACTAAACAAGCGAAAAGGAGAAGTCGGTCGGATAACGGCTGCAGACTTTATAGCCAATACAATCACCTTTGAGCGGGTCCAATCGGCAAACCTGAAGCTGCCGAATGGATTGACCGTTGGAGGGGATCCTGCTGATTACGTCGGAGGCACTGTCCATTTTATCGAGTTTAGAACATACTGGCTTGATGTTGACGGCAGCTATCCGGGATGCATTACCGGAACAGACGGCTACCTAGGCGTGCCAGGAGTTTTGTATGTTTCTCAATGGAATCCATTGATTAACGGTTACGAGCATCTGGCCCTTGCCCAGAATATCGAAGACCTTCAGTTCCAATTCCATGGCGATATTAATGCCGACCAGCAGCTCGATGACAATAACAGCGACGGGACAGTTGATATAAATGATTACCAGAACTGGACTGATATTTACGTTCCTCCAGAAGATGGAGGAGGAGGCGGAGATGACGATGATGAACTAGATGATGATGAAGCTCCAGCAGAACCCAAAACATTGACAAATAAAGCTATAGTATATGCAGGAATTCGTTCTGTGAGGGTATTAATCCTTGGTAAAACTGCTAATCCTTATGCTAGTTTTACAGGCGCTCCTCCAGATGAGGTAAAAAAACTCTACGGGAAGCCCGCTATTGCTGATTCTCCTGAGTTTACTCAGCCGGATAAACACAGAAGATTTTTGCTTGAGTCAACGGCCCAAATCAGAAACATGTCCTTGGGCGTATATAACACCGGCACGCTGTAAAGAGGATAAAATGAAGGAAATAAATAGATTTCAGAAAATAAACGATAACTTGCCGGCTTCGAAGCATGAGAAGGGAATGGCCTTGATCATTGTGGTCATAGTGCTTGCTTTTCTGCAGGTTGTCGGGCTTGTGCTTCTCCAGGTAACAGGCACAGGTCCCAAGGTTGCCGGAAACATTCGGACACAACAGCAGGCTTATAATGCTGCTGAAGCAGGGTTTGATGTTGCCTGGACAAATATCGAAGAGTATTTTGGAATCGGTGAATGGGCCCATTTTGAAGGACATTATGTCGTTGAACCTGCTGGGATTGATAACCCTCAAGCAGATAATTATTTTAGAAGATTGAGCGATATAGAACTTCTGAAGCTGATTGATTCTGACTGGGATGGGACATCTAATCTAGTAAACGTCATTTTTTGTCGACAGCCCTATGTTCAAACCGAGAGTGGCCTGGACAATCGTTACAGGTACACTGCGCTTTTGATTGATGACGAGGCCGGCGGGGGAATCCCTGACCCAACAGATGCTATTTTGGTCTGCATCGGGAGTGTTGAGATAGGGAATACTATTACGACAACAAGATTAGAAATAGAACTGGTCCTTGAAAAGCCAGGAACATGATTTACATGATTAACATGATTAAACATAAATAAGCGGGGTGAAAAAATGAATAAAAGAAAAAAAGCCACGGTGCTATTTTTGCCGCTATTAATACTGATCTGCTTTTTTGCATTGAAGTTTTGGGCTCAGGAAGGCTGCGTGGAATATGTGGGAGGAGTTTTTACCGAAAATTTCAACACAGAAGATTATAAAGATGTAGAACATACATCAGTCGCTTACTGGCCTCCTGGGCCGATAACGTTGAACTGGTTGGGAGGCAACCTGGAGATTACAGCACCCACGGGCATGGGATCACAAATTTATGTCTGTGATGCTGGTGACTTTGATGGTGATGGTTATCCTGATTTGATTGGCCTGGATATCACCGAAGATCCTGTCACTGAGGAAAGGCGTTATGTATTGATTCTTGTAAGAAATACATTTGAAGATCTTGATAGTGATGGATTAGATGATGATGGCCTTATTTTTAAAACAGATGAGAGCGAAATCTATGAGACAGGCCTAGATGTTGGACCAGCTTCTATTACCACTGCAGATTACAACAATGACGGATTAATTGATTTTTTCTTCTATAAGAATGATAGCGACGATGCAATTTATGACAAATTTGTGGCTGCCATGTATATCAATGCGGGAACAGCAACTGATCCAGATTTTTATCCCCATGGCTCTTCTCCAAACTTGGATTTTACAAGCAGATTCGAGACTGAAGGAATCTATTGTAGATGGTCTGCTGACCACCTTTGTTCTACGGATATAGACAAAGATGGAGATGTAGATGTATTGGTTATCAGTCAGAATCAAATATTTCTGGTGAGGAATCCCGGAGCAGGCAGTTTTGATATAGCTAATTTTGACATAGTTGAACTCAATTATGACCAACCACCTGGTTATACGATAGACATGGGAGGCTCTACTATTGAGGCTGCTGATTGGGATAACGACGAAGATATAGATGTTATCGTGGGTTCAGTGGAAGATTATGCCTTTTTAGTTTTTTATAAGAATGATGGGACTGGATACTTCACTCGTCATGAACTTCCGATACCCGATCCTAATTGCATAGGTGCAGTTGCGACCTGTGTTGGTGATTTTAATCAGGATGGATGGCTCGATTTAATGTGCTCCAATGATGTTTGGCACGCTGGGAATGATGCCAGGATGTGGATGTATAGAAGTAAGGGTCCTGCAGAAGGCGAAGGTATTCCCGTTATCTTCGAATTTGAATGCTTAAATGATTGTCTACCGATTACACCTCCTGTTTACAGGGATTATGATGATGATGGTGTTGATGAGAAGTATCATGATGTGGATATGGGGATATCCGTGGATTTTGATATGGACGGAGATATTGATTGGGTTTTTGCGGATGCCAACCATTCAGGAGATTATTATCTGGCCAGAAATGAATTAGCCAACGTTTATACGACCTATGGAGAGGCTTGGTCGACTAATATCTCAGGGGCATTGGATCCCGAGCTCTATGCCATAACCAAAGTACAGATCACAAGACTCAACCAGAAAACTCGAGGTACGTCCTCAGCCGGCCTTAAAGTAGAATACTATCTTTCCAATAATAACGGAAAAGATTGGGAGTATTTCACAACTTTTGAGGGAAGTGATATCCAAAATTACACAAATCTACCTGTACACACGTTTAAACACTTTGGTACCCACCTCAGGTGGAAAGCCATCCTGTCTGCCCCTGAAGATCCGATGGAAGAATATTCGGGCGCATCATTCGATACTCCCTTAATCAGCCAGATTACATTCGAGTATACTCTTGTCGACAAAAAGGAATACTCTCGAACCTCTGTTGTGGTGACCAATGTTGATGACGAAGGTCAGAAGAAGAAATATCTCCTCGCAAGCACGTTTTACTTTCCAACCTGGAATGGACATCTAAGGGCATATGATTTGACTGCAATGACTCCTGAGACTACAGCTTACTCTGTTCTCAGGACTGTGAGTCGTCAAGATTTAACCCAGCCTTCAGGAAGAGAGATTGTTCCTTCTGGCGTGGAGGTTGTCTGGGATGCGGGAGAGCTCTTGAATGCCCGCTCAGCTGCCACCAGGACAATATACACAACCATTCCCGAGGATTCTATTCTAACAAGAATCGACTTCAATGTTACCAATGTGGCTATCCTGGGGCCGATTCTACAGGACGTGAACAACGATAATGAAGGATTGATAGATTTCATAAGAGGAGAAGGGCGCGAGTGGAAATTAGGAGACAGTAACCATTCCAATCCCGTTGTTGTCGGTCCCCCAGATGAAGCCCCTACTATTATGGGAGAAGGATATGCGGAGTTTATGAACACGTGGGCAGACAGACGCAAAGTTGTTTATGTAGGATCGAACGACGGAATGATTCATTGTTTTGATGTTCTCACAGGAGAAGAATTGTGGGGCTTTATCCCTTACAATCTTCTTCCCAAGATAAAGAATATGTGGGCAGTCGCAGAGGTAACCGGAGAGAGGTACTTTGCCAGAGATATTTATGTGGACGGGAGCCCGATGGTTGCTGATGTTTACATAGACGTTAACGGAGATGCCAGCAAAGAATGGACAACGATTCTTATTTGTGGTCAGGGAGCTGGTAAAGGAAGCGGCATAGGAGGAGGAACAAATTATTACTTTGCCCTGGATATTACTGATCCTGATAGTCCTGAGCCGCTTTGGGAGTTCACTCATGACTTTTTGGGAGAGACCTGGTCTGTACCTGTGGCGGGCAAAATCCGAAGAAACGGAGAGGACGCCTGGCTCGCCTTTTTGGGATCTGGCTATGACAATAGCCCGACCGAGGTAGTAGGCAATGTTTTTTATGCAGTAGATGCAGAGACAGGGGAATATTTCTGGGCATTTTATGCATCGGAAGTGGACACTACAGGTGCTTTAGGTTGGAACATTCCTAACACCATTCCTGGGTCTCCTGCGATACTCGATATCGACCAGAATGGGTACGCGGATAGGGTCTATGTGCCAGATTTGGACGGAAGAGTGTGGAAAGTAGATGTGAGCACAGATTACCTAGATCCCACTTCTTGGGCAGCAGTGACAATCTATGAAGATTCGAATAATTATCCGATTATAAGCAAACCAGCTGTCTGGGTTGACTATGTTTCAGGAGGATCGATCCCTCGTCTGTATTTTGGGACAGGGGGAGATGATAGAGCTCCGGGTGATGCTTCCTACTCTTTTATTGCTCTTAAGGATTCTCCTACTCCTGAGGTAGAGTGGTATCTTGGTGATTCTTCTATTCTTGGTCTACCAGCTGAGAAAGATATGGGAAATATCAGCATCGGAGAGAGAGTGTGGGCAGATCCAAAAGTGGCTGATTATGTTGTTTATTTCAGTACCTTAACAGGAAGCATAGATAGTGTTGATCCCTGCGAAAGCATAACCGGTGTAGGAAAACTTTATGCAAGATATATCCAAGCTCAAGCAGGGACCACTCTCGGCGGAACAGCCTTTGAAACAGCCGCGGGTCCTCAAGAAAGTCTGAACCTGGCCATAAAGACAAGAGCAGCGGTAACCATTGGTGAAAGAGAGAGGGCTCCTGGTGGTGCCAGGAAGAGAGAGGTCTATATTCAGGAGTATGATTCAACAATTCAGAAGCTGGAGCAGCTGGGCACATCTATGCTCAAGGTTAAATCTTGGAGAGAAGTCTACAGGGTCATCAGATAAAAAAATAGGGACAGTCCCAAGAATGGGGACAGAGGGACAGTCCCTAAAATGGGGGCTGTCCCACTAAAGGGGACTGTCCCCATTTTTTTATTATCCCCATGATTCACTCCTTGTAGGGGCTAATTTACCTGGTATAACGGACTGATATGTAGTATTCGGGCTTGGCTTATCTTATGTATGGGCTTGATTCATCAAACCCACCTTATTTTTCCTAGAGGGGCTTGATTTACCTGGTGTAGGGGCTGATTTATCTGGTGTGATGGATTGATATGTTCTGTAGGGGCTTGATTTATCAAGCCCGCACTTTTTCTCTTACAAATTAAGCTGATTGACATGTAAATTCAGACTACCGCAATCGGATTAGTCATTCCCGGTAAAGTGGTTAGTCCCAATTTCCCATTTTTCGCCAAATTTCAATCATTTATTACCATTAGACCACATCTCTATATTCCCCATTTTTTATTATAATAAAAAATGGGGGGGTCAAAAATGGAGCTTTTTTGTCTTTTCGTTTCTTCTTGTTCATTCCTTCCTCTTAAAAACCTTTTCACCCCGTAACTGCGCCGATTAGTCGTGGGGGGTATGGGGGGTGATATAAAGACCATCTTAAAAATCGCCCCCTACGATGATGCATTTTTAGCCTTTTTGACCGACTAAAACAGTGATTACTAAAAAATAGGATACTAGGAGGCTAAGGAGATGAAAGTAATAATAAGAGTAAAAAGGGGACAGAAGGACGGTTCCATCCTAATTCTTGGAATGACCGCCTTGGCATTCTTGCTTGTTTTTGCCGTTCCCCATCTATTCCAGCAGTCTCCTGAGAACAAAGTCACTGATAAATCCGCCAATTATTCTGCAGCCCTCTCTCTGGCTGAAGCAGGAGTTGAGAGAGTGATCTGGGAGTTTAATTATGGAGATATTTCAACCTGGAAAGGGGATAGCGAACTGCGAACATTGACTATATCTTCTTATCAAGCCCCTGCCAGCGAAGTGATCGGGGATATAGTGATATGGGTCGAAGATCCTGATGGAGAGAACCCTCAAGTGAAATCTACAGGGCGAGTGGCCTATACAGGCTCTATTGCAGAAGGCAGGACTGCCAGAGTATATGTGGAGAGGACTACGAGAGCGGAATTGGAAAGGAGTGGATATAGCTGGGTATGCTCTTATCCTCAAAGGCAAACTCAAGCACCTCGTGTGCAGGGAAGCACTTTCTAGTTGATAAGGAGAAAGTAAAATGAGGGAACCAGTAAATATGAGAAAAAAATCAGAAAAGGGACTTACCTATATCGAAGTTTTGGTCACCATGGTGATTTTAGCTGTGGTTTTGGTTGCTCTCCTTAGCTGCTTTCTCCATGGCTTTAACGTACTTTCCAGGATAAGACAGATGTCCATTGCTACCCAATCCATTCAAGAAGAATTAGAGCGTATTCGTAACATGTCCTATAACGACGTTTTAGCTCTTGGCACTTCTTTTACGAATGAGAGTCTCTCTCTCCTGGAAAACGGCAGTGGAGTTTTGAGTCTCGAAGATTCTCTTGGAGATGACATCAAAAAATTAACAGTTAGTATTCTCTGGTCCTACCGGGAAATGGAGATGCGTAAGGACGTGGTTACTTTTATAACCAAAAAGGGGATCAATAGAAAGTGATGATTACAAATAAATCCACGCCAGAAAAATTCCAGCCAAAGGGTATTACCCTTGTTGAGGTCTTGGTAACCGTCACGGTCGTCTCTTTTATGATCCTGGCCATGCTTTCTTTATATGTTGCCGGGCAGCGTTATTTCATGAACGGAAACGCCAGGTCTGATGTGCTGCGGGATAACAGGCACGTTCTTAATTATATCTCCCAAGATGTGAAAGAGGCGATCCAGGTTATGTCTGTATGGGATGTCTATGCTGCCTCCACAGAGTGCCTTATTCTTCAAGTTCCCTCCATTGATGCGAGCGGCATTATTGTCGATATTGATAGTCAGTTTGATTATATCGTTTATCGATTAAATTCTGAATATCCAAACAGGTTGGAAAGAATTATTGACGCCAATGATGGAATCAGCAACAGAGAAGACAGCTCCAGAGTTATAGCCACAAGAGTTAATTCTTTCCAGTTAAGTTCTGGAGGAGTTGAGTTTTCTGGTGTATCAGATTTCAGTAAGCTTGACAATGTAGATATCGCGCTGGTGACGACCCAGAATCTTTTAGGTCGTACTTTCCAGGAAACCCTCAGAACTGGAGTAAAGCTAAGGAACAAATCTGATTGAGGGAGAGATTATGAGCTTATCATCATCTTTTCAGCAAAAGATGAAAGATAAATAAAAAAAAGGTAAGCAAAATGGAAAAAACAAGGAGCAACGATATTAAAAGAATAAGTTTTCTTGGCAAGAGTCTTAAGAGCAGACACGAGGAACAAGGATTTGTCCTGATTGTTGGTTTGGTAATTATGGCAATCTTGCTTCTTCTTGCTGTTCCTTTTTTATTCCAGGTCTCGTTTGAGAATAGGCTCACTGATAAGTCTTACAAGTCTTCCGCAGCGGTCTCTCTGGCTGAAGCTGGGATTGATAGAGCAATCTGGGAACTGAATTATGGAGATATCTCGAGCTGGACTGGTGATGATACGCAGCGGACGATGGACATTACTTCTTTCCAGGCTGCTGGAGGGAATGTGATAGGGGATGTAGGAATAAAGGTTGTAGATCCCACTGCAGATCATCCTATCGTGGAATCAAGAGGCGTAGTGTCTTATGTCGGTCCTAAAGAAGTTGTCAGGACAGTGAGATCAGAGTTGGGTGGATTTCCTCCTTTTAAGTTTGCAGCTTTTGGGGATGAGGGAATATTGGTTGACCAGCATGTAATGGTTGATAGTTATGATTCAAGGAATGGAGACTATGATAATCCTGGCAATGTGGGTTCGGACGGCGATATCGGAACTAACTCGGTCGATTTTAGTGCTATTTATATGGACAATAGTTCTGATTTAGCCGGGGATGCGGTATCTGGGGCTGAAAGCGATCCAGAGTCGGTGATAATAACTGCTCCTGGTGCACATCTTGACGGTGAAAAACGGGCTTTGGATAATCCAATAACATTTCCTCAGATTAATCCTCCTTCACTTCCCTGGATGGGCGACTATTCGATGAGCGGCACGGATTCGATTTTCTTGAGCGGTCATTATGGCTCTTTCACGATAGAAGCGAACTCCGTAGTAACGATAGAGGATGATGTTATCCTCTATATAACAGGCAATTTCTACATGGACATAAATTCAAGGCTTGATATTGCTGACGGTGCAAGCCTTCAGATTATTATGGGGAGTGGGAGCTTTGAGATGGACCAGACTTCTAATATAAACAATCTATCCCGCGACCCCACCAAGTTTGTTCTTTTTGGGACAGAAGTCTTTACGGGAAATATTTATATTGACCAAAGCTCTGAGTTTTACGGAGCAATTTACGCGCCTAATGCCTTTGTAGAATTGGATCAAGCAGACGGCTTTTTTGGCGCCATAATAGCTAATAATGTCCTTTTTGATCAATTCACAATGCTACATTATGATAAGGCTTTAGAAGATCTTGAAATTCTTCCCTCAATGGGATCTTTATACGTTGTCAAATCCTGGCAAATAAAGGTTTCCGACTAATATTTCCTAGAGAATAATCAATCCCGGGGAAATTCATTTCAATGTAGGGGCCTTGATTCATCTTGTGTAGGGGTTTGATTCATCAAACCCGCCTTATGCTATGGATAAAATAATTATGAGGAAGGAATTAGGCATTGTTAATCAGCAGGCAACTAAGAATTAAGTTACTGAAAATTTTTAAGGCGTCAGATTCTTGAATAGGCTTAGATAGGCGTTTATTATTCTCTCACCCCAGAGAAGCGAGACAAAGGCGGCCGGGGCAAGGAAAGTCCCAAAAGGGAGGGAATACTTAAAATCTTTCTTTCTGTAGAAAATAAAAAATATTCCAACCAAAGCTCCAACAAAAGAAGCTAAGATTAGGGTGAAAAAAGCCTGCCTCCAACCTAAAAAGGCCCCGATTAAAAG
This sequence comes from Candidatus Aminicenantota bacterium, assembly GCA_011772475.1. Lineage (GTDB taxonomy): Bacteria > Acidobacteriota > Aminicenantia > Aminicenantales > Aminicenantaceae > SOIV01. Next base: position 35,257 of record WVZK01000185.1, on the reverse strand, counting down.
CATCATGGTCACGTCTCCCAGGCCAAGCCCCTCCCTTTTTCGCAATAGATAATAGGCGACGTAGATGAAAAGTAAGAATCCAGCTCCAGCCACAGCCCCTATTAAGGCTTGCCTCAGGCTTAAATCTTCGCGGAAAACAGAGTAGACGAGCGCCAATAACAACCCAGGGAGAGTTATCTCGTCAGGCAGTATCTGATGGTAAAAATCAATAAAGCCTAAAGCTATCAAGGCGCAGGCAAAAAGACAGGAGGCAAAGAAGAAGAAGCTCAACGAGTACTGGGAGTAGAGAAGAAGAAAACAGACAGCAGTCAATAGCTCTACCAGAGGGTATCTAAGAGATATTCCCCCTTTGCATCGGCGACACTTCCCTCGAAGAAATATAAAAGAGAGAAGAGGAATATTGTCATAGAATTTTATCTTCTCGTTACAATGGGGACAGGAGGATGAGGGCTTGAAAAGGCTCATTCTGAGGGGCAGACGGTAGATCACGACGTTGAGGAAGCTTCCCCAGGCAAGGCCAAAGCAGGCGATAATGATTATCGTTTCCATGGGATTATAGGTGTCTTTACTTCTCCTTTTCGGAAATCGTAAATATATTCTTTCCCATCTAAATCCTTTGGCAGAGAATCAAGGAATCCGGCTCTAACAAGCTGGGATAGTTCCATTGGGAGGCGCCCGTATTTTTCTTTGAATTTCTCGATGGCTTGATTTATATTCTCGATATCTATCGTAGCCTTGATATTATAAAGGTGGTTAGAAGCAATTTTTTTAACTCTCTCTTCTTCTGCTGTCTCATATATTTCAAGCCAGGTCTGCATGGCCCTTTTGTAATCCATGGACTTAAATATTGCGTCTGCGTAAAGCCGTCTGACGATAGGCGGTACTCCCTCAATATCCATTGCCTTCTTGTAGTACTCTTGAGCCAGCTTATGATCCTTGTTTATCATCTGGGCATAATGGCCAGCCAAGTAAGGAAAAAGCCACTGCTCTGGATTTCTCTCCAGGCCTCTCTCCAGGATCTTAAGAGCTAAATCCAAATCTCCAGCCTCATAAGCAGCAATCACAGCTCCGACATCATATGGATCGAGGTAGGTGGGATCTAGCTCGTTTATGATTGAAAAAATATGATCTAAATATTCGTACATGTCTGGGATGGTGTAGTCGCTGTAGTACTGGATAGCCCAGATGTATATCAGGTCTGCCAGGAGAGAGGCATTTCCGAAAGCAGCATACTTGAGATATCTCCCTGATGGGATGTAGATGATAGAAGAGCCCGGGATTTTCTTGCGGGAAATATTATCAGCTTTAATCTTTAGGCTCATAAAGATGCCGCAGGATAGTATAAGAAGAGCAACAAGAAATATGGCGCTTAAATCTTTCCCGCGCTTAAATATTTTCATGGCTATTAGATAAAATCTCTTTTCCTGAAGATCACGATCGCTATTATAAGGACAAAAAGAGTGTAGAAAATTCCGTAAAGAACCGAGTAAAGAAACGCTTCAGAAGGAATATCCAGGTTCTGTACGATTTCTGTTTTAAAATTGAAGTTCTCAAGATCAGGGAGAAAGTGGTAGAGGGCTTGAGCCATTGTTTTTCCAAAACTTGGTGGGATCTTCTTGATGAGAGTTTCCAGCCCCCAGGCCGTGTGGCCAATCAAGTAAAAAGCGAGAGAAAAAATGGAGCTCAGTATTGGCGTGGAGAAACAGGAGAAAAGAAGAGCGACAGACGTTATGAGGCAGAGTTCGAAGAAGATGAACAGGATGGCGACGAACATTTCCCATTCAATTGTGAAGGTGTGGAAAAAGACCAAAGCCAGGAAAATAAAGCTCATAAGAAGAAGCATGATGAAAAGGGTTAAGACTAACCCGAAAAACTTTCCCAAGAGAAATTGATAACGGTGGATGGGCTTGGAGACGATGGTATAAATTGTTTTCTTGTCTATTTCTTTGAAAACAAGTCCTGTTCCCATCAGAATTGCCATCAGTGCGCCAAAGAGAGAGAGAGAAGTGAGGCCGACGTCCTTGATGATTTTAATCCTATCTCCTACAGTAAGGAGAGCAAGCAAACGGGAGAAAATAATGCAGACCGCTGCAAAAAAGAGGAGGAGATAGAGAATTCTATCTCTTATGGCTTCCTTGAATGTGTTGAGAGCAATCGCCTTTATTTTCATCCCTGCTTCACGATCTCCACAAAAAGATCTTCAAGGGTTTCAGTCCTGGGGATGAGAGAGTGAACTTTTCCCTTGCTTGATTGGACAAGTTGGAGGACTTTGGCAACATTTTCTTCTTTGAAGACTTTAAGCAGAGTCCTATCCCCATGCCCTGAAAAATATTCTCCCATTCCTTCAAGCTCTTTTTCCCCTACACCGGAGAGGGTGATTTCTGTAAACAGGATCTTTTCTGAAATCAGGTCATGAAGAGCTCCTTGGTTGATAATCTCTCCGTTGACGATTATTGCTACCCGGTTGCATATCATTTCAATATCCTGCAGGATATGAGAGGAAAGGAAAACGGTCTTCCCTTCATCTCTGAGGCGGACAATGATGTCTCTTATCTCTTTTCTTCCCAGAGGATCAAGGCCTCCAAGAGGTTCATCCAAGAAGACGAGAGATGGGTCGTTTAGCAGCGCTTGAGCCATGCCTATTCTTTGTAGCATGCCGCGAGAAAATTTTCGAAGCTGAAGGTCTGCAGAGCGCTCCAAATCAACAAGCCGAAGCAAGCTTTTTATCTTTTTCTCTTTTTCTTCTTTTTTAATAAGGAACAACTGGCTGTAATAATCGAGAAACTCTGAAGCTGTGAGGTGGTCGTAAAAATAAGGATTTTCAGGGAGAAAGCCGGTTTTCTCCTTTGCCTTGGGAGAGAGGTGGGGATGACCGAAAATTTCTATGTTTCCTTCCTCGGGAAATATTAGACCAAGGATACATTTTATAGTCGTGGTTTTTCCTGCTCCGTTGGGACCGAGATAGCCGAAGACCTCGCCTTGCTCTACTGATAGAGAAATGCCTCTAAGGATTTTCTTTTTTTTGAGAAGGAAGCCCAGCTTGAAGGATTTGTGAAGGTTCTCTATCTTGAGTACCGTGGCCATGAAGTTCTTCCCTATTATACGGAAATTGTCTTTTATTTCAAACTCTGATCCAGTTAATCGGGCAGGACATGCTTGAGAGTATCTGGATTTATAGTGACGTAAAAATCGCTTCCAAGATATAGAAGAGGATGAATTTTCCCTGTATTGAGGACTCCTTCTGCATTGAAACTTTTCTCCTCCTCATGGATTGCTAAGACTTCACCGACGAAAAGATCATGGTCTCCGTAGGCTCTGATATCTGCCACCTTACATTCGAACGAGACATAAGCTTCGTCGCATACGGGAGTTTGGATAATTTTTGAGGGAGAAAGTTTGACCTGAAACTCTTTGATCTTGTCCATATCATGACCTGATTTTCTTCCCATTTGGGCAGAGAGTTTCACACTTTCCGAGCTTATGAAGTTCACGGTAAATTCTCTTGCTTCGGAGATAACTTGATGCGTAAGTCTCCTTTTGGCGACAAGAACGCCGAAGAGAGGTGGATCAAAAGAGAGGGCGGTATGCCAGGCACAAGCCATATAATTGATTTGATTCTCTGATTGAGCACCCACAATGGCCACAGTATAAGGATAAAAATACTGAAAATTATCGATCTTAGTTGTTATTTTTTTCATAGCCACCTCCCAAAGTGAAACTAATTATATAAGTTATATATAAGCTCAAGCCTCTAAACTTGGCTCTAAATTTTCTTGCTATTTAAAATACCTTCGTTCTGATTCTCCAGAGTCTTTTTATCTTTCTCGAATTACAATTATTTTGCAAGCAAAAACATAGTCAAATTTTAGCTGACCTCTATTTAGGGGCTATTCGACTTCGCCATAATCTTTCAATTTTGGTTCCATGGTTTCATCCACAGAGCGACCTTCTTTTATATATTTGAGAAGGAGTTGAATGTTTTCTTCAGCCAAGACGCTCCTCTCGCCAGTGTCACGCTGCCATTTTATAAGACGAATCTTCTTCTTCTCGAGCTCAATACAGGTTATACCGTTCGTGTAGCCACAACAACCGTCGTTAAAATAACAGGGAACAGGCCACTCAGGATGTATAGCGAAGGATCTTGGCCTTATTCCAGCTCTTTTCCTCAGTATTTTCTCTTTCTCTGCCTTTTTCATATCTATTTCTTTCTTTAATTCCTCCCTCCTTTCTGAGGGAGATTCTTTTAAGATTTTTTTCAAGTGGCGGATGTCTATTTGAAGACGGTCAAAATGAGTCAAGGAAGCAAAAATTGCCCGATGGGTATGACCGCAGACCAACATCACCTTATTTTTCTTGGCCCACTCATAGTATTGAAACTCCAGGTCATCCCTGATCTCATAGTTTTCTGCAGGACCGTCAATCCCAATTTTGAAGATTTTTTGTATTGTTTTCCAAACAAAATGGACAGCCCAGCGGCTCACCCTCCAGGCTTTATCCTCAAAAAATCGCCCCTGGTGACCATGGATAAGAAAAATTTCTTCACCAAGACAAAGGCCCTCTCTATGGTTAACTTTGTTCAGGATTTTCTCTTTCATTGCTTTTAAAAACCTTCTGAACCCCCACAGAGTCACCTCTTTATCGTGATTTCCCCATATTCTTATTTTCTTTTGATTTGGCGAGACTAAGGCGATTTCGATTTCTTTCTCTATTATTTGTCTGTGTATCGCCAAAACCTGGTCATAGCTGCATTCCCAGAGCTCTTCGTTGTCTCCGAGAACGATAAGCTTGAATCCCTTTTCTTTGTAGAAAGAGAGGGCCGATTCATAGAGGAGGGCGTTTTTCTTGAAATCATCTGCATCACTCCCATCGCCTTTGTGATGGTCTGAAAAAAGGACAAGGCAGTCTTTTTCAAAATCAAAGGGGATACGATTTTCTGGTTTTTTAGCTTTTTTATAAATCTTGCTGAATTTTTTAGCAGTTCTTTTCTTGAACATTTCAAGCCTTTTGCTAAAGTGCGATTTTAACACATGGCTCTGTCTTTGAAAACTTGCAATCCTGCGAGTTTCAATTTCTTCAATTTCAAATTCATGTTTTTTTCTGTATAATCTTTTTTGCTTTCTTCACTTTTTTTGATATGAACGTTTTCTAAGCATCATCTGGAGAGCGGAAATGACTGATTTTGGAGGAGCAGTAAAGCAGAGCGAAGAGTACGATATCGCCATCATCGGAATTCCCTTTGATGAGAAGTCATGTTATTTAAGGGGGGCTTCGAAGGGACCTCAGGCTATCCGAGCCGCATCCACCGGGAAAGCTATCAATCCCTGGACAGAATTAGGTGCGAATTTAGAGCAGGAGATAATTCTGAAGGACCTAGGCGATATAGATGTTTCAGGCGATTTTTTTGATGTGTTCTCTCGCATCGAAGATAATATTCTTCAGATATTAGAAAAGAAAGCAGTGCCAGTTGTCATGGGCGGAGACCATTCTATCAGTTATCCTGTCGTGAAAGCCTTTGCCATGAAGTTTAAGCCCTTGGATATCCTCCATTTTGATGCCCATCCGGATTTATACGAGGAGATGCGCGGAGATCGCTATTCCCATGCCTGTCCGTTTGCCAGAATAATGGAAGAAGGCCTGGCTCAAAACCTCGTTCAGGTAGGGATAAGAGCTGCCACTGGCCAGCAGAGAGCAAAGGCATCAGAACACGGGGTTCGGATGATCGAGATGAAAGATATTAAAGGCTCGCTTTCTTTGAAGTTTTCAAACCCTCTGTACATATCTTTTGATATGGATGCCCTTGATCCTGCTTTTGCTCCCGGAGTCGCTCACCACGAGGCAGGTGGTTTTTCTACTCGTCAGGCCTTAGACATCCTTCATGATATAGATGCAAAAATAGTGGGATTGGATGTGGTAGAGGTTTATCCTGATCGGGACGCGTCAGGAATAACAGCTGCCGCTGCAGTAAAGATCATCAAAGAAGTGGTGGGCGGGATAGCCATATTAAATAGACCAACTACTAAGGAGGAATCATGAGACACACAATCATATCTTTTAGTGCCATTTTTACTTTTATTATTACCCTCTCTTTTTTGGGAGCCCAGACTGCTCAAGCCTCTTTAAACTTCGATGATTATTTTGTCGATAAAACCATGCGCCTTGATTATTTTCACATCGGAGACGCTAAAGAGGAATGGATTACGCTCGATCAGGTTTACGAGCAGGGGATTTGGGCAGGGAGTCTGCGCAACCTAATCGATAAATTCGACAACGGCCGCTACTATGCTAAGATCTATGATTCTTCATCAGGACAGCTCATTTTCTCCAGGGGATTTGATAGCTATTTTGGCGAGTACAAAACAACCAGTCGGGCTTTAAAAGGGATAAAGAGAGCTTATCACGAGACAATTCTTATTCCTTATCCTAAGAAAAACATCAGATTCACTCTGGAGGTGAAAGATCGAGAGAATATTCTTCAACCTCTTTTCAGCCAGGAGATCGATCCATCTTCAGTAAGCATCATAAAAGAAAACTTGGATAAAAAAGTTAAAGTCTTTGAAATTCTGAAAAGCGGGAGCCCCCACAAGAAAGTAGATATAGCCTTCATCGCCGAAGGCTACAACTCTGAGGAAGAAGAAAAAGTTGAGGCGGATATAAAGCGGTTCACGGATATTTTTTTCAACCACGAACCTTACAGAACTTACAAGGACAGGTTCAATATCTACGGCGTTTTCAAGCCTTCGGAAGAGAGCGGTTGTGATGAACCTAGAGCTGGAATCTTTAAAAACACCGCGCTCAATTCGACCTTTAATTCTCTGGGATCAGAACGCTATCTCCTGACAGAGGACAACAAATCACTTCGTGATATAGCGGCCCATGCTCCTTATGACACCCTGTTTATCATGATCAATCACAAGCGCTATGGAGGTGGAGGAATCTACAACTTTTACTGCACCTTTACGGTTGACAACCAGTGGTTTGAGTATCTCTTCCTCCACGAGTTTGGCCATTCCTTTGCCGGCCTAGCGGATGAATATTACACTTCGTCAGTTGCTTACAATGAATTTTATCCAAAAGGAGTTGAGCCTGCAGAGCCCAATATTACGGCCTTGCTTGATCCCAAGAACGTCAAATGGAAAGATTCGCTGACTCCCCAAATTGAAATTCCTACTCCTTGGGAAAAGGAGGATTTTGACAAGATGGACATGGCTTACCAGAAGATACGCCGTGAAATAAACGATAAGATTGCGAGGATGAAAAGGGAAAAAGCTCCCCAAGCTGAAGTGGAGAAGGTTGAGCAAGAGTCTGAGCGGCTCTCCAGAGAGCATGCAGAAAAGGTGGATGATTATCTTTCAAAGAGCAGGTTTAAAGGAAAGGTTGGAGTTTTTGAAGGCGCTGGCTACTCAGCCGAAGGCCTCTATCGACCTATGGTGGACTGCTTGATGTTTACCAAAGGAAAGAAGCCCTTCTGCAAGGTCTGTGAGCAAGCTGTCGTTCGAGTCATCAAGCATTATAGTGAATAAAGATAATACGGAATAAACATAATAAAGAACAAACATCATAGCGAATGAACTTTATTATGGAAGAAGACAGATATTTAGCTCATCCAAAACAATGTGATTTAAATTGACATTACGAGCGACAGAATGGAGCGTAGCAATCTTTAATAATAAATGAGGAGCAAGAATAAGATGAAAAGATATCAAAAGCTTGGCTTGCTTGGCTTAATCATTTTCTCAACTATTTCTCTTGCAAGTAATAAGGGCGAGGCGTCTATCTTCAAGCCCGAGATGGTCAATTCTCCTTTGGTCCAGAAGATGTTTTCTTTTATCGAGAAGAATCGAGAAAAGGTAATCCAAGAATGGATTTATCTAACAGAAATCCCTGCGCCCTCCGGACATGAACAGAAAAGAGCCGAATACGTAAAAAAACAGTTCGAAGCTTCTGGCCTGGATGAGGTCTTTATCGATCCTTCTTGCAATGTAATCGGGATTTGGAGAGGAACTGGACAGGGGAAGAAGATCATCATGTCGGCTCATATGGACACGGTCTTCCAGGGTGTCTGGGAGATTAAAGTCAAAAGAGAAGGAAATCTTCTTAAGGCTCCCGGCATAGGGGATGATACAGCCAATGTGGTAAACCTTCTCTGGTCAATACGGGCTTTAAAGCAGGCAGGGTTCAAGCCAAAAAATACTTATTATTTCATGGGAAGCGTAGGAGAGGAAATCGGATTTGTGGGAATGGAGGCTTTCTTAGATTCCACGAAAGAGAAGTTTGATTTAGTCATCGCCCTTGACGGGGACCTGGGGAAAGTTCATTATGGTGCCTTGGGATTTGGGGGAGGAAGGATAACCTTCCGTGGTCCCGGAGCTCATACCATGCAGAGTCGGGGTGTGCCCAACCCTAATCTGGCCGTGGCCAAAGCTATAGAGAGCATCTGTGAGATCGAGCTTCCTTCTAAGCCAGCAGAAAAATGGACTATTATAAATGTTGGCATGATAGGAGGAGGAAAAATCAGGAATGCTGTTTCTGAGGAGTCTTACTTTACTGTAGACCTTCGTTCGGCAAACCAGGAAGAGCTTGAGAAAGCCCAAACAAAAATTCGAAAGATTTGCCAGGACGCTGCCTCTGAAGTGGGAGTCGAGCTAAAAATGAACCTCAATGAACGCTCAAAAGCTTATCAGATTCCTGGAGCAGGGGATTCTTTTTTAGTGAGGACGGTTTTTGATATTCTTAAGTTTCTCGAAGTTCGAGAGATAGAAGTAGATCCCCTGGGCTCCACTGAGGCCAACGTGGGAATAGAAAAAGGCATCCTCTCCGTGAATTTAGGCAGAACTTACGGCCGGTATAAGCATACTCTAAGCGAACAGGCAGAGATAGACGGGCTCTTTCTGGCTATGAAGCAAATCTTGCTTTTGGTTTTTTGCCTTCAGTAGAAGAGAAGGGTTTCGGTTATTATATCAGCTTGACTATTTTTTCAAGCCACTCTTTATCTATATCTGAAAAAGCTTCGAATTTTCGGCTGTCTACGTCGAGCACGCCCCAAACCTTGTTTTCCTTGTCAAAAAGAGGAACAACTATTTCCGAATTTGAGCGGCTGTCGCAGACCACATGGCCTGGAAATTCATGGACGTTAGGCACAATAATTGTTTTTTTCTGAGTCACTCCTGCCCAGCAAACGCCTTTCTCTTTCTCCAACACCTGGCAAGCTAAGGGGCCCTGGTAAGGCCCAACGATCAATTCACCATCAGTGAGAATGTAAAAGCCGGTCCAGAAAAACTGAGCCATCTTATGATGAAGGATGGCTGCGATTGTAGCCATGCGCGCAATCTTGTTTTCAGTTTTAAGAACAAGCTCCTGGAGCTGATTATAGATTCTCTTGTATCTTTTTTCGAGATTTTCTTTATCGGCCATAAGAGTCCTCCGCTGATATTCATGAAATCATTTTTATGAACACGTTCTCACTTAAAGGCGTTGCCTCGGTAGCTTCAGAAAATGTAGCATTGCTTGAATTGCGAGTCAAGGAGCATTCCCTTTTTATCGATATATCGAGTTGTGTCCTCATCCTGCGCCTGATCCTGTGTTTTTCTCCTTAGATAATGTTATTGAGGTGAAGAGCTTTAATTTTCCCCTTTCATAAACCTTACAACCTAATGGAAAAAGCGCGGGCTGTTGTCAGCAAAAGGGGGGTTGATGATGGGAACCAAAAAGGTGGGGGTTCTCTCCAGCCCGCAAAAGAGAACCAATATAATTATACAAGAAGTAAAATAAATGTAAAGAAAAAATTGAAAATTTTAGATTTTTTTTCAAATTTTGTCTTGACATTGTAGCCTGTTTTTTATAAATACTTGGACAAGGCTAAGGAGTTGGAGAGAGTTACTCAAATTAAAGCATTCGTGGCAGGAGTTTTTAACACATCATTATGGAGGTTTAAATGAGAAAATATTTCACGGCAATCGCAATATTTGCTTTAGTGTTTTTTGGCCTTAGCTCTTTATCTCATGGTGCAGGTTTTCTGATCTATGAGCACGGTGCTGCAGCGATGGCCATGGGTGGCGCATTTGTTGCTCTCGCCAACAATCCCACCGCGGTTTTCCACAATCCAGCGGGCATAGCTTTTTTGGAGGGAACCCAGATTTCTCTGGGGACAACATTGATCACGTCCAACTCTTCTTTGGGACTAACAAACCTGGCCACTACTGTGGAGACCAAAAAACAATGGTTCTACCCTTCAACTTTTTATATCACCCATAAGATAAATGAAAGAATTGTCGCCGGATTTGGCTTCTTTAATCCTTACGGATTGGGCACCAAATGGGATGAAGATTATCCACAAAATACAAATTTTCCACTAAGGTTTATTTCTACTAACGACGACATGAAAACCTTTTTCTTCAACCCTGTTATCGCCGTCAAGCTCGACGAAAGTTTCTCGGTGGCTGTTGGCGTTACCTATATCTATTCGACTCTAGAAGTTGATCGTGTTAATATCATCGACCTTACATTGTACGGTGCAGAGAGATATGAAGCACCTATAAACATGAAAGGGAATGGAGATGCCTTCGGCTTGAATGCCGGAGCTCTCTATAGAGGGAAAAATTTTTCTCTGGGTTTTAACTGGCGTGGAGGATTCGATATCGAATTTGAAGGAGACCTGTTGCTTGATAACTCAAATATCCCCGCAATGTTCCAGCCTAATGTTCCTACGGAGGCAGATGTCGCCACTACTTTAAGTACTCCTCATATACTTGGATTTGGAGCTGCTTTTAATTTAACCCCGAGCTTGATCGTTACTGCTGATTTTCATTACATCCTTTGGAGCGCCTTCGAGCAATTTGTTATTAAAATTGACAATCCTGATCCTATTCCAGATGAAACCGAAACATTCGACGAAAACTGGGAAGATTCTTATCTCATTCGAGCTGGCCTTCAATACATGGTGAATGAAAATTTTGCCTTGAGGGCAGGATTTCTTTATGATAAAACGCCTCAGCCTGTAGAAAGTATGGACACCCTCCTTCCTGATGCAAATCGAATTGCCTTTACAGGAGGCTTTGGTTATAAAAGCGGTAACTTTGTCATTAATGTTGCCTATCAATATGAGCCTTTTAAAGACAGGGAAAGCGCGAACAGGAGCGTTTTGCTTCATCCTGTGACTGGGGCGAACCTAGGACTGGGCACATATTCAACAACTGCCCATCTTATCGGAGTAAGCATAGGCTTTATTTTTTAGTCAATAAAATTAAAATTGGAGGTAAAGTAAATGGCTTATGAATTCACCAACTCAAAAGGGGTAAAGTATTATCTCCATTTTAAGGACGTTAACCTAAAAGGAGGTCGTGTTCAGAGAATCTACTTTTTTGCCCGTGATGTGAGGAGTGGGTCATTAGATGCAGTTCCTGATGGATACAAGGTTGTTGAAACAGAAAGAACAGGTATGCCCATTCTGAAAAAGAAATAGTATTTTCTCCTGATTTGATTTAAGGCTCCTGAAGATAGTGTAGTACATCCTCATAAAAAGGAGGGGATGTATCTAGCCGAGGAAGAAGTACCTTTACACTGCTCAGAGCCTGGATTTTAGTTTATTATTCACTCTCAATCTTCTTAATATTTTCAATCCCTTGCGTCCCTACTCGTCTATCATATTAAAAAAGGGATTTGATATTAAAAAGGTGGGCTTGATAAATCAAGCCCCTACATTAAACCTCTGGGCTTGCCAAGGATTTTGTTTTTTCATTGTCTAATAAGTCTAAGAAAAAATTAAGGAGGCCTAAAATGAAAAGATATATCCTTTACATGACCATGATTCTTTTTTTCCTAAGCTCTGCAATTTTTGCTCCAATTGCCCATAGTCAAGAGGCGAAGAAACCAGAAAAGAAGGTAGCCAGGGATTATTCTTCTACATGGGAGGAATATCTCGATCTTACTCCTGAGCAGAAATCAAAATTGGCGGAGTTAAGAGAAAAGCGCCAGGCGGAGAGGAAAGAATCAATGGAGAATATGCGGGCAGTTCGGAAAGAGCTTAGAGAGTTGATGCGCGACCCAGAAGCCAACGAGAAGAAAATCCTTGGGATTTATGACCAGCAAGCGAAATTTAGAGCGGAACGTTTCAAAAAATCTATCCAGCATAGAAAGGTAATAAAAAAGATGCTGACGTCCGAGCAGTGGGAAAAGCTAAAAAAGATTAAGAAAAGAATGGTTCTAAGGAGAGGTAGGTTCATGGGACGGAAAGGATTTTTCAGGCGTGATTTTCAGCGGCACAGATTCCATCGTTTTTGGAGATGAAACTAGAATTTTCTTCTTTACTTTTGCTTTTTTCAGTGGTATAAAATACGATAAATTAATTCAAGAGAAAGGATGTTTTTTATTTAATAAGGAGGAGATTTTTCGCTTTCAATTAACTGCTGTTTTAGAGAATGATTAAAGATTTGGAGGTATGAGTTATGGCTACAAGGATATCTGCGTCAACTGAAGGAAAAAGCAAGCAGGAGAAGATCATTCGGACTCTTAGTTTTAGCTTATTAGCGCTTTTATTTGTGATTGGAGGGAGTATTTCCTGCAAGAAAGAAGCAGGGGAAGAAATGGCTCTGGGGGAAGAGGGCCATCTTGCCAAAGAAGGCATTATTCCGTTTGAAGGTGTTGTTCATGTTGGTCTTGGAAAGTATCTTTTTATTCCTGAATCCAGCGGGTTTGATATTATAGTCCAAGGCCTGCTAGAGTCAGATGATGTTAGTACGCTTGTGGGCAAAGAGATAAGAGGCAACGGAGCATTTTCCCCAGAAAGGCCTTCGATTTTAATTGCGAACGACATTGAAGTAAGAGAGTCAGGGAGAAGTTGGAAGAATATTTTTACAAGAACCGAAGAATTCGTAACTGATGATTACTTGGACCTAGAAGCAAGAGATGAATTTCAAGTCTTAAAAAACCTTACCTACGATAAAAAAGAAGGATGGGAAGGAAAAGAAAGGGCAAAGATATACGGCAAGCTGGAGACAGAAACAGTAACTGAAGGGGAAGAAGAGAAAGAAAACTTCTGGATTGTTGTTCTTGACTCAAAAGATAATGAAGTTGGCAAAATCATTGTAGATAACTTCACAGATTTTTCTCAATACTACATAAAAAAGTTAAGATTTTTTGATAAGCTCTGGTTTTATATCACCATAAAAGATACAGTAGAGTGGAGAGTCAGGCGAAGGACTGGAGAACTCTTCCATGCCGATGTTCTCTTTAACGGCCTTTTCTAAGTAATATTATTCTGCTCTCAAATTAAAATCATTTAGAAATTCTTTTCCAGGTCAGGGTGTTTGCGGTGAAAGTCCGTTACATCTTGGTAGGCCTTGGCTACACGTAGAGTTTTGGCTTCTTCAAAGAGATTCCCGATAAACGAAATGCTAGTCGGGCTTCCTTTTTCATCAAACCCGTTGGGCACAACAACTGCAGGATGTCCGGTAAGATTTGTCAATAGGAGGTTGTTCCCTCCCAAGGAGGGAGCGATATACACATCAATTTCCCTCATCTTCTTTAGCATCTCCTCCATGAGGAGAGTCCTAACGCGGTTTGCCTGGATATATTCCACTGCGGGAATGAGCCGCGCTTGCCGGAAAGAATTCGGCCAGGCCTGTTTTATCTGTCTTACTAACAAGTCATCCCTGTTGCTTCGAGTGAGTTCATCGAAGGCTGCTGCTGCCTCTGCGTTCAGGATAAAAGAGAGAGCATTAACCGGAAGTTCAGGAAGGTCAAAAGGCACCATCTCCACTCCTAGGGAACGGAGAGCTTCGAGTGAAGCTTCGTCGTTTTTCTTGTTTCTGTATTCTCTTTCAAAGAGCTTTTTCAGGTAGCCGATACGGATATCCTTGAGACTAAGCGACGGATCCCAGTTAAACGGGAAATAGACCACGGTAAAGTCTTTTCCATCCGGGCCGTATATAGCATTGAAAACCAAAGCGCAATCTTCGACAGAGCGACATATGGGGCCGATTTTGTCCATGCTCCAACTTAGAGCCATGGCCCCGTAGCGGCTCACGCGTCCGAAAGTCGGGCGCAGTCCTGTTACACCGCATCTTGTAGAAGGGGAAACAATCGAACCCCAGGTTTCAGTACCGATGGAGAATCCAACCAGGCCAGCAGCCGTGGCAGAGGCTGAACCAGCAGATGAGCCGCTCGAACCTTGTTCTAGATTCCATGGATTTTTTGTTTTTCCGCCGAACCAGACATCTCCCCAAGCTAAAGCTCCCATCGTAAGCTTGGCCACCAGCACTGCACCTGCTTCTTCGAGTCGTTTGACCACGGTAGCATCAATATCTATTATTTGGTCTTTGTAAGGCATGGCTCCCCAGGTCGTCTTTATTCCCTTGGTAGATAGAAGGTCCTTTGCTCCCCAGGGGATGCCGTGAAGAGGCCCTCTGTAGCGGCCCGAAGCTATCTCCTTGTCAGCCCGCTTTGCCTGAGCTATAGCCAATTCTTCAGTAAGGGTTATGACACATTCCAAGCGGGGACCAAATTTTTTAAGGCGTTCGAGGTAAAGTTTGGTAAGCTCGGTGGAAGTTATCTTCCGCGATTTGATCAGCTGTGCGAGTTCTGTTACGGAGTAAAAGGCTAAATCTTCAAAATTAGAGGGAACTTGAACGCCTGAAGCTTCAGGCGTTTTAAAGGGCTTTCGGTCCTTCTCCAGATGCACCCCAGGTATAACAGGATTAAAGAGCAGGGCAGGAGGAACACTGTTTTGAAGGGAAATCTTTCTCAATCCTTCATATCTCGAAGCGTTTCTCCTTACATCATCCAGCATCATTTTTCTTTCTTTGGAGGTGAATTCGAGGCCGATTACCTTCTCAGCTGCAGTGATATCTTTCGTTGTTATTCTCTTTCCTTTGATATGGTAAAGAACAAAGGCCCCCCCTATAATCAGAAGAAAGACAGAGGCTATGACGATAAAAGCCAAGATTGCGGAAGATCCTTTCTTTTTTCTTAAAGCTTCCATGGTTTTTTTCTCCTTTTCTTTTTAATCTTTATTTAACTTTGGGAAAGTGCTAAATCTTTTTTTGAGTTTGAAAATCAGTTGCCCGAAGATTTTTTTTATCATCGCTCCTTTTGGGAAAAACAATTTTTCCGAATAAATTCGCTAAGGAATTGAAATGAAAAATGTTAAAAATTCTCCTCCAGTATTGGGTGTTTGAGGTGAAAGTCGGTCGCATTTTGGAAGGCCTTGGCTACGCGTAGAGTTTTAGCTTCCTCATAGAGATTCCCAATAAAAAGGATACTTGTCGGGCTTTCCTTTTCGTTAAATCCGTTGGGCACAACGACTGCAGGATGACCGGTGAAATTTGTTAAAAGGATGTTGCTGCCTCCGAAAGAAGGAGCAGCGTAAACATCTATACCTTTCATCTTCTGGGCCATCTCCTGCATGAGGAGCGCTCTGATGCGGTTGGCTTGAATATATTCCACTGCAGGGATGAGTCTTGCCTGTCTGAAAACGTTCGGCCTGGATCGTTTTGTCTGTCTGACCAGAAGGTCATCCCTGTTGCTTCGGGTGAGTTCATCAAAAGCTGCTGCAAATTCTGCATGCGGGATTAAACTGAGAACGTTAACCGGAATTTCTGGAAGGTCAAAAGGGATAAGTTCAACTCCGAGGGAACGGAGAACTTTGAGCGAGGCTTCGTCATTTTTCTTGTTGGCGTAGCCTCGCTCTTTGTATTCTCTTTCGAAGGCCTTCTTCAGGTAACCAATACGGATATCTTTGAGGTCAAGGGAGGGATCCCAATTAAAAGGCAGATCAATTATGGTTAAGTCTTTTCCGTCTGGGCCATATATGGCATTGAAAACCAGGGAACAGTCTTCAACAGAACGGCAGATAGGGCCGATTTTGTCCATGCTCCAGCTTAAAGCCATGGCTCCATAGCGGCTCACGCGGCCGAAAGTTGGGCGCAGTCCGGTTGCTCCGCATATACTAGAGGGATTAATAATCGAACCCCGGGTTTCAGTGCCGATGGAAAACCCGACCAGCCCAGCAGCCGCCGCAGCGGCTGAACCAGCAGATGAGCCGCCCGAGCCCTGTTCTGGATTCCAGGGATTTCTTGTTTTTCCGCCAAACCAGGTAGGGCCGCTGGCTAAAGCGCCCATCGTGAGTTTGGCCACAAGCACTGCTCCTGCTTCCTCCAGTCGTTTAACCACGGTAGCATCCATATCTATTATTTGGTCTTTATAAGGCATAGCTCCCCAGGTCGTCTTTATTCCCTTTGTAGATAGAAGATCTTTCGCTCCCCAGGGGATGCCGTGAAGAGGTCCTCTGTATCTGCCCGAGGCTATTTCCCTGTCAGCCCGCTTTGCCTGAGCTAAAGCCAATTCTTCAGTCAAGGTTATAACGCATTCTAAGCGGGGGCCAAATTTTTTAAGGCGCTCGAGGTAAAGTTTGGTAAGCTCGGTGGAAGTTATTTTTCGCGATTTGATCAGCTGTGCGAGTTCTGATACGGGGTAAAAGGCTAAATCTTCAAAATTAGAAGGCACTTGAACACCTGAATCTTCAGGCATTTTAAAGGGCTTTCGGTCCTTCTCCAGATGCACCCCAGGTATAACAGGATTAAAGAACAGGGCAGGAGGAACACTGTTTTGAATTGAAATCTTTCTCAGCCGTTCATATCTCGAAGCGTTTCTCCTTACATTATCCAGCATCATTCTTCTTTCTTTGGAGGTGAAATCCAGTCCAATTACCTTTTCAGCTGCAGCGATATCTTTCGTTGTTATTCTCTTTGCTTTGATATGGTAAAGAACAAAGGCCCCGCCTATAATCAGAAGAAATACAGAGGCTATGACGATAAAAGCCAAGATTGCAGAAGATCCTTTCTTTTTTCTTAAAGCTTCCATGGTTTTTTCTCCTTCCTTTCAAGAATTCTTTCTATTAGAACATATTTTTTTGCTTTGCTCTATCCTTTGCTTGGTGCTTTCCTCTACTTAGCCTTTTGCTTTCTGATCTTTGAAAACAAAAGATATATTGCAAAACCCACAAGGAGAGAAGAACCAATCCAGATTATCTTAACTTGGTTGCTTTCAAAATGGACCACTAGGTTTACGATAAATCCTGCTGTAATCAGGAAGGCAGCCACTCCAATCGCAAGGGTAAGAGGCACGAGAAAAAGAGAAAGACAGCCCCGCTGTTCTTCGCTTTCCTTTATTTCAACTGTCTCTTTTAACTTATTCTGTTCTGGTTCCCAGTAGACTTTGCCACAAGAAGGACAGTTTTCTTCTTTTTCCGGAATTGAGCTGTTACAATAAGGACAAACCTTCATAGCATCTATGGATTCATATTTTAATGATTGATGTTTTAGTTTTCAGTATCTTATCTCCAATCATAGAAAAAAAGATGCTCGCCAAAAAGAAAAAAATCTTGACACCTCCTTTTTATTATCATATTTTTCTAGGGCATTCGAGGGAAAATTTATTGATTCATTTGAGACACATCGAGTGCCCTTGAAATTCGCAAGATCCCTTTGCAATTAGTCTTTAGGATTATCGAAGGGAAGAAAGGAAAGACGATGGCCGAGAAGACAAAAGAAACTATCCTTAAACTGAGATGGCTTATTCTGATTTTGATGGGCTTGGTGATTTTTGGCTCTTATTATGCCTATGATGCGGTAAGCCCTGTAGCAGATTTTATCATGAAAGGAATGGATATAAGCTCCGCTCAGTTCGGGCTGTTCTTCAGCGTATATTCACTACCCAATATAATCATGGTCCTTCTGGGAGGCATTTTTCTGGACATAATCGGTATCAGAAAGGCCGGCACTATATTTGCGGCTCTTTGTGCTATCGGTGTGTTTATAACAGCTTCAGGTTCTACTTTGCTGATTATGCTAATAGGGAGATTTATCTACGGTCTTGGTTCAGAATCTCTGATCATAACCATGGATAAGATTCTATCCAGATGGTTCAAAGGAAAAGAACTCGCTTTTGCTTTTGGGCTTCTCATAACCATTGCCAGGCTTGGTACTATCGCTGCCTTTAATTCTGCAGCCAACATCCAACAATGGAGCGGCTCTTGGCGAATGGCCATCTGGGTATCAGCAGTGATCATGTTTGTAAGCTTTCTTCTCTTCTTGGTCTATTCAGGCATAGATAGGTCCAAAGAAAAGTATTTTAAGAGAGAGAAAAAAGAGGGCCAAGAAGAAAAATTTTCCTTTCAAGATATCTATAAATTTAGGCCTTCTTACTGGTTTGTTTGTGTGCTCTGTATGACTTTCTATTCTGCAATCTTCCCTTTTACCGCTTTTTCAACCGTATTACTCCAGACGAAATTCGGGTTTAGTGCTGTTCTGGGGGGGCGTTACACATCTATGATTTTTACTGCTTCGATGATTTTCACTCCTCTTCTGGGACTTCTTGTGGATAAAATCGGCAAAAGGGGAATCATGTTGATTTTTGGCTCTCTATTGCTTGTCCCTGCTCATTCAATCTTGGGACTTACCCAAATTCATCCTGCTATTCCCATGATCATGATAGGAGTCTCCTTTTCTTTGGTCCCGGCAGCTCTCTGGCCTGTAATACCTATCATGGTTGAGGAAAGGCGCCTGGGAACTGCCTTTGGCATGATGACCGGCATCCAGAATATCGGATTAACGATTTTCCCCTTTTTAGCTGGGAAAATAAGGGATCTTTCAGGAGGAGAATTCACGAATACGATGATCATGTTTGCTTGCCTGGGTTTTATCGGGCTTGTCTTTTCTCTGTTGCTAAAATCTGCTGATAAAAGAGAGAAAGTAGGAATTGAGCTCCCCACAATGCTTGCTCAGGCCGGAGAATGAAGCGAGGCCTCTTCAGGAAGTTCCCCCAAAAATTAGGCCAGACACAAAATATTGCTTCCTTTTCTTGTTTCTGTTATAAAATTTCTCTTTTATCTTTAAGGAAAATGTGATTTCATGATTCGTTGTGTAATATCAGACCTGGGAAAGGTTATTATCTTTTTTGACAATAATATTTTTTTCGAAAAAATTGCAGATTATTCTCCTTATTCAACAGAAGAGATTCGAGAGTTAGCCCTTGCTCATTTTGATCTTGTTGAATTCTTCGATAAAGGGGAGATCTCTCCCCAGGATTTTCACGCCCGAGTCATAAAGAAACTCGAGGCTCGAATAGATTACGATACCTTCTTCACTATCTATAACGATGTTTTTTCTCTTAATCCACCTGTGCTTCAAATCATGCAGAGATTGAAGAAGAACTACAGGCTTGTTGTGCTTTCCAACACAGATACCATGCGTTTTGGCTTTATAAAAAAGAGATTTCCTGAAATCCTGATTTTTGATGAGTATGTCCTGTCCTTCGAGGTGGGGTTTATGAAGCCCCATCCTCGAATCTACAAAGAAGCCTTGAAGAAGGCTGGGTTTCCGGCCAAGGAATGCTTATTTATAGATGATAGAGAAGAGAATATCGAAGCAGCTGCAAAATTAGGAATAAAAGGAATCCACATGGAACCTCAAACAGACCTTGAAGCATTGCTCAAAGAAGAAGGACTTTCTTTCTAAATTGCATAAAAATAGTTTTTGGCGATCATCCCTTTAATGCAGGGTAATTTCCTAGATTCTTAAGAAGAAGCTTTTATAAAGACCCTGCGACTTCTTGGACCATCAAATTCGCAGAAGAATATTCCCTGCCAAGTCCCGAGAGAAAGCTGCCCGTTTTCTATGATAACCTTTATGGAGGAGCCGATAAGAGAGGCTTTAACATGAGCCGGGGAGTTTCCTTCAGAGTGTCTGTAGGGGAGAGAATCCGGAACGATTTTTCTCAAAGTCATCAGGATATCTTCTTTGACAGAGGGATCAGCGCTCTCGTTGATGGTTACTCCGGCTGTTGTGTGGGGGACATAGACATAGCAGATTCCGCTCTTCATTCCTGAAGACATAAGTTCTTCCTTAACTCTTGCTGTTATATCCACCAATTCTTCTCTGGCCTGAGTCTTGACTTCAATTGTTCTCATTTTGCACCTCTTTATTAATATTATAAAATGTGGGTTTGATGAATCAAACCCCTACACAAGATAAATCAGGCCCCTACAGAAAAAAATAAAAAATTTTAAAAAAACACTTGACAAAGAATATAGGAAGGTATAAATTTTTTGTCGCGGATACAACATTTTGTATCTCTCGTTCAAGGAATATACAATATATGGCATTTTTTCATTCCCTATTTCTTTTTATTTAAGGGGCAAATAGGCACCATTTCTGGCGTTTTTCCACTGAGGAATGAGAAAAAATGAGCAGTTAATTCTTTGTATAAGAGAAAGGAGGCGGCACATGCCGAGGACAATTTCCAGAATAAAGAAAAGAGACGGCAATATTGCTGACTTTGTCCAGGATAAGATTACTAACGCAGTTTATAAGGCCATGGAATCTCACGGGATCACAGATAATGGTGCAGCCAGAACAGTCTCTGATATTGTGACTTTCATGCTGGAAGAAAAATTCGGAGGCTATACCATTCCCTCAGTAGAACAGATTCAAGATATCGTCGAGATGGTACTTATGAAGCGAGGCTACCATGAGATTGCTAAGTCATACATACTTTACAGGGAAAGGCACAAAGAAATCAGGGAGGCAAGGGAGACAGGTATCAATTTGCTGAGACTAATCAGGGATTATATCAATGATGCCGACTGGAAGATTAAAGAGAACAGCAACGAAGGTGTGATGAGTTTTTCAGGCCTGAATGCTAGAGTTTCGGGTGAGGTTCTTTCCAATTTCGCCCTCAACCAGCTTTACTCAGATAAGATCAAGAAGGCTCATATGGAGGGAGATTTCCATGTCCATGACCTTTCCTATCCTATTGTCGGCTATTGTGCGGGATGGTCATTGGAGAACCTTCTCAAAAAAGGATTCGGTCATGTGCCCAATCAAGTCCATTCTTTTCCTGCCAAACATATGGAAACGGCAACTCTGCATATGGTGAATTTTATCGGCACGATGCAAGGAGAATTTGCTGGGGCTCAAGCTTTCTCCAGTGTGGACACTCTTCTGGCTCCTTTTGTTAGAACCGACAACCTTGACTACGAAAGCGTCAAACAAGATATCCAGAAACTTATCTTTGGACTGAACGTTCCCTCTCGGTGGGGATGGCAGACTCCTTTCTCCAACCTGACTTTTGATTGGACGGTTCCCGGAGACATGAAGGACAAGAATGTTATTGTCGGAGGCGAAGAGCAGGATTCGACCTACGGAGATTACCAGAAAGAAATGGATATAATCAATAAGGCTTTTTTGGAGTTGATGTTCGTGGGAGACCAGAAGGGCCGTGTCTTTACTTTTCCGATACCAACGTACAATATTACCAAAGATTTTGATTGGGATTCTCCTAATGCCAATCTTCTGTTTGAAGTTACGGCTAAGTATGGAATCCCTTATTTTCAAAATTATATGGGTACAAACCTCGATCCTGGTGACATAAGAGCCATGTGCTGCCGTTTAAACCTTGACCAACGGGAGCTCCAGAGAAGACCTGGCAGCATGTGGGGACCAGGAGATTCTACAGGTTCGGTAGGAGTAGTCACCATAAACCTCAACAGGATTGGTTATGAATCAAGCTCGCGTGAGGAGTTCTTTTCCAGCTTAAAGAATATAATGATATTAGCGAAAGAGTCGCTCGAGACCAAACGAGAGGTCGTTAACAACATGCTGGCCAAAGGAATGATGCCTTACACCATGGTCTACCTTGGTCATTTTGATAATCATTTTTCCACCATCGGTATTTGTGGCATGCATGAGGCCTGTCTGAATTTTCTGGGAAAAGGAATAGGTACTCCAGAAGGGAAAGGATTCACTTTAGAAGTCCTCGAATTCATGAGAGATACGATCAAAGAATTTCAGGAAGAGACAGGCAATATTTATAACTTGGAAGCGACGCCGGCGGAATCCACTTCTTACCGCCTGGCAAGGCTTGACAAACAGAAATACCACAGCATCATCACCGCAGGAACAGAGCAATATCCCTATCTTACGAATTCTACCCAACTCAACGTGGACGCAACTCGAGATATCTTCGAAGCCGTTGAACATCAAAAGGATATTCAACCGCTTTATACAGGGGGAACTATATTTCATTCCTTTCTCCCTGAAGCAATTGACAAGGAAACTTGTAAAAAATTAGTCAAGAAGATTGCTGAAACCAAACTCCCTTATTTCAGCATCACTCCCACTTTTAGCGTCTGTCGGAATCATGGATATGTTAAGGGAGAGTTCCCCAAGTGTCCTGAATGCCAGGAAGAGACTGAAGTCTACTCCAGGATAGTAGGTTACCTGAGGCCTGTTAGCACCTGGAACGACGGCAAGCAACAGGAATTCCGAGAAAGGACTCCTTACTCAAAGATAGGTTAAGCTGTGGAATATTTTCTTTTTACCTACCCAAATTGTTCAAAATGCGAGGAAATAAAGAGATATCTAGGAGAGGCTGATTTTGAAGGGCAGGAATGTAACCTTGTTTTGAAAGAAAGCAAGTTGAAAATAAGAGAATTCTTGGGATGTCTCAAACGCGATGATAAAGGAGCGATCATCATACCCACCTTAGTCCTTCAGGAGAATGGAGAAGTTGTTACCGTGTTAAATAATCGTACGGAGCTTGAGGATTGGTTGAAATCAAAGGCATAGAGAAATTCGCCCCGAAAGATTTTCCTGGGTGCATTTCCTCAACTGTGTTCTTGGGCGGATGTAACTTCAGGTGCCCCTTTTGCCACAATTCGGAACTGGTGCTTCGGCCGGAGATTCTGCCCACGTTTCCCCCGGATTATTTCCTCAGCTTCCTTGATTCAAGAAAAGGCTGGCTTGAGGGCATCTGCATTTCTGGCGGAGAACCGTTGCTTCATGACGATTTAGAAACCTTGCTTATCCTCATAAAAGATAGGGACCTTTTGGTGAAGGTCGATATAAACGGTTCTTTCCCTTCAAGGCTTGAAGACCTCATTCAGAAGAGGCTCGTCGATTATGTCGCCATGGATGTCAAGGCTCCGTTGAAGCGATATCAAGAAGTAACCAGAGCCACGGTGAATGAAGAGGACATAGTGCGAAGCCTGGAAATCATCAAGAATTCGGGTCTTGAATATGTTTTCCGAACCACTTTGGTGCCTGGTTTGATAGGACAAGAAGATATCAAAGAAATCTGTCAGATGCTAGATGGTGCAAATATCTTCCTGCTCCAACAATTTGTTCCCTTAAACACTCTGGATAGCAAATATCTTCAAAAGAAGCCTTATGGTCGGGAAGAGGTCCAGGAAATAGCTAAGATTGCAGAGCCATATTTTTCAGAAGTCAGAATCGAGGGCGTTTGAGCTATGGACCTCAAAGTTCAAAGAATTCATGAGGATGCCAAACTCCCCCTTTATCAGCATAAGGGAGATGCAGGATTGGACATCTTTTCTTCCGTCGATTGTGTTTTACAGGCAGGTGAGGTCAAGCCTGTTCCCACAGGAATTAAAGTGGCTGTTCCCGACGGCTATGTAGGGCTGGTCTGGGATAAGAGTGGAATCTCCCTTAAAGGCGTTCATCGGTTGGCAGGAGTCATCGATTCGGGCTACAGGGGAGAGGTCCGGGTGGTCATGGTGAATCTTGGAAGCGAGCCCTATGTCATCGAGAAAGGAATGAAGATTGCACAGCTTTTGGTCCAGCCCGTTACTGAAGTGAATGTTGTCGAGGCAAAGGAGCTGGAGAACACGTCACGCGGTGACGAAGGATTTGGAAGCACCGGGAAGTATTAATTACAACTAACAGGGGTCAGGTCTTGTTTTTTGCTTTTACTCCTGCACTCCTGCAAACGCACTTTATACTAGTGGTGAAAGATTGAGGGAAATTGTGTTCCTTTTATGAATGGCCAGGGGAGCGTGCGGATCTAATCCAGAGATAAGGATAAGAGATGTCTGTATTTATTCCATTCTCGAGATGAGCTGTTAAAACACTAAAACAGGCAAAAAATAAGACCTGACCCCTTCATTAACTGCTAATCTCCTCGTTGCTTTTCAGGCTGCAACTATGTAAAATGGTATTACTCGCCTGGATAAATCTCTCCGACTAAGGAATTGATCGATGACTACAATCATTAAAGCAGAATACGAGATTGACCTCGCCCTACATAGAAAGGATTTCAAAGTAAATAAGATTCAAGATTTTTGTCCTTTATGCCACAGTACCATAAAACCTATCTACAGGTACGCCTGGATGGATAGCAGAGGATTACAAGCAGTATTTGAGTGCCCAAAAGAGAACTGCCAAAAGCTTTTCATTGCTTACTACCGCCCCTCAACCCAGGATGAAAGAAGTGAGCTGGAGACTGAATACTATTATAGTAGCAGTGAGCCTATAAGAGTCAAAAAGTTAGATTTTTCTGAAACAATAGCAAACATATCACCTCAATTCTGTGAAATTTATAACGAAGCCCAGATAGCAGAACAAAGGAGACTCAAGAATATATGTGGTGCTGGTTTCAGGAGGGCTCTTGAATTTTTAATAAAAGACTATTTAATCCATGAAAAAAAAGATGAAAAGGAAGAAATAGAAAACAAGAGCTTGCTTGGTTGTATTGAACAATATGTTGATGATCCAAGGATAAAAGAATGTGCTAAGATGCCGGCATGGCTTAGTGAAGGGGAAAGTCATTATTATAGAGAATGGGGGGATAAGGATTTAAATGACTTAAAAGTAATCATTGATTTAACAGTCAACTGGATAGAAAGTGAGAGTCTAGCAAAAAAAATAATTAAAGAGGAACTAGAGCCAAAAAAGAGAAAAAAGAGAAAAAAGAGAAAAAAAGAAGAAAAAGAAGAACAGAAAGAAAAGGAAAAGAAGGAAGAAAGCGACCAAGATAATTAAAAAAATTCCAATCAGTCAGCCAAACAGCGCTAACCAGAAGATGAAATTTACTGTTGTCCTTGTCCATCCTAAGAATCCAGAGAACATCGGCCTTGTGGCTCGAAATATGAAAAATACAGGATTGGAGAAATTGAGGCTTGTAGGTGTTAAGAGATTAGAGCAGAACTCCTATGTGACAGCTGTTCATGCCCGTGATATTCTGGAACAAGCCAGATTTTATCCTGACTTGAGCGAAGCCACCGCTGATCTAGATGTAATCTTTGCTTCCACATCAAAGATAAGGAAGAATTTCCCCTCTGTTTCTCTAAAAGACGCCGTGGAAAAAATGTTTCAATTTCCCGCCTCGACAAAGATCGGACTTCTCTTTGGAAGTGAAAGGACTGGCCTGACTTCAAATGAGCTGCGCTCCTCAAATTTCAGGTTTATGATTCCCCAGGCTACAAGTCAGCCTTCTTATAACCTTGCCTCTGCGGTACTCCTGACCCTGTTTCATATATTCTCCTACGGTCGCTTTAAAGATATTGAGGCTACCAGGGAAAAGCCTCTTTCACGAAAGGAGCAGGAGGAATTCATACGTCTCATCCTTCACAAATTGGAGCAGAGTAATTTTATTCACAGCACAAACAAACGGCATATGACAGAAATGATTTATGACCTTTTTGGAAGATTCGCTCTGACATCAAAAGACAGGAAATTGTTGCTTGCTCTTTTTTCGAAAGCGGTCAGAAAATAACCAGTGAAATAATAACCTGGGAAATCACCAGTGCATAACCAGATTTGATATCTTTGACAATGAGAGAAGATTAAGTTAAAAAACCTTCTAGCAAAGCAGAAAGGAGAGACGATATGGATCAAGAAATTAAGGTTTCCTTCCCGGGTGGCGTGCGGGTGGATGCTGAATACAAAGGTTTTATCATAAAAACCGATCAGCCGAAATACCAAGGTGGTGAGGGCTCGCAACCAGCCCCCTTTGATTTGTTTTTAGCCTCACTTGCTGCTTGTGCTGGCTACTATGTTCTTGTTTTCTGCAATAAGCGAGGAATATCCACTGAAGAAGCATCCGTTGTAATGAGGACAAGTAAGAGTGCAGAGACCAAGATGGTCGAGAAAATATCAATCGAGATTCAACTTCCTCCTGATTTTCCTGAGAAATATAAAAATGCCGTGATAAAAGCCGTAGATAGTTGTTCTGTTAAAATACACATTTTAAATCCGCCAGCCTTTGAAATTTTAGCCAAAATTGGTAACTAGTATAGGGGTTTGATTCATCAAATCCACCTTTTATTATTTATATGGATCTTATTAATCAAATCCACATTTTTATTATTTGTAGGGTTTGATTTCTTCTGCGGGGCCTAATCTATTTGTGGAGGCTTAATTCATGTAGGGGTTTGATTCATCAAACCCACCTTTTATTTATAAAAATGGATTTTATTAATCCCGCACTTTTATCTTACCTTGAAACCTGGGGCAACCAAAGATAATAAAAGCCACTTTTTAAAGAGCGAAGCATATCTTCAAAGCTCTTTCCTTCCAAAAGAGAAGTTTTCTCTAATTTTGTGGCATAGATATTGGTTTTCCTTTTAGGGTAATAGGTGTAGGCAATAACTTTTGCTTCTTTGATCTTAGCCAGAGAAAGGGCTTTCTTCAAAGCCGAATCAAAATATCCAATTTCATCGATCAATTTTAGCTCCCGAGCTTGCGAGGCAGTGTAAATCCGGCCGTCAGCAATTTTTTTCAACTCTTCAAGGGAAACCGAGTCCTTCCTTTTTTGATAGACCACGTCCAGAAACTTGTTGTACATTTCATCGATGACATCTTGAAAAATCTTTTTCTCTTCTTCTGTTAAATCTCTAAAGGCACTTCCTGAATCTTTCATCTCTCCTGATTTAATGACACTTACCTTTATCCCGATTTTTGCAAAGAGCTCCTGAAGGTTGGGAAAAATTGAAATAACACCGATGCTTCCGGTGATGGTTGAAGGATGGGCGATGATATGGTCGCAGGCTGAAGCGACATAGTACCCTCCAGATGCGGCCAGCCCCATCATTAAGCCCACCACAGGGATTCCTGTTTTTTCTTTGAATCTTATAATCTCGTTGTAAAGAATATCGCTTGCTGTAACCTCACCTCCTGGAGTATCCAGGCGGAGGATCAATGCTTTAATCCTTTTATCTTCTGAGGCTTTCTCCAATCTGTAGTAAACTCTGGAGAGGATATCCCCCTCTCTTTCGAACAAACCTGGATCAACGGTGGTGCTGATTAGGCCTGCGACATCAAGTATTAGGATTTTTTCTTTAGCTGGACTTCTGATAAGCATGACTTCGTGAATTTCATCTTTTCCGAGAAGATCGAGGTGAATGTTGGGTGCACAACCGGCTAACAACAAAGAAATAGTAATGATAAAGAGAAAATTCTTTTTCATATCTCCTCCTGAACTCTTAGATTCAACTCTTTAACAATTATACCATATTACCTGGGTGATTATCTCGATGGGTTTTGTTGACTTCAAGCAATCCGGATGATATAGCAGGGAATAAAGTTAAAATGAAAAATTTCCTTATCGCGGGCGTTGATTTGGCAGGAGTTCCTCACCGTCCGACAGGAATATGCATCTTGAAAGGATTAAAAGCAACAACCTCAATCCTCTATTCTGATGACGATATCTTGAGTTGCGTCAAGAAAGAGAAGCCAGACCTTGTAGCCGTCGACGCTCCCCTGACGCTTCCTCCAGGAAGGAGTTCTATCGACGAAAGGACCGGATATCATTTTCGTCCCTGCGATGAAGAGTTGAGGCGGAGAAAAATCCCTTTTTTCCCAATTACTTTGGGGCCGATGAGGGGCCTGACCAAGAGGGGAATTAGACTGCGGGGTATGCTGGAAAAAGATGGATTTCGGGTCGTTGAAGTTTATCCCGGCGGTGCCCAGGATATCTGGAAAATTCCTCGAGTCAAACATAGTCTTTCAGGATTGAGGAAAGGACTTAGAGATCTAGGAATATCAGGTCTGAAGATAGAAAGCTCTGCCCACGAGTTGGATGCCGCCACAGCCGCCCTGGTTGGCCTTCTTTTCTTGCGGGGGAAAGCGGAGGTTTACGGTGATTTTACTCAGGGGGCAATCCTGATGCCTTCTTCATCGAGGAGCGGCTGAGAGCTAATCTCATTTACGCATCAAATTTCTTTCAGTGAAAGTTCCTTGAGGAATTAGAATATCGAACTCGATGCGTTTTATTATCATCTCTGTTTTGGAGTTCTTCCTTAGTTTATCTTCCATGGTGACTTTTGTTGGATAATATCTATTCTTGAAGGATTTGATGTCTTCCACTGCAAGAACCTTTAAGAGTTTTCCGCTCTTGGCGTAAAATTCCACCTTCGAGCCGATATATCTTTCCTTATCTACCCAGATTTTTATGAAAAAGTAAGTTTTATTTTCAATTTTGGACTCAAGCTCCAGGACATAACATTGAGCCGCTGCAAAGACTTCTTCTCCCAGGAGTTTGACATTATATTCTTTCCTTAATTCCTCAGCTGTTTCTGTCAGGTCCTCGTAGGAAAAATCTGAGCCCATCATGCTTTGCCGCAGCATGTGGCCTGAGAGGCGCATCACCCTTTCTGCAGAGGGGAAATATATCTTAAGAACCTTCCCGGTTTTCAACATTTTTGTTCCCCGGTCTCTTGCAGGACTCAGGAACTCAATAAAGGATTTTTCTGTTCCTTCTGTGTAGCTGGTGAGTTTCTTTTCGACAACTCTCTTTCCTATGGTGATGATCATGTCGATTTCAGAATAAGCGGTATCGAAGACCATGTTTTTATCTCTCATGGCTAGGATTTCTTCTGCCGTTAAGTCCTCCCCGGCTTTCCCGCAAGTTAACGTGATGCTGATAACCAATAAAAATAGAGCTACTTTATTCATGGCGAGCTACCTTTTTCAATAAATTTTATCTTCAGAATCGTATATTTGGCGTGTCGCATTTTTATTTAAGCTCTGTCGATGTTTGATTTATCAAATAAATATTTTTATTCCTTCAAACAAGCAGGTGGGCTTGATAAATCAAGCCCCTACAGAAAAAAAATCAAATTCTTTCAGTTTATTTTATAATAAAAAAGGTGGGCTTGATAAATCAAGCCCCTACAAATTTATCTATAGTTATTTCATACTTGTCCGTAAGGCTTCCACTGGCTCCATTCTCGAGGCTTTACGGGCCGGGTATATAGCTGCGAAGAGTGTGGTTGTCAGGCAGAACACCGCAGCGCCAAGGAGAATCCCAAATGTGAACTTGGGATAGATGATGGGGGAGAAGAAGGCGATCTCGAATTCCATTTTTTCCATCATGCGCGTGAAATTCAGCCCGGTGTTCTGGGCTAATATTGACAGGCCGCTTCCGATCAAACCTCCTATGAACACGCCCAGAAGGCCTATGTAGGTAGCTTCAACCAAGATCAAGGCCACAATCCCTCCATTCCTCATTCCCATGGATTTGATGACCCCGATCTCGTGCGTTCTTTCCACAACAGCCATGAGCATGGTGTTCAGGATCACCAGGGCAGCGATAAGCATGATGATCAACAGGATGCTGCCCATGACGACGCTAGCAAGAGGCATATAGGTCAAAAAGAAGTTGTCCTGCCAGGGTACAGCAGTGAGGGTATCGTCCAATCCGCTCTCCTTGAGGAAGGTCAGAATTTCAGAAGAAATGTCCGCTGCTGTCCCTGCGTCGTCAAGGAGAAGCAGGATTTCGTGCGCGGCTCCATCGCAATCGAGCATCTCTTGGGCTTTTTCGATAGAAAGGTAGATGAAATTCTTGTCCATGAAGGTAAACCCACTTTTAAAGATCCCTGTCACGGTGAAGGTCAAAGCGTAGGTGGAGTAGTTGATGTCTGAGGTCACAGCCAGCAGCTCGTCGCCGAGGCCAACTCCTAATTTTTTAGCCAGGCCGTCACCGATGAGTATCTCTGCTGGTGATTCCTGAAAGTAACTCCCCTGGATCAAATATTTTCTTAGATCAAAAAGGTTTTTCTCCTGCTCCGGGTTGATGCCTATTCCTAGAGCAGGCTCGTTTTCGTCTTCGGAGGAGAGGATTAGACGGAATTTGATCCTTTCCGTCATGGTGGATATTCCCGGAAGAGAAGAAATGCCGTCTTCTATGCTCTGGGCGTTATAAACGAGTTGCTCCCTGGGCATGACTCTTTCCAGCCTTAAGAATTCTCTGGAAACAATTTTCACGTGCCCGAGTTCTGTTTCTATCAAGGTACGATAGATGCTTTCGCTGACACCTTCAATATAGCTGTAGGTGAAGATGATGGAGATCATTCCAAAGGCTACAGCCAGGGAGGTTAGGATTGTCCTGCGCCAATTTCTCCAGATGTTCCGCCAGGCTAGTTTAATGAATTTTTTCATCCCACGTGCCTCAGTGCCTGAATCGGATCGAGTTTGACTGCCTTATAGGCAGGGTAAAGACTGGCCAGGATGGAGATAACAGTTCCAAAAATTAGAGTGAAGATCAATACTCCTGCGGTCAAATCCCCCTTGTACACCTCCATTGGGAGAAAAGACACCATCTCGGATATCTCCTCTCCCAAAAAGGCGAGACTAAATCCTTTGGCTTCCAGCCACCAACCTCCCAGACCTCCGATTATGCAGGCCGCAATTGAACCAAAAATACCGATGAGAGCGCCCTCAAAGATAAATACCAGCATGACTTCCATTTTCCGCATGCCCATCGCAGCCAGCATCCCGATCTCGCGAGTCCGCTCCATGACTGCCATAAGCATGGTATTCACGATTCCCAGGGTGGCGATCAGGATCATCATCAGAGGTATGATAGCCTGGATTCTGCTTCTAAGCCTCATCAGCTCTCTGAAGTCAGAGGCGTATTCTTCGAAGCTCACGACCTCATAGCCTTTGCTCAAGGAGGCCAGTCGACTCTCGATGGACTCCCTTACCTCAAGAACTCGCTTCTTGTCTTCAATCCGAACTGCAAGCTCAGTCACCCTGTTTTCTAGGCTTAAGGCTTCCTGAGCGAGGGAGAGGGGAATGAAGACGGTCCCTCGGTTGACCATCGGGTTTTCTGTTTTGGCTATTCCGGCGATTTCCAGGTCGAGCGCGTTCCATATAAAATCTTCTATGGAGAAAAAAATCCTGAGAGTACACTCATCTCCGACTTTTAGGCTCAGATCTCGGGCAAGGCCGCTGCCCAGGATGATCTTTTGTTCCGACGGTTTGAGGAAGCGTCCGTCTGTAATGGAGTCTTTTATTTTAAACACCAGCGGGTCGACTTCAGGCTCGATGGCCACACCCAGACAGGGAAGCTCATCCATGCCGGAGATGATGGTTGCTTGGAAGAGAATGCGACTTTCAATGCCTTGAATATCCTGGTTATCTTTCAGTAAGCTTTTTATTTCCTGAGGTTCATCGATCGTGAATTTAAGAGGAACTTCGTCTTTTTCCTCAAAGTATCCGCGGGCCAGGATCTTGAGATGGGCAGTCTGGCTGTTGATGATGTTGTCCATAGCATGCGTGTCAACTCCGTTATAAAGGGAGATTCCTATGGCCATCAATCCAAGACCGTAGGAGATAGCAGAGAAGGTGATGATCGTTCGTCTTTTGTACCGGAAGACATTCCGGAACGCGAGCTTAAACAGCATCTTCATTTTTTGTTGACCTTCTGGTCAGATTCGATTTTTCCGTCTCGAAGCTTGATGAGCCTCCGGGCGAAATCCATGACCATCTTATCGTGAGTGGAGAAGATAAACGTGGTGGATGTCTTCTGGTTTAGCTCGAGCATCAGTTGGAGTATCTCCTCGCCGGTCACAGAGTCCAGGTTGGCTGTGGGCTCATCTGCTAGAACCAGTTTGGGTTTTTTGACCAAGGCCCTGGCGACAGCTACTCTCTGCTGCTGGCCGCCGCTCATCTCGTTGGGGCGACGGTGAAGGAAATCCTTCAATCCGACTTCTGTGAGAATATCTTCTGTCACTCTTTGTCGTTCTTTGGCTTCGTGCTGACCTTCAAGGATTAACGGGAACTCCACGTTCTCCATGGCGGTCAGAACAGGAATAAGGTTGAAGGTCTGGAAGACAAACCCGATATTCTTCCGTCTTACATCCGCCAGTTTTGCTGTCGGAAGAGCGGTGATGTCTTTTTCATCCAAGAAAATTTTTCCCTTGCTGGGCTTGTCCAAACAGCCGAGAAGGTTGAGGATAGTAGTTTTTCCTGAGCCTGAAGGACCAGCGATGGAGAGAAATTCACCTTCCTCGATAGAAAAGGAGATTCCTCTTAGAGCTGGGAAGTCGACTTTTCCGATATGATAAACTTTGTGGACGTTTTCTAGTTTAGCGATAGACATGTCTCGCTCCATTTATTAAAAATTCATTTTAAGCCAGATATAGAATACATCATTTGCCCCTTCCCTGTTAAATTCTCCTCCTTTTCTGCCCATCAAAAAGAATATGCCCAGATTTAAGGTTACATTTTGGGTAAGTTCGTACCGAATCCCAGGGCTGATTATATAGGAGCCGTCAGTCCAGTTCCCGATATAAGTAGTGCTTAGAGAGAAAAGGCCGATAAAAGGAAACTGCAGAACGGAAAGATAATATTCTCGAGCAAGAGTGAAGCTCTCTCCTGTAAAAAGCCTATCTAAGTCATACTGGGAGCTGTCTTTTTCTCCGCTCTCATCATAAAAGAATTCATTCATCCAGTAGATGCCGCCTTTAACCGGAAAAGTATAATCGAACCCGACAACAAGTTTCATATTTTTCTCTCCAGGAGATGAAAAATAGCCTCCCTCAACCCACCAGCCGATGAAGTTTTCACCACGAAGGTCCAGGCCATAAATGGTCTGATTTAGCCTTCCCCAATGGATAAGAGTCAAAGCCGCGTCCACGCCTGCAATTTGGGTGTGTGCTCTGAGACCTGATTTTGAAGAGTTAAAATTATCTTCTGGCGATAAAACCCCGGTGAGACTTGATGTTTGCCCGATCGGGACGTAAACCTTGATAGCATTCACTCCTGGTTTTTCCTCAGCTGGCTCGAAGATGTTTACCCTGTTGAACAGGTCAAGAGGGGCCCAGAGACGGGAGATGCCCATAGCGACTCGCTGTTTTCCGATAGTGACGTCGAATCCTGGAAAGTAAAGATCTATATATGCCCTGTCTAACTGAGTACGAGTTGTATCTGACTGATCGGAGTTCTCGTACACGCCCAAGGGGCTGCTTATAATTCCGTGGAAAGTGAAGAAATCCACTGCAAGATTCAAAGAAATGTTCTCTGATACAGAGGACCTGAATTGAAGGCGGAGACGGTTGTAATCGCCCAGAGAAAAATTCTCACTGATATCTTGGAGGCTCAGCTTGCCGCTGCTGAGTATAAAAAACCGGTTCTCATAATACCCAAAGGTCTCGAGGTCAGAGGCAAGAAGAAAAGATTGTCCAACCACAAGAAAGAGAAGAATAGAAAACGGAATTTTTCTTCTGGCCATGAATCGTAAGACTAACATTTTTTTCGTATTTTTTATAGACCAAGTTTGAGATTTTTAGTATTAATGGATAAAGAAAATGGCTCTCTTCTATTTTGCCTTGGTCATGATTAGAAAATATTCGGGAAAGGTCTCGCTCCCCTTCAGATTTTTAACGCCATTCCCTCATCGCTCTTCTCGGCGGCTGCGCAACTCGCCTTGCTCAAACATACTCGCCGTCCGACTTTGTCGGATTCCCTCAAAGAGCGTTTCGGGAAGGCTAAATCTTCAATGGTCGCTTCATCTTTCCCCGAACATTTTCTTTTGATGTCTAATTATAAAATGGAAAGGTAATAAGAAAACTAGGTTATTAAGGAGGAGCTTATGGAGAGCGTAAAGAAATCTTTGACAATTGTCTCGATCATGTTGGTTTGTCTTTTGTTGAGCAAAGGATTGATAGCTGAGACGAGAGGAGTGGAGAACGGCCAGCGGTATGGGCGCCTGGTCATAAAGAATGTTGTAGTCATCGACGGAAAAGGAACCCCGCCCAGGGGACCTTCAGACATCATCATCGAAGGAAACAAAATTCAGTCCGTCCGTTCTGCAAACAGGAGAGAGGATGCTTACCAGAAAGAAGAACATGTTCTTGACGGAACAGGAATGTACCTTCTTCCTGGCCTCATTAATATCCATGCCCACATCCACGACAGCCGTGCTGGTCAGCCCCTTCCTTTTGAATATATTTACAAACTATGGTTAGCCTGCGGCATTACCTCGGTTCGGGACGTAGGAAGCAACTATGAAAAAACAATATCAGAGCGTCGCAAAAGCCAAGAGGGGAAGATCACTGCTCCACGCATATTCCTCTACATGAGAGCGTGGGGCAGGACTCCCGAAGAAGCGAGGAAGAGCATACAGCAGATAAAAAAACGGGGCGGAGACGGAGTCAAAATTTTTGGCATGGACCGTGATATCATGAAAGCAGCCTTGGATGAAGCACACAAACTGGGTTTAAGAGTCGCTCATCATGTGGGAGTTGAGGAGACAGATGCCTGGGATGACGCTGCTTTTGGAGTAACTTCGATTGAGCACTGGTATGGAGTCCCGGATGCTGCCCTCCATGGCTCGCAGAAGTTTCCTAACTGGTATAACTACAGCAGTGAGGATGACCGTTTTCGCTATGCTGGCCGTCTCTGGCGAGAAGCTGATCAGAAGAAGTTAAATGAAGTTCTTAAGACGCTGGTGGAAAAAGGAGTTTCGTGGTGTCCGACTCTCGTCATTTACGAAGCTAACCGTGATTTACTGCGAGCCATGAATCAGCCCTGGTTCAAGGATTATCTCCATCCAGCTATTGAGGAATATTTTAAACCTAATCCTTCTTATCACGGTTCTTATCAGTGGAATTGGAGCACAACTGATGAAGTTTTTTGGCGCCAGAACTATAGAATCTGGATGAATGCAGTGCGGAAATTTTCCAACATGGGAGGTGTTGTCGGTGTTGGCGAGGACGCTGGTTATATTTACATGCTTTATGGTTTCAGTTTAATCCGGGAACTGGAGCTCCATCAAGAGGCAGGATTTCACCCTATAGATGTGGTCCAGCATGCTACGGGTAATAACGCCAAAATATTAGGGATGGAAAAGGAGTTAGGCCGAATCAGGACAGGTTACCTTGCTGATCTTATCCTGGTGGACGGGAATCCTCTGGAAAATTTTAAATTTATGTATCCTACGGGTGTCACGGATTTAAAAGATGGGAAATTGATTTCCAGAGGCGGTGTAGAATGGACGATAAAGGATGGCTTTGTTTATCATGCTCCGACAATGCTCCAGGATGTAAAGAAAATAGTATCGCAGTCAAGACAAAAATAATCTTGTAGGATTTTTATTAATCTTCCGTTGGGATTTGATTTTTCTTGTGTAGGGGTTTGATTCATCAAACCCACCTTATGAAGATCAAGAATAAATTGCAGGCATT
>WVZK01000093.1 GCA_011772475.1 Candidatus Aminicenantota bacterium | reverse complement strand
CAAGTCATCTTGGCCTGCTTTTTGAGCGATATCGACGATCTCTCTTGTGGCTTTGTATCCGTTTTCATCCGGTAAGGGATGGCCCGCTTCCACAACTTTGATCTTTTCCAATCGTCTTTTTTCTCCCTTTTTTACGGTTATGATCCCACCGGTGAGATTTTCTCCCAGTATTTCCTCAACAGCCTTTCCTATCGAGTAGGTGGCTTTTCCGCCGCCAATGACATAGACATTGTTTAGCTTAGCGAGATCCAAATGAAGCCCATTGATCTCGAGTATATGGTCCTTTAAATTCAACAATTTTTTTGTCAAATCTATCGCATTTACAGATCGAATGGCATATTCGCAGATTTCGAGGGCTGCCTTCCTTCCCTCTTTGAATCCGTGTGATGTCAGTTCATCTGTATTCTTTATAATCATGGCAAACTTTCTCAGGATCCAATGCGCTTTTCATCGTTTCGATCTCTGTCACTCTACCAAAAGCCTTGTTGAATAGGGAGTGGCAATTATTTTTGCATCCTTAATCACCCACTATATCTTCATACTTCGCAATAATGGCATCGCCCTTTTCAATGAGGTCATTTGCCAGCGGCTCAACCTGATGCTTATCCAATATGCTCTTCACTATTCTGTTAGCTTCAGCATGCACTTCTTTAGCGTCCATCTCCAGCAGGTCAAGTTTTTCTTTATCCCAGAACATGAGTTCGCCTCTAAGATATTTT
Source organism: Candidatus Aminicenantota bacterium (assembly GCA_011772475.1). GTDB lineage: Bacteria > Acidobacteriota > Aminicenantia > Aminicenantales > Aminicenantaceae > SOIV01. The sequence goes on along the minus strand of WVZK01000093.1, from coordinate 673 downwards.
TTAGTGTGAGGATGCGTTAAAAAATTATGGCCATGCCCGACTTCTTTAACAGCATCCAAACCTATCTTCTCTTCCGATATTTCCACTTCATGCAGATAGTTCTTGCAGCAATCCCACATATAGGAATCAACAATAAACTGTTCAAAAGAGATTCCTTTAGCAGAATCAATACTCCCCAAACCGGTAACGAGGTCTGATCCACCCATTATTCCTGTAAGTTGAGTAGCCGGCGTCAACACTCCTGAAACGCAGGCTTCTGTATCGCCACCCCATCCACAATCAGCAACAAGAGATGGCAGACTGTATCTTTTTGCCATTTGTGCCAGCCCGATGCTTAAAAAAACCTTTTCAACTGAACTATAATTTATACTACCTGTTCTCATATCCATTGGCCCTGACTCGGAACAATAAATGTGGGGTGCGCCAGGTGCTGCCATTTGTGAGATGACAAGACTTCCCAGATTTTCTGTGTTAACATTTACCAGCATTCCCGCCACTGGAAGAGGAGAAGATACGCCACCATTTGACATGGACATGGAAGCAACAGGTATTCCGGCTTTTGCCAGTTCGACCTGAGCTTCTATGGAGCCTTGCTCATAGGTCAATGGGGGGATCGGGCATGCAATTACAGAAAAGAGAGGACGTTTTTTTAATTCTTCTTTTCCTCCTGCTA
>WVZK01000031.1 GCA_011772475.1 Candidatus Aminicenantota bacterium | reverse complement strand
TTACCTCGTGAAAACGATTATATCGGACAAATTAAGGTGTACATTTCCCTTATGGATTCAGAGGGTCGTATATCTCCTTGTCATGAATTGACTCAAGAAATAAAAATACCTCCTGGAGAATATGAAATTGCAGTTAAGCGCAGTTACCCCTACCTCGCTGAAATGTACGTTAATCCGGATCATTATATCATCTCTCTTGCTGTAGAGGATGTTCCTTCTTCCATCATAAGCTATCTTCAGTTAGAAAAAATGATCAATAAATAACCCCTCTCTAAGGGTGGGTTTCTTGACAACTCCCCGAATAAGCCTTATATTAATCCATAAGCGAGGAATGAACCATGGAAATTGAAATGAAGATAAAAGGGCTCGTTGTTGATCCCATTTCTAAAATGCATATTATTGTGCTTGAAGACCTCAATAGCGAACGCATGCTCCCTATCTGGATAGGAGTATTTGAAGCTAACGCCATTGCCCTCAAAATAGAAAACATAGCCACCCCTCGGCCTATGACTCACGACCTGTTGAAAAATTTCCTGGATAAACTCAATATCTCCATCGAAAAGATCGTAGTTAACGATGTAAGAGATAATACTTTTTTTGCCCAGATCCATTGCCGCAACAAAGATCAGGCTGTGACTATTGATTCCCGTCCTTCTGATGCCATTGCTTTGGCTCTTAGGGCAGAGGCACCCATATTTGTGGAGAATGAAGTGGTAAAAAAAGCGCACAGTCTAAAATTCGACGAGAATCTGGAAGATTCAGAAAAACTCAAGAAGTGGCTTGAAGGATTAAAACCCGAAAACTTCGGCAAATACAAAATGTAAGTTCATCCCCTCCTTCACTTCCCTCTCATAACACTATCACCGAACAAAGCTGGACCTTATATAAAAAGGGGATAATTCCACTGAGTTAAGGAATTATGCTTATCGACTTAGGTCCTTAAGGTAAAAAGGAGATAAAGTCCGATCAATCCAAAAATCAGGTTAGGTCCCCAGGCTGCCAAAAAAGCACTCAGATAATTAAGATAACCAATGCTCTTGAAAACTCCTATCCCACCCCAATAGATCATAGCAATAGCAATGCTCAAGCCGATGCCAACAAGGGTCCCCTTCTTTCCCATAGAAAAAGCAAAAGGAATCCCGAGGAGCGTCATAATCAAACTGGCAAGAGGAAAAGATACTTTATAGTTCAAATCAACCTTGAACCTCACCGTATCAAAATCACGCTCTTCTAGCTCTTCTATATACTGCCTGAGCTCTGTATAACTCATCTGCTCAGGCTCTTTATACCTCTTCTTGAAATGATCCTTATCTTCCGCATCCAGTAAATCAATCTTCTCTTTCTTTTCGAATCCTGTGGGTATGCCGTTGACAAAGTCTCTTGACCAGCAATTTTCTAAAGAAAGATGACCATTACGTAAATAGCCTCTTTCTGAATAAATCCTTCTTTGAAAAGACCACGCTGAAGGATCGAAATCATAGATCGAGAGCTGACTGAAGACAGACTTCTGCAGATCAAAATAATTGTAATGGTAAATTCTATTCTTTTCTTTGCTCAAAACCCAGCGGCGATCGAGATAGCTGTAGCTCCGCGCAGGAACATCATTAATCTTGTTCCAAATCTCTTCTTTCTTCTTGTTGGAATAGGGAAGAACATTTTCCTGAAGATAAAAAGAAAGAAAACTCACAAGACACGCCATAAGAAGAACAGGGAGAATAATGCGATAAAGGCTTATGCCACAAGCCTTCATGGCTGTTATTTCATTGAATTTTGTAAAAAGGCCCAAGGACAAAAGGGTAGTGGTCAAAGCAGTAACGGGAAGAATATAATGAATAAACTCAGGGATGCTGTAGCGAACAAACTCAAACAAGAGAATAAGAGGTTTATCATGCTCATAGACATTATCAATCCGCTCAAAAAAAGTGACAATGATTGAAATGAGAAGCAGACTGAAAAAGACGAGCGAAAATATGGCCAAGTATTTTCTGATGGCATAGCGATCCAAGATATTGGGAAAGCGGAGGGGAAATCGCGGCCAGTTTCTGGAGAATATCCTTTTTTTAGGAAAAGACTCCTCTTCTTTCCTTCTCTTTAAAAAGCGGGAAAGGCCAGCAAAGAGCTTGGCTTCTTTCAGCGACTGAATGAACAGATAAACGCCAACAAGGAGCAGCAGAATATTTGGCCCCCATATTCCGAGCAAAGGAGAGAGTTTCCCTTCCATAGTCATCTTCTCGCCTGCGGTGATCAGCACGTAGTAGATCAAAATTATTCCCAGACTTATCGTGAAGCCGCTGGTTCTGCCTCCCTTGCGTGTTGAAACACCGAGAGGAAGGCCTAAAAGGCCGAAAATTAAACAGACAAAAGGAAGGGCGAATTTCTTATTAATCTCAACCCAGTAAGAAAGATAGTCCTTTCTTCTTCGCGAATAATCAAACTCTTTATCAGCTGCTACTTCCTTTTCCTTCCTGAGCTTTGTTAAATCTTGCCTGATGATTTTTATATCCCTGAATAGCTCGCGGATATCCTTTTCTCGCACCCGCTTTTTATGAGAAACGGAAGTGAAGAGGCTCTCCACGTTTATTTCTTCTTCAATTTTCTCGAAAGATGTAACTCCGTATTTCTCGGGTTCAGAAAGGGGATAAGAATGAACAGTTCCGTCGAAAAGCTCAAGGACGGCTCTTTTCATTTCTGGATAGAAGTTAAGCTTTCCTCTCTTTGCAGATATAACCCTTGGCTCTTCAGGGGGGTCGGAAAAATAGACGAAAATATTCTCCCAGTCTCTTGTTTGAGTGATCCCCTGGATAAATATAACCGTATTGGGGATGGACTCATTGAATTCCCGAGGATTAATCTTAAACTGAACCTTTGTCAGGACAGATTGATAAATTGTCTGGATCAGCCTGTAGTTGGAGTGAGGTGCAAGATAGAGAACTAAATAAGAAGTCAACAGCCACCCGCAGACTGAAAAGATAAGAACAGGGCGGAGAAGCCTCTTATAGCTGATCCCCAATGTTTTAAAAGCCATGATCTCCGAGTCAGATGAAAGACGGCTCAGACCACCCAAAACCCCCATCAGGATAGCCATCGGCACAGTAAAGGCCAGAATAGAAGGAACGAGGTAGACGAAGATTACTATTGCGGCTTTGAATGAAACTCCTCTGGTTATGAAAATCTCAGAGAATTGAAGAATCTGATTCATTAAAAGAACAAAAGTGTAGATTAAAAGGCCGATAAAAAAAGGGGGGGCTAACTCTTTTATGATATAGCGGTCAAAATATTTGATCACTCTGTTTATATACCATAAAATTATTGAGCTTGTATATCGTCATTATAATTACTTGAAGATAAAGAACTTAGAGTCTTCCAGGCATCTGCTCCCGCAAAAATTGACCTAAACACGGAGCAGGTCCGCGCCCAGCAAATTTTTACAAATCACCTGGATCGATATTTGGAGGGCAGGTCAGTGATTTCCTGTGCTTGTTTCATAATTCAATAGTATTTGACTAGTAAAAGTTAAATCTCATAACTTTATTCTTTCATAAAAACTGCTGACTTTTCCTTCAACATTTATGATTCTTTTCCTTGATAAATTTTTTCACTCAAGCTATGATAGGATAGAAAAAAAGCAGGAGGGGAAAAACAAGAAAACTAGCTAAACTTCTTTGATAACCACTGTCTATTTAATGAGTCTTTAAAAGGAGGACGATTAGATGTTATATAAAAAATCTTTTGTTATGCATTTGGGAATCTTTCTGATTATGTTTCTTTTTTGCTCAGCTATGGCCTCCATGAAAAGAATTTATAAATTCAAAGACGTACAAATCCCATATGATCTGAAACATAAAAATTCTATATTCGAGAAAGGTAAATATGATTTTGAAATTATGTTTAGTTATACGCAGCAAGTGTGGTATCTCAGGCTTATAAAAAAGGGAAAAGCTCTCTGCCTTATAGCTGGAGAAAGACTACCATATAAGAGCTTTGGTAGGGAAAGAATAAAAGATCCCGAAATTCCAATTCAGCCCAGATTAAATATACTAAAAAATCCCGCCGACAAAACAGTGAACGTAATATTTGAATCTGGCAAAAAGATAACTACTTATAAATTGGTAAGGGTCAGGTTTAAAATGGAATATTAATATTAATTCATCATTACTGCTTGGAATCAGATTACTAAGGATAAAAGAATATAAGAGAATTTCTAAGCGGTCATTTTTTAGAAGATTCAGAATAGTAAATATTTTTATATACCAAAGAGAAGCGCTGAAATAAGAAAGAACCTGGGCAAGTATCCAGGGCCTTTGGGGTTAGACCTTGACCAAATTATGGGCTCAGTCCATACCCAAAAGAATGCCGTAAGGACAAGACGTAAGAAAATATCTTTTCCCGATGACAAGGCCTGACCCCATGAAGCCTGACCTCATGATGCCTGACCCCGAGGATTTAATACATATCGCCGGGAGGCGGTGGCGGATACTTGGGTCCTTTCTCCTCTTCAGGAATATCAGATACCAACCCTTCTGTGGTCAAGAGTAATCCTGCGATGCTTGCAGCGTTTTGGAGGGCTATTCGAACAACCTTTGTCGGATCTAGAACACCAGCTTTGACTAAATCTTCAAACTTCTCTGTAAGAGCGTTAAAGCCCTTGTTTTGCTCCATATCTTTCACTTTTTCAACAGTAATCGAGCCTTCATGACCCGCATTGTCTGCGATTTGACGGAGGGGTTCTTCTAAGGCCCTCCTGATAATATCGACACCGATCGCCATATCATCTTCTAACTTTAAGCCCTCAAGGAGCTTCTGGCATCTTAAAAGAGCAACTCCTCCTCCAGGAACAATCCCTTCCTCAACTGCCGCCTTGGTGGCGTGCATGGCATCTTCGACTCTCGCCTTTTTCTCTTTAAGCTCAGTCTCTGTGGCGGCGCCGACTTTAATCAAAGCAACTCCGCCGACCATCTTGGCCAATCTTTCCTGAAGCTTCTCCTTATCGTAATCAGAGGTTGTATCCTCAATCTGAGTTCTAATCTGCTTTATTCGGGCTTGGACATCGTCCTTTTTCCCTTCACCCTCAACAATCGTGGTGTTATCTTTATCAATAACCACTTTTTTGGCTTTACCCAGCCAGTCAACCCCGACATTTTCAAGCTTCACTCCTATGTCTTCAGTGATAACCTTCCCACCACTCAGAATGGCGATATCCTCCAGCATAGCCTTCCGCCTGTCACCAAATCCAGGAGCCTTTACTGCAGAGCAATGAAAAGTGCCTTTGAGCTTGTTGACCACCAGAGTTGCCAGCGCCTCACCCTCAACTTCCTCAGCAATGACCAACAAGGGACTTCCCATTTTGGCCACGTTTTCAAGAAGAGGCAGAAGCTCTCTCAGGTTGCTGATTTTCTTTTCATGAAGAAGTATAACAGGATTCTCCAAGACGCATTCCATCCTATCTGGATCGGTGATGAAATAAGGAGAAAGATAGCCACGGTCGAACTGCATTCCTTCAACCACTTCCATGGTCGTCTCCAAACCCTTAGCCTCTTCCACGGTAATCACGCCGTCCTTCCCAACTTTATCCATCGCTTCAGCGATGATTTTTCCCACAGACTCATCATTGTTGGCTGAAATAGCCCCAACCTGGGCAATCATTTCACCGCTCACATCCCGGCTAAGCTTCTTCAATTCTTTGACAACTTCTTCTATGGCTCTGTCGATTCCCTTTTTAAGTAAATTAGGATTTGCCCCAGCTGTAACATACTTTAATCCTTCAGAAAAGATCCTCTGAGCTAGAACGGTTGCCGTTGTCGTTCCATCACCGGCAACGTCTGAAGTTTTGGAAGCTACTTCTTTTACAAGCTGGGCTCCCATATTTTCTAAAGGATCCTTGAGCTCAATTTCCTTGGCCACTGTTACCCCGTCCTTAGTGCTTGTTGGGGAACCGAATTTCTTATCCAAAACAACATTCTTTCCCCTAGGGCCTAACGTTTCCTTAACTAAGTCGCTTAATGTATCGACGCCCTTTTTTAATGCCTGTCTGGCATCTTCACCGAGTGTAATTTGTTTTGCCATTTTTTCCTCCTTCTCGCAAAAATTAGGTGATTTTAGCTAAAATCTCTTCTTCACGAACGATAATATGCTCAATATCACCTATCGTCACTTCGGTTCCACTGAATTTTCCGATAAGAACCTTATCACCCTTCTTAACATCAAGAGGAATAACTTTCCCGTCTTCTGTCACACGGCCTTTCCCCACTTCTATTACTTCAGCTTCTTGGGGTTTCTCCTTTGCAGTATCAGGAATGATTATTCCACCTTTCTTTATTTCCTGCTCTTCTAATCTTTTTAGAAGAACTCTGTCGTGTAAGGGTATCACCTTCATTAAAGCCTCCTTAATATAGATAATTTTTTTAGCAGATTTTATAGAAGATTGCTAATTTTAGCTCTAGTTCCCCTTTTTTGTCAAGAAAAAAGAAATAAATTTAGCACTCTTAGAAGGAGAGTGCTAAATTTTCTTCAAAATCTTTAAAGATTTGGCCCTGTTACGAAGAGTGTTGCGATGAACTCCAAGGGCGTTTGCCATTTTGGTCATGTTCCCCTTGTATATTTTCGCTGATTTTTCGATGTAAATTTTTTCGAATTCTTTTAGTGCATCTTTCAGAGATAGCTCTTTTTCCACCATTTCATCGATAACAATTTCCAGTTTCTGATGGATATTGAGTTTTTCAGATTTTTTTTCCATCTTTTTCCACCCTTTTTGTGACTTCTTTATAGGCTTCTTTGAATCTTTCCTTAAGCTCCTTAGGTATAAGGCTGATTATGGCCCTAGTCACTTGCAGGCACACTGGGGAAAGAGCAGATTCTTTCAAGGCCTTTTTGCTTATCGGAAACACCAAGAGAGCAAAAACAACAACACCACAGATTAGAATCCCCTTCAGGAGCCCTATTCCTCCTCCTAAAATATTATTAAGGAGCTTTAAGGGGCCTTTTATAAACTTAGAGAGAGTATACGATGAAACCCAGCCCAGGCAGAGCACAATCAAAAATATGGTCAAAAAGCCTAAAAAATGAGCCAGGACTTCGTTGGAGATAAGCCGAAGATAAATCCGGGAGGCCTGAGAATAAAAACCAAGGGCCAAAATTAATCCAATAATCACTGCAAGAAGGCCAAAAACCTGCTTCACAAGTCCTTTGACTACGCCCAGGATAGTGGTCAAGGCTAAAATGCTGATCAAAATAACATCAATCCAGTTCACGCCAGTTCACTTCCTTCTTTTTCTCAACTCCTCTACCATCCAGTATTGACCCTCTCTAAGATTTCCAAAGGGTATGTGAGGTTTTATTTTTCCATGAAAATCTGACCCAGCTATCGGAACAAGATCCAGCTCTTCTGCAATCTTCTTGTAATGCTCTGTCTGGGAATGATCATGATAAGAAGTGTATACCTCTATCCCTTGGAGCCCGCTTTCTTTCAGAATTGCTATATCTTCTCTGGAGGCCTTCTGGAAATACGCACCAGGATGAGCGAGGACTGGAACACCTTCTGTCTCGGGAGCAACCCTGAGAACATCCAATAAACTCAGGTTTTGCTTGGGAACCCAAGCCGGCTTACCCTTCACGAAATAATCTTCATAAAAAAGATAAGGGGCAAAGTCTCGACTTGCCCCTTCAAAATACTTCTTGAGCACTGGAGTTTTTTTCCTTTCAGCCTTTCGCAGCAAAACCTGGGCAATTGTCACTCCCAAGGGAGGAGTGGACTTTGAATCTTTGGCTATCTCTTTCCAGCTAATATCAAATCCGATGTCTTGAAGTTTACGAACACGCTCCTTAGCCTCTATAATCCTTTTCTTCGAAGCCTTATTGATAAGTTTGAAAATAATTTTCTTCTTCCAGCTTACAAAGGGAAGAAGAAGATGAAACTCACGGTCGCCGTAGAGAGTTGTGAGCTCGATGCCGGGGATAACCTCAACGCCTGCTTCTTCGCCGAACTCCAAAGCTTGAGGATAAGCTGCAACTGTATCATGATCAGTAATAGAAATAGCTTCCAGTTTCTTCTCGCTTGCGAGCTGAACAATATGGAAAGGAGAAAGGCTACCGTCGCTACTTTTATTGGAATGAATATGCAAATCGACTTGCCCTTGCATTATAATTCATTCTTTCCTGTTAAGAGACTATAAATTTCAAAATACCTTTTCGCTGTCTGTTCGATAATCGACTGGGGTAATGGAGGGGGCGGGCTCTCTTTGTCCCAGTCAGTGCTTTCCAGGTAATCACGAACAAATTGCTTATCCAGGCTGGGCGGAGACTGGCCAGGAGAGTAGCTGGCCGACGGCCAGAATCGAGAAGAATCTGGAGTAAAGATTTCGTCAACCAGCATAAGCTCATCATTTAAAAGCCCGAATTCAAACTTTGTATCAGCAATAATAATTCCCTTAGAGATAGCATGAAGGGATGCTTTCTGAAAGAGCTCCAAGCTTATTTTTTTAACCTTATCAGCGAGTTCAGGCTCAATTAGCTTTTGCATCTCCTTAAAAGATATGTTTTGATCATGCTCCCCTACTTCAGCCTTTGTAGCAGGAGTGAAGATCGTCTCTTCTAATCTGTCAGCTTCTCTCATGCCAGGAGGAACTTTAACGCCGCTAATCTTCCCTGTGGCTTTATAATCCTTCCATCCTGAGCCGGAGAGATATCCTCGGACAACGCATTCTACGGGAATAACTTCGGTCTTGTGCACCAGCATAGATCTTTTCTCCAGGATATCCTTATATTTGTGGAGCACTGGCGGAAACTCGCCTACATCGTCAGTCAGGAGATGATTACGGCAAACGAGTGAGGTGAAATCAAACCAAAACTTAGAAAGCTGTGTTAAGATTTTTCCCTTATCTGGAATAAGTGAAGGAAGAACAAAATCAAAAGCAGAAATGCGGTCCGAAGCAACCACAAGAAGCTTGTCTTCTATCTCGTAGACGTCGCGGACCTTTCCTTTTTTGAATAAAGGAAGTTCTGGAATTGAAATCTCAGAATATGCTTTGGCCATAGCACGCTAAAGAATAAAAAAAATAAATTTAAAAAGCAACTAAAAACGTTTTGGGAAATAGCCTCGCTCCCCTCTAAGATGACATTCCGATGAAGCTTAGGGTTCTGCCCGCTTTGTCCTTATCTCTTCGGAATGAAGGAAGGCTCTCATGGCAATGAGTACAGATTTCTACGGAAAAAATATTTTTTTCCTCCACTCCTTCACTAACCATCTGAGAAAGATTTGCTCCTTTTAAATCGAAAAGATACTTTTGCCTTCGCAGAGGATGATTTCGAAAAAACTCTGTTGAAAGGCCCTCTTGCTTAAAGCTCTTATAGACATCCTCCCCAACTTCATAGCACTCACGCCCTATACAAGGCCCCAAAGCCACCAGAAGCAATGCGGGATCGCTGCCATAATGGTTTTTCATATTTTGAATAACCTTTTTAATGACTCTCTTAGATGTTCCTCTCCACCCGCAGTGGACAGCAGCAATTACTTTCTGGGGCTCATCCACAATTAGGGCAGGTAGGCAATCAGCTGTTTTTATGATGAGAAGGAGAAAAGGGAGGCCGGTGATTGCGGCATCTCCTTTTAATTTCTCCTCGGGAACATTATCTATTACTTGAATAATGTTGGAGTGAATTTGATTAAGCAAAACGAGCTTAAAATCCTTCCACTCCGGTCTATTTTTATAATCATCTTCCTTCCATAATCTTGCGCCGAAGCCATGGATAAGGAAGGGAATTCGTTCCAGTCGAGGAATCGTACTGTATAAGGAGCCAGATTTGACACTCATCGGGATTAGACTCTGATAACTTTAATTATTCTAATCAAAAAATACAACCAAATATTGAGCATCCAAAAAAAATTAAATTTGGTAAAGTCTGACTCCAAATTTGCTATAATTGCCTATGAAGAACATGCAGTCAGAAAATTTCGAACCAGCCTATCTCAAAAAACACAGAGAAGGGCTTTTTAAAGAAAAAATTGAGAAGGCCTTCCAATTATTGGAGAAATGCAGCCTCTGCCCTCGAAACTGCGGAGTGAACCGAGTCAAAGGAGAAAAAAAATATTGCGGCGCAGGATTTCTCCCTGAGGTGTCTTCCTACTCCCCTCACTTCGGAGAAGAAAGGCCGCTTGTTGGCCATCATGGCTCGGGCACAATTTTCATGACTCATTGTAACCTGAAATGTCTCTTTTGCCAGAATTACTCTATAAGTCATGGAGGAGAAGGCAGGGAGATATCCTTTGAAAGGTTAGGGAGGATGATGATCGAGCTTCAAATGATGGGCTGCCACAACATTAATTTTGTTACTCCCACCCATTATGTTCCTCAAATTTTGAAGGCCCTTCCTGTAGCTATAGATAAGGGACTTAAAGTGCCACTTGTCTATAACACTGGAGGTTACGATTCTGTCGAGACTCTGAAGCTTCTAGACGGAGTCTTTGATATTTATATGCCTGATTTTAAATACGCTGACGGCAAGGTGGCTGAAGAATACTCACAAGCACCTGACTATCCTGAAATGGCTAAGCTTGCCTTTAAGGAAATGCATCGTCAAGTAGGAGATCTCCTCTTGGATGAGAGAGGAATAGCACTTAGAGGACTTTTGGTGAGACACCTGGTTCTTCCTCAGGAATTGGCTGGAACAAAAGAGGTGATGAGCTTCCTGGCTCAAGAAATCTCTAAGAACACCTATGTTAACATCATGGACCAGTTTTATCCCTACGGCAGAATCTCTGCCAACTCTCCTTTAAACAGAAGAATCAATCAAGGCGAATATGACGCGGCCGTAGAAGCGGCAAAGGACGAAGGGATAACTCGCCTAGATAAGAGGGAGAAACTGCGCCTTATCTGGCGCTTTTAACCTAACGACCTTCATTTAAAAAAGGGGACAGGCTACTTTTTTATGATGATTACTGCTGCTGTGGCTTCTGTTATGGTTTGAAAGATCTAATTCCTGTCTTAACTATAAAAAGTAGCCTGTCCCCTTTTTTATGTCCTTTTTTATGTCCCCTTTTTTAGCTTTTTTAAAAGGTAGGATTTTCCCCACAAAATAAGGGCAGACGAAGAAAGAAAAACAAAAAGAGCAAAAATAATAAAGGAATCTCTTAGCCCAAAGTACTGGGAGACCCATCCGAATAGCAGTGGGCCAAAGGCAAAACCTAAATCTACAGAAGAAGCAAAAAGACTCAAAACTTTCCCATGTTCTCGAAAAGGGACTCCCTCGACAACGAGAGCGGTCAGATGGGGGTATAGAATTCCCACTCCGATTCCCCAGATAACGCCAGATAGTCCGAGCAAAATATTATTGGAAGCAAAATAGATTAATACTCCTCCTCCGGAAATAAAATAAAAAGCAGGAAGAAGTGACCTCGGACTACCCCAAAAAACAAACCGCTTTCCTCCATAAAGCCGCATAAACACAGCAGTCAAGCTCAGAAAAGTATAAAAATAGCCAGCCCACATCGGAGATTCTCCGTGAGCAAGAAGAGGAACAAAACTCAAGCTAGAGCTCAGACCGGTTTCAAAGATTAAGGTTAGAAAAAAAATCAAGAAAATTCTTCTCTGTTTTAGGAGACGAAGAAAGCCAACGCTTTTGATTTCTGAGTCTTCAGGAAATCGAGGAAGCTTGACTTTCCAGAAGAGGCCAAACACAAGCGGAATCGCGGCCAGGAAAACAGCACAGAGAAAAAAAGGGGAGAAGCCAAATCTTTCAATAATTCCTTCTCCCATAAAAGGAACAACCAAGAGAGGAAGCATAAAACCTGTGGACACAACTCCGATGGCATAAGCCCTCTCTTCCTCGCGGGTTATCAAAACAGCGATCAACAAAGCTGCCAGAATAAAAACTGAAAACCCAAAACCATGAAGAATCCTTATGAATACGACAAACCAATTTAATTCTTGGATGAAGAGGTACATGGCTGTCATGATCAGGACAAGAATTAGCCCTGCAACAACCACTTTCCTAGGATTGTACTTGCTTAAAAGCCAGCCAACAAACGGGCGGGATAAAAAGGCAGACAGGGAAAAAATACCCAGTAAGAAGCCGATTTGCCGCGGGCTCCCTCCCAGGTGCTTAAAATATACAGAAAGAAGAATCAGCATGGCAACGGAAGAGTAAGACATTAATACCAGTAATTGGATGGAGAGTATTCCCGGAGCTAATTTTTTGTTTCTCATTTAAAAGAAACAAAAACTAACAAATCTATCCTTCTATTTCAATCTTTTTTTGATGCAGAGGTCTTATTTATCAAACGAGCCATTTTTTTCAATAAATAGAATATAAAAATTTGATGAATCAAAACCTTACATTAAAATGTGGGCTTGATAAATCAAACCCCCACAATTAAAGAAGACCCTACAAGAAAAAGAAGGAATTTTTGAATAAAGCTCTTGATTTATTCAGAATAGATTAAAGCTTCAGAAATGAATTTTTTATAGTGTTTAATCACATCTAAGATGAGTTCTTCCTTGGACAATTTCAGGACGCTTGAAGGCTTGATATTTTTCATGAAGGGCACTTCCTTTTCCTCAATCTGACTCTTCTTATCCTTCCTCCCTCTAATCAGCAGTCTTAATTGGAGATCCAGGGCATTATTGGGAAGACGGATAACATAGTGGAAATGATCTACCCGCGACTTAGGAAAATTAACCTCAAAAGCAATAGATTTCCGTTTTTCTTTTCTGACTTTGGATTTTATCCCATAGATTTTCAACTCTTCAGATAAACTTTCAAAGGAAGACTCAGCAATGAACTCACAAAACTGATTAAATTTTCCTGGAGCCTCGGCCTTGCATTCATCGACAACTCTGAGGTCATCGATGAAGCTTGCTAGCTCGTCTTTCCAGTCGGCTTTTGCCATTTTGTACCCCCGATGAAGTAGGCCATCGGTATCTTATCATATTTCTATTCAGCTTTTAAAGAATAAGTAAAAAAAGAGACTGGGCACCTTCTATGTTTCTTTCTTTATCAATTCTGCGAAATGTTTTCCAAATTCTTCGCCCTTTTTTAATTCTTCTTCTGTCGGATACCCCTCAAACTCCAGGGTATCAACAAGTTCCCACTTAAGTGGCTCTATGATTTTTTCTAAATTTTTTCTCGCTCCACCGCTCCATCCGTAGCTTCCGAAATAGGCCACTTTCTTGTTTTTGATGTGCTTATGAGCAGCCATGTTTAGAACTCCTTCAACTGGAGGAAAAAGCGACACTTCATATGTGGGAGCTCCTATCATCACTCCCTTTTTTGTCCAGAGAGAAGGAAGGATGTAGCTCACATGAGTTCGGGAGGCATCAAAGATTTCAAGGGGAACATCCTCCCGGGATATTCCCTGGGCCACTGAATTCATCATGGATTCTGTAAAACCGTACATAGAGCCATAAATTAGAGTAATCCCGGCCTCGGTTTTTCCAACCGCATACTCTGCCCACTTCTTGTAGAGGTTGACTATAAGAGAAGGATTCTTGCGCCAGATTAGACCATGAGATGGAGCAATAACATCTATGGGAAGATCAGCCAGCTTTTCGATAGCTCCTAAGACCCTTGCACTAAAATTGGCCACGATATTAACGTAATAACGGAGAGATTCCTTCTCGTAAAAGTCAAAGTCTTTGCATTCATCATCAAAAATAGATCCTCGGATAGCGCCATATCCACCAAATGCATCACAAGGAAACAGAATCTTGTGAGAGACCTCGTATGTCATCATAGTTTCAGGCCAATGAAGAAAGGGCGTTGAAAAGAATTTCAAGGTTCTTTTGCCCAGGGAAAGAGTGTCCCCGTCACCTACTACCTGAACATTCTCTTTTATGGAAAAGAAACTCTCCAGCATATCCTTCGTTTTCGCTGAGCCGATGAAAGTGACTTGAGGAGCGATCCTTCTCAATGTCCTTATAAGACCAGAGTGATCGGGCTCCATATGATTTACGACTACATAGTCAATCTTTGAAATATCAGTGACTTCATCGATTTGATCAAGGAACTCATTTCCCTTGAAGGATTTTGTCAGATCGATAATCGCTTTCTTTTCATCGTCAATGAGATATGAATTGTAAGAAACGCCTTCCTTGGTGATCGGCCATAACCCTTCAAAAAGGTCAGTGGTTCGGTCGTTCACACCTATCCAGTAAACATCGGGCTTTATTTCTATTGCAGGCATTTAGTCTACCTCCTTTCTCCAGACAGCTTATAATTTTAACGAGAGATGATTAAATAGGCAATAATTTAATTTCTTTTTACAATATTCAAAGATTGTGGTAAAAGATACGGGAAAAATTAATATTTCTTTTTTTCGTCTTCATAAAAGAGACTAAAATGGAAGGCCAGGAAACAATCAAGAGAGGAACTTGGGGATCTAAAATAGCTTTCATTTTTGCAGCTACAGGGTCAGCTATAGGTCTAGGCAACATCTGGCGATTCCCGACAATGGTGAGTCAGAACGGAGGAGCAGTTTTTGTCCTGGTCTATATCCTGGCTGTTGCCTTAATCGGGTTCATTGTGATGCTGGCAGAATTGACCATAGGCCGCCACGCTCAGAAAAATCCTGTGGGAGCAATCGGATATATAAAACCCCGTTCGCCCTGGAAATTCATCGGCTATATGGGAGTAATAACAGGTGTTTGCATTCTCTCCTATTACTCTGTCGTAGCAGGATGGACAGTAGGCTACATGGTAAAGACTGCAACAGGGGCTTTCAGCGGAGAGGTGACAAGTCAATTAACTGAAAAGATATTCACAGAATTCACCTCTAATCCTCTTCAGGTTATCTTTTTACTTTTCCTATTCATCGGAACTACTACTTATATAATCTCGAGGGGAGTGAAAAAGGGAATAGAAAGATGGACTAAGGTTCTGATGCCCATCCTTTTTCTGCTTATTATTTTTCTTGCTGTGAGAGCTTTAATTCTTCCCAACGCGTCCGAAGGATTGACCTATTATCTCAAACCAGACTTCTCAAAGCTCAGCGGCACCGTCGTTCTGTTTGCCTTGGGCCAAGCTTTCTTTTCTTTAAGCCTGGGTATGGGAACAATGATAACCTATGGCAGCTATATCTCTAAATCCGATAATCTCGTCTCTTCGGCAGGATGGGTCACCTTCTCGGATACTTTTATCGCCCTCCTGGCAGGGCTAATCATCTTTCCCACTCTTGCCTTTGCCAACCAGCCAATGGATGTTGGAGGTTTTGGCCTGGTTTTCCAGATCTTTCCTATTATCTTTTCCCAAATACCGGGTGGATATATCTTTGCGCTTCTCTTTTTCTCGCTTTTATGCGTGGCTGCTCTGACTTCGACCATATCTCTCCTCGAAGTTCCAGTGGCTTATCTCGTTGATGAGAGGGAATGGTCGAGAAAAAAAGCAGCTCTGTCAGTAGGGTTTCTTTCTTTCGTCATTGGAGTTCCTTCCGCCCTTTCCTTCGGAGGAATGAAATTTTTCACCAAAATAAGTTTCTTTGGCAGATTTGATTTTATCTTCGGCAATATCTCGCTGGCTGTTGGCGCCTTTTTTATTTGTCTTTTCGTTGGCTATGTTTGGGGAGTTAAAAACGCGATCAAAGAAATCTTTTCTGGAAATCCTAAGTTCAGATTAAGGCTGCTCTGGGTTTTTTCTCTCAAATTTCTCTCGCCCATAGCTATAATTTTTATTCTTATCTTCATAAGGAAAATTGCGTCTGGATAAAGGAAGCAAATGAAGAAAAAAACTTTAGCCATCATTTTATTTTTTCTGTGTTTGACGAGTCTTCAAACCCTTAATGCAGCTGATATCAAGGGCAAGGTTATCCTTTCTCCTAAAGGAGAGCCGTACACTGAAGGGATCGTGCTTCTAAAACCCCTGGAGGAGGAATACTTTTCCGAAACCGCTCTTGATCCTGAGGGAAATTTTACGTACAGCGATCTTAGGCCAGGAAAATACATCATCAAAATGGATCTCTATGAATTGACTCCCTTCGAAGAAGAGATAGAGATAAAAGACAAAGCAGAAACACTGGAGCTTAGCTTCACTATTTCCCTTTCTATTTTGGATAAAATACTCATTTTCATCACAAAAGCAAGTGACTTCATGTGGGGTTACTGGATGATCGCCCTTCTTTTAGGGACAGGCATCCTGCTGACTTATCTCACCCGCCTCATCCAAATTAGAAGGTTAATCCTATCCCTGAAGATGGTGTTGCGGGGAGCCCTAGGAAAGGATAGGCCGGATAAAGAGGAAGGAGACATATCTCCTTATGCGGCTTTGATGACTGCTCTGGCTGCTACCGTTGGCAACGGCAATATCGCCGGGGTGGCTACTGCCATCGCTGTTGGTGGACCAGGAGCTCCTGTTTGGATGTGGATAGCCGGTGTCTTTGGCATGGCAACAAAGTATGCTGAGGGATTTTTAGGAGTCAGATTCAGGATCAAGAATATACGCGGAGAGATGTCCGGAGGGCCCATGTACTATGCCCGCAACGGCATCAAGAACAAGCATTTAGCCAAATTCATGGGCATGTTTTTTGCTATCTGTGGTGCCGTAGCCTGCTTGTTAGGCACAGGGAACATGATGCAATCCAATTCAATGGCTCTGGTCTTTAACAAAGAATTCCAAATTCCTTTCTGGATAAGCGGACTGGTTATCACAGGCATCGTGGGAGCGGTTATATTGGGCGGGATCAAGAGAATCGGAATGGTATCTGAGCGACTGGTTCCGACCATGATCATTCTTTATTTCGGAGGAGCCATCGTTATCATCCTGGCAAGGATCACTGACTTGCCCGCAGCTCTCACCACGATCTTTACATCAGCCTTCTCTGTAAAAGCTGTGGGAGGAGGTATGGTAGGAGTTACTATAAAACTTGCTATTAGCCAAGGTATTAGGAGAGGTCTGCTTTCCAACGAATCTGGACTAGGTTCAGCCGGAATTGCTCAGTCTGCATCAAAATCCAAAGATCCTTCTCGAAACGGACTCATCGCTATGACCGGGACTTTCATCGATACCTTGGTCGTTAATACGCTGACCACTCTGACCATTGTCATAACCGGAAGCTACATCAAAACCGCTGCCTACGGCGACCCAAGAGCTCTAACATCCACGGCGCTAACAGCAGATGCCTTTGGCTCTGTCATTCCTTATGGAGGATACATCATTGCTCTTTGCTCTTTTCTTTTTGGCTATTCTACTCTTCTTGGATGGTGCTACTATGGAGAAAAATGCCTGGAATATATCTTTGGAATCAGGATAATCTATCCTTACAGAGTTGCTTTCATCATCCTGCTTTTCATCGGCTCTATCATTCAGGGTCCACACCGCTACATAGTCTGGTACATAGGAGATGTAGCCAATGCTTTTATGGCTTTCCCTAACTTGTTGTCCCTTCTTCTTTTAGCCGGGTTGGTTGGAAAAGTGACAACCAAGTATTTTTATGGAAAAAAACGAGAGATATAAATCCTGAAAGCTCCAACACTGAAAAAGCCCTGGGAGCCAATATACCGTTAATGCGTGGTAATTAACAATTAGATTGCACCAGGGCAGGATTTATATTTGATTATCGGGACGGTAGAGAGTATTATTTAAGAAATGAAGTTGTGTAAGAAGGCGCTAGAGAAATCCTACTGTTTCCTCGGAATTTCAATCACCCTTATTCTCATTATCTCTCTGAATGCCCGTGGCCAGCAGGATGTTTCCGATTACCAAGAACGCCTGGCGAAAATCTCCCAACAGATAGAGCAGCTACGGCTGAAAATAGAAGAAGAGGAAAAAAAGGAATCAAGCACTCTTTCCCGGCTGGATAGGATTGGATTTAACAAGGGACTTATCAAAAAAGAAATCTCCCTTTATTCTATCCAATTGGGAAAAGCAAATCGTGAGCTTTCTTCATTGAACAAAAGCATTCCCAAGCTAGAAGCAAAGCTAGAGGAGGAAAAGCAATCTATCGAGAAAATACTCATCACCACCTATAAATTCGGAAAATTTAACTTTTTCCAATTCATGCTTCAGGCAGAAAACGTAGGAACTCTTATTTCCGAGAATAAGAATTTGACTATTTTGGCTCAGTATCAGGAAAGAATTATCTCAAATTATATGGAAACCTTGGATAAACTGGAGACAGCCCAAAAAGAGCTTAAAACGAAAAAAACGGAGGCTTCGCGTTTGATAAGGAATGCCGAGAAGAAAAGGAAAGAACTCCAAGCTCAGGAAAGAAAGAACAGAGCCCTTATATCAGAAATAAAGAAAAACAAGAAACTACATCTTCAAACCTTAGATGAGTTAAAAGTAAGAGCTCAACAGTTGTTAATTTTGATAGAAAGATTACTTAAAGAAGAAATTACTTTTCCTATTAATTTAATCCCTCTTTACGAGAAAAAAGGGGAACTTCCTTGGCCTATCGAGGGAAACGTCACCACCAAATTTGGGCTCCAGAGGCATCCTCAATTTAAAACGACCACGATGAATAACGGAATCGAAATTTCACCCAAAAAGAACTATGTCATTGTTAGATCTATCCATCCTGGCAAAGTCGTCTACTCTGACTACTTCCAGGGATACGGCAACCTCATCATTATCGATCACGGAATGTCCTACTATTCGCTCTATGGTCATTGCTCAGAAATATTGGTCAAGAAGGGCGTCCTGGTCAAAGCTGAGCAACCGATCGCCCTTGTCGGCGATATCGGTTCTTTTGAAGGAGACTCTGTTTATTTTGAAATTCGATTCAAGACAAAGCCCCTTAATCCCTTGCAATGGCTGAAATGAAGATGTTAAAATCAAAAATCAGTTTTAGGATAAAATGAACAAAAAAAGAGCAAGAATACTCCTTTTTGCCGTACTGGTCTTGGTCTTTCTCTTCTTCTTGCTAGAAAAAAGCTTTCTCCCTGGACTCTTATCAAAGCTTTCTCCCGACAGGAATTTTGAGTTGCTAGGAAAAGTTATCCAATTGATCAAAAACGATTACATTGAAGAGGCTAATCCAGATAAAACAATGAAGGGAGCCTTTAAAGGAATGGTTGATTCCCTGGACGTTCTTTCCAGCTATTTGGACAAAGAGAGCATGGTTAGGTATAGCCAGCGCAAGGAGGCAAGCCTGAAGGATATAGGAATTGTCCTTTACAAAAGCTACGGTTCTTTTCCTCAGGTCATCGGAATTAGAGAGAATTCCCCTGCTGAAAAGAAAGGAATCCAGATCGGCGACTTTATCAGTTCTATTGACGGACGCTCGACTCTCACCATGAGTATGACCGAAGCAAATCTCTATCTTAAGGATAGAGATGAGAAAACCATAAAGCTCAGGATATTTAAAAGAGAGGAAACAAAAGAGGTGAGTGTTGAAAGAACCTTGCTCTTTGAAGAACCATTTTCCTATGCTGAAGCAAAGGGCACGAGCGGAATTTTGAAGATCCATCAGCTTTATCCTCCTTGTGTAAAGAAGATAAGACAGGAAATCATACCCAGATTAAAGCCAGAGAAAAGGACTCTTATTTTGGATTTAAGGGATTGCTACGAAGGAGAGATTGAAGAAGCCAGAAAACTCGTCAATCTATTCTTAAAATCTCCTAATATAGGTTACTTTGAAACAAAAGGAAGAACCAAGGAGATTATTTCTTGTCCGGAAGAGGCTGAACTTGAAAAACTGCCTTTGGTTATCTGGACAAACCAGGCTACAATCGGACCGGCAGAGGCAGTAGCCGGAGTTCTCAAAGAATTTAAAAGGGGCAAAATCATCGGGCATCCAACTTTAGGTCTCGTGGCCAAACAAAATATCTTTGTCCTGGATGACGGAAGCGGTTTGCTGCTCACTTCAGGAATCTTCTATCTTAGGTCAGGAGAAAAGTTGTGGGAAAAAGGAATTAAGCCTGATATAAAAATAAACGGGGAAGACCAAAGCCTTAGCACATATCTTAAAAAAAGCCTTTAATCTCCAGCCTAAAATGTAATTAATGCGAAAAAGAAGGTCTAAGAAAAGAAAAAAGGCCAATCGCATTCCTCCTTCCACCATTATTATCTTTTCTCTTATGGTGCTTTTATCAGCAATCGGTTTAGACTACATCGGCTGGAAAAATGGAGAAAAATCTTACCTTTTTGCTTCTCTGTTTGGAAGAAAGGCAGCTCTATTGAGTCAGGAAACTCAGCCTCGTCAAGAACCTCCGCCTGATAAAGAAGCCCTTGACCAGATTGTCATCAAGAGTCTAACCCTGCTTAACATACCCTATGATCCAAATCAACAGTACAAGGACAACAAGGGAGTTCTCCATCTTATGATTGACCTCCCCTTGAAAAAATACGTGGAGCTAGAATCTCTTCTTGAAAAAGAATTCAATAAAGTCAGTGCTTCTGTCCGAGAAAAAGAAGAACAACTCGGCCCAGAAAAGAATTATTATCTGTGGCAGGTCGAAGGGATAAGAAAGCAAAGGTTGAGTATTCTTTTCGCAAGCCATAAGGAAAAAATAAGGGCAGAACTTCCTCCAAGAAAAGCTAGAAACAAAGTAGCAATCATCATCGACGACATGGGTTACAGTTTAAAAGCAATCAATGATATCTGCTCGCTCAATAAGCCCTTGACAATCTCTATTCTTCCCTATACCCCTCTAGCCAAAGAGATAGCTCGGATTGCTCACCAAAACAATTTGGAAGTTATGCTTCATCTTCCTCTTGAATCAATAAATAACCAGGGAGGAAACCACATTGAGGGAATAATTCTCTCTCAAATGGGCGAAGAGGAAATACTAAAAACGGTGGAGCACAATCTCGATCAGATTCCATACGTCACAGGAGTTAACAACCATATGGGATCGAAAATAACGGCTGACAAGAATCTCATATCCTTAGTCCTTGGACCTTTAAAAGAAAGAAATCTTTTTTTTATTGATAGTCGTACCACAAGCAGGTCCGAAGCTTATAATGTTGCCCAAACACTCGGAATCCCTTCAGCCTATCGCCAAGTTTTTCTTGACGGAGAAAACCGTAAGGGTTACATAAAAGGAAAAATGATTGAGCTCTTTCGCTTGGCTCAGAGAAATGGAAAAGCTGTAGGCATCTGCCATCCAACTGAAAGAACTCTAAGAGTCCTAAGGGAAAACTTTCATCTTCTGGATAAATATAATATCGAACCCGTCTTCGCCTCCCAGCTTACCAAATAATCAAGAAGACCGGAGAGAAGCCCGCGGATAAATCAAACCCCTGCAGTTAACGAACAAAAGTAAAAGTATCAATCAGATAAAAGGCTCCAGCGTAAAATACAAGCAAAAGAATAATAATCATACCTTTGAAAACGATCTTCCTTTGTAATTTCTTGTACAGAGCAAAAAGAAGCTGGTAAAGGGCAAAAACCTCAAGAGCAAAAGGGAGAAAACCTGTATAACCAAAAACGGGCATCTGGAACACTCTCCAGAAATTGAGATACGGAATGGAGTATTCCCAGTGAGATCCTGCCCAAAAATTCCAAAATTCCCACAAGAAGCCGGCAACAAGGCCGGCCAATAACCAGCTCCAGAATCGGGTCCAATCCTTTTTCTCTAAATCTTTCAATAAAGTTTCATTTTTTAGCCAAAAATTCAACGGCTCAAGCATAAAAATAAAACACAGCCAGACAAAAGGAAAAAAAAGACGAGGCCAAGCAAGGACTAAAATAATTGATATTATTCCTGAAAAAAACCACGATTTAAGAAGAACCGGTGTTCCTCTTATCCTAAACAAGGCAAGTTTCCTTTTAGATAAGAAGCTTTGAACAAACAGGGAGATCTCTTTCATCGCCGGAATGACAGAGGCATAAGCAATAAAATAGCCAATCCACCTTTCAAGTATGCCTGGAGGAAGATCATGATAGGTCCAGTTTTTCACTCTTAAATTAAACAGCTCAAAAATAAGCCAGACGAGAACAGAAATGAAAGCTGAAAAAAGAAAATTCTTCAAAGATATAGAAAGAGGTGAGGCCTTACTTCTCCTAAAGTTCAAGCTGTCCATTATGAGAATAAACGACCACCACGAACAGCAAAAGAACCAGGTTTTCATAAAAGACACATCAAGAACAAGGAGAAATGCAGAAAATATGAGGCCAAAAAGGCCAAAGTATAGGTTAAGACGAAGGATCTTTTCTTTCATCGTGCTTGCGTCATGCTCTCAAGATTTTAGTTTTTTTCTATTCTTCCCTAAATGGCTAATTTTTTTATTTTACTATGCTACTTAAAAATGCAACTTTTGCAAGCCTGAGATCAGGTTTGGTGGTTTCGTGCCTTTTCATATGGATCTATGCATAACTATCGGGAACGAAATTGGGCAGCCCCATTTTTTGTGGAGAATGGGTGTGGAGAATGGGGCCAGGCCCCATTTTTTTAAAGAGAGAGGACATTCTCACAGCGCGAAGACAGAAAATTTGAAAATGGGGCCTGGCCCCAATTAAACCAATTAAAAAGATTGAATAATTTCCTGTCCTCAATTATATTAAAAAATGGAACAAAGGAGACCGAGATGAAAAAAGCGCTGCTGGTCAAAACTCTTATCGTAACTACATTCATTTCTGCCTTTATTCAGACTGGATGTCAGAGAGCACCTACCGCGGAAGAGCTCAAAGCCTCTTTGAAAATAGTCGACGTAGAAACAAAGTGGGTGAAAAAATACTATCAACCATGGCCTGCAAAGTTGACACTTGTTCCGGCAATTTCTTTCCGAGTAAAAAACCTAACTGAAGAAGCGATTCGGCATATAAGTTTTGAAGCCGTTTTCAGGTTCATGGATGATACTAAAACCTTAGGAGAAGGATTCCTGCCTGGCCTTCCAGAAGGTTCTATTCCTCCCGGAGGAACGAGTGATGCTATCCTTTTGAAAAGCCGCCTGGGAGTTGAGGGGAAATCCGTTAGCCATTTCAGAAACAGTCCGCATTGGAAGATCGCTTTGGTCAAATTGTTCGTTAGGCATAAAGGATCCCGGTTTACTCTCCTAGGAGAATGGGAGGTTTCTCGGAAAATAGATTTTAAGGAACCAGAGCCTTATCCTCCCAAGAAAGAAGAGAAGCTAACATCTTATTAATACTTCCAACCTGGATAAGCTTCGCGAATAAATATTTCGAGGAAAGGAACTGTAACTGATGAGCACATTCATTCCTACAAGAGTATTTTTAACCAAAGGAAAAGGACAGCATAAGGAAAAATTAGCCAGTTTTGAGCAAGCTTTAAGAGAAGCCGCCATCGCTCCTTTTAACCTTGTTAAAGCCTCGAGTATCTTCCCTCCTCAGTGCAAGCTTTGTTCAAAAGAGGAGGGATTGAAGTCGCTTAAGCCAGGCCAAATTGTTTTTTTGGTCATGAGCGAATGCGCAACAGATGAAGCCCACCGCTTAATACAAGCCTCAATAGGATTGGCCATTCCTAATGCACCTAATCATTATGGTTATCTTTCCGAACATCACAGTTTTGGTCAAGACGAGAAAGAAGCAGGTCAGTATGCAGAGGATCTAGCGGCGTATATGCTGGCCACGACTCTTGGCGTGAACTTCGATACCAATCAAATCTGGAACGAAGAAAAAAATATTTATAGGTTATCCGATAACATTAAAGTCAGGACTAGACATATCACTCAGACAGCAAAAGGGAAAAAAGGTCTCTGGACGACGGCCATTGCCGCCGCTATCTTCATACCCTAAAAAGAAAAAGGCGGCTGGTCTTTTTTTTTGCTTTTTACCCTTCTTTAGACATTTCATCATCAGAAATTAAAACAAAAAACAAGACCTGACCCCTTTTTGATGAATCAAACCCCTACAGGAATGCTATATATAATCGAGAGGATTGGGTATAAGTATCTTTATAAGGCTCTTCTCTTTGAGTTCTTTTAAATATTCCTCTAGTTTTTTTTGGCTTTTCTCGTTAAAAAATTTTTCTTCTATTTCTCTCCGGGCTTCTTCAAAGGATTTAAGGCGGCTCTCTTTTTTTTCCTCTAATTTCAGCAGGAACCAGCCCGTTCGAACCTTTAGCCAGGGAGTCATCTCTCCCACCTTTAGCTTCTCCACAGCTTGTTCCAGGTCTTTTTCTAATTCACCCTTTTTAAAGCTTCCCAACTCTCCTTGATTATCCTTCTCTGGCCCCTCAGAATACTCGCCAGCTAGAGAACCCATGTCCTCGCCAGAGGAAATCTTCTCGTTGATTTCTCGCTTTTTAGCCTCGACATCATCCTCGTTTCCCCCTTCCCCTGAAAGATAAATGGCTCTCAGTTTATATTCTGGAAGCTCTGTGAATTCCTCAGGATGAAGCTTATAATAATTAACGGTTTCTGAGTCGTTGACGACAACATTTGCACGGACTTCCGAATAAATAACAGCTTCCCTCATTATATTTTCCCTCATCCTTTTCTTCCACTCTTCAAAATCAATTCCTTGCTGCTGGAGAGCTCGGATTAGCTCTGCGTCCGAATTCAGGTTATTCTCTTTTTTTAAGTTTTCCAGCCATAATTTTAGTTGTTCATCTGGATTTAGCCCCTCCATTTCCTGGGCTTCCTGCAAAAGCAGGAGATCTGTTATCATCTTTTCTAAAAGATTTTCTTTCATGGCATCATACCTCTTATCAAACTCTTCGCCCTTAAATTGAGTGCTAAGAGCCTGATAAAAATCGTCATGCTCTGCTTTGAATTGAGAGAGGGTGATGATGTCTTCGTTTACTACGGCTACGATTTCCTCGATGACTTCTTGGCCGAAAAGACAGACTAAGCCAGAAAATATCAAGGTAAAAACTAGGACGGCATTTCTTTTCTTCATATATCGTCCCTTTGATAAGGGAAAGATAGATTTATCGGATAAAAACTCCATTCTATATTATTTTTCAGATACTCCATGTGTGATGAAATTTGATACTCGATTTTTAGGTCCAAAATTTTTGCTTTTATGTCTGGTAAAGCATCTTCTTCAGAAATCAACTCCGGCTCGAATCTCTTATCCACTCTGAATATGTGATACCCATAAGATGACTCCACTACAGGGCTTAACTCTCCTTCCTGGAGGGAAAATAAAACTTTTTCCATTTCAAACGGAAGCTGGCCCATTTCAAAAACACCCATCTTACCTCCTTTTACAGCTTCCAAACCGATGGATTCTGCCTCAGCGATCTTTCTGAAATCTTCCTCAGAAACACTCTTCACTCTTTCCAAAACTTCTATAGCCTGGTCCTCGGTTTCCAGCAATATCTGGCTGACCTCAAGCCTCTCTGGCCGCAAAAATTCCCGTTTATGAAGATTATAATACTCCTTTATTTCCTCTTCTTTGACTTCGATGTCCTTCAAAAGCTCATAAGTGTATTTTTCTATCAGTAACCTATCAAACAAAATCTCGGTATCCATTTCTTCTACAGAGACGTCGCTGCCTTCAGACTTAAGATCAGTCGACAACTTTGCCAAGTATTCCTGTTTCTCCTCCCAGCTCAAAGATATATTTTGATTACTGGCTGATTGCAGAACAAGCTTCTCCTCGATAAATTTATCGAGGAGGCGGCTTAGAGATACAGGGGTCAAAGCTTCCTGGTCATTTCCGAAAGTACCGCGAACGTACTTTTCAAAGTCAGAATTAAGGTAGGCAGTATCTTCAATTTCAACGATGATGTAGTTCTTTCTTTGCGGGTCCTCGAGGTTAACGCCTAAAGAGCTTTCCTGCTCGTTCTTCTCTCCGCAATTCGCGCCAAAAAAAATTAAAATCCCTGTCAGGAAAAGGAAAAATAAGCTGCGTTTCGACTTGATAAACTTCATCTTTTTTTGGCTTAATTTATTATATTATATAAAGATAACTCCTTCAAGATTGATATTGTTTCATCCATAATTTCGGTCTCTTTCTTGGCAAGAATGGATAAACTCATAACACCCTGAGGAGTGATTGTTCCTGAATATCTTTCCATAAGCTTGGTCAGTCGAGCTATGTCTGCGGATGATGATGGGAAAATCTTAAATATTATTTTCTTCCCTATGCGGTCGATAGCATTGATATTTACGTTTTGAGCCAGGTGCTTGATTATGCCGTAGCGAAGGAGATGTTCTACAGTTGTGGGAAGAGGGCCATATCTATCTCTTATCTCTTCTTTTATCTTTTCAATTTCACCTAGATCCTCAACAGAAGAAATTCGTTTATAAAGGCTAAGCCTCAGGTTTATCTGGGGAAGATAATCCTCTGGGATCCGGATATCCACTTTTAGGTTGATCTCGCTTTTAACTTCTTCTCTCGCTTCTCCCTTGAGTTCTTTAATCGTCTTCTCAAAAAGATACATATAATAATCAAATCCAACTGCTTCCATATATCCATGCTGCTCAGAGCCCAAAAAATTCCCGGCACCCCTTATCTCCAGATCTTTTGCAGCTAACCGAAACCCTGATCCTAGCTCAGTAAATTCTTGAAGCGCTTTTAAGCGCTCCTTGGCTAGATTTGTAAGCTCTGTAAAAGGAGGAACTAGAAAATAGGCGATAGCTTGGCGGGAGGAACGGCCCACTCTGCCGCGAAGCTGATAAAGCTGGGCCAAGCCAAAAAGGTCGGCTCGCTCCACAATAAGGGTATTAACAAGAGGAATATCTATTCCATTCTCGATAATTGTGGTTGAAACCAGCACATTGAATTTCTGGTTGATAAAGTCAATCATCTTTTTCTCAAGAGTAGCGCTGGGCATTTTTCCATGGACTACCGCAACCCTTGCTTGAGGTACAAATTTCTCTATCATCTTGGCAATTTTATCAATGTCTTCTATCCTGTTGTGTATAAAGTAAACCTGGCCTTTCCGCGCCAATTCCGTTTTTACAGCAGAAGCAATAAGCCTGGGGCTGAAAGGAGTCACAACCGTATGTATCGCCAGTCGATCTTTGGGGGGCGTCTCGATGAGGCTCATATCTCTGAGGGAAGAGAGAGATAAATTCAAAGTCCTCGGGATAGGCGTTGCGCTCAGGGTTAAAACGTCGATATCGCTCTTCATCTTTTTTATTTTTTCCTTGTGGCTTACTCCAAATCTTTGTTCTTCATCGACGATTAAAAGACCTAAATCGCGGAATTCAACATCCTTGGAGAGAAGCCGATGAGTCCCGATCACAATATCGATTAATCCCTTTTTTAAATCCTCGACGATTCTCTTTTGC
This sequence comes from Candidatus Aminicenantota bacterium, assembly GCA_011772475.1. Classification (GTDB taxonomy): domain Bacteria; phylum Acidobacteriota; class Aminicenantia; order Aminicenantales; family Aminicenantaceae; genus SOIV01. The sequence goes on along the minus strand of WVZK01000031.1, from coordinate 9,415 downwards.
TGGCCCTTTGTTTGGAGCCGAGTAAGGCCCTCGACTCTGACAGGAAACAGAACCACCCTGTTCCTGAATGTCTTCAGATGCTGGCTAGCGAGAACAGTAGTGGGACAAAGAACAGCCACCTGCTTTCCGTCCATCACAGCCTTGAATGAAGCCCTCATCGCCACTTCAGTTTTTCCGTATCCCACATCTCCGCAAAGTAGGCGGTCCATCGGAAACTCTGTCTCCATATCACTCATTATCTCTTTTATGGCTCTCAGTTGATCTTCTGTTTCCTCGTATTCAAACGTTCTCTCAAACTCAGACTGCCAATCACCTCCTGGGCTAAAGCTAAATCCCTCCATAGCTTTCCTTTGAGCATAGAGATGCAACAGCTCCTTGGCCATTTTCTCTATAGCTTTTTTTGTCCTGGCTTTAGTCCTTTCCCAAGAAGGACTCCCCAATTTATTGAGAAGAGGCAAACTCGTGCCGACTTTTGAGTATTTTTGAACAAGATTGAGGTCCTCGACAGGCATAAAGAGTTTATCTTCATCCTTGTAGATTATCTCGATGAATTCACGGTTTTTTTTCTCTATCTCCATCTTTATCAAGCCCATGAAAAGCCCTATCCCGTAATCTGCATGAACAACATAATCTCCTCCTTTGAGGTCACGAAAATCGGAAATAAAGGGCTTTGTTGGGAGACGAGAAACGATAACCTTTTCTTCCGTGAAAATATCCTTCTCAGAAAAAAAGGCTATTTTTTCCTGGGGGTAGCTGAATCCATGATGGAGGCTCCCCACAAGAAGCACAACCGCGGCGTCCTCAGGGAAAACAAAGGGGCTGGAGGATTCAAGATACAGAATTTCACTCTGAGAAAGAAGGCTGGCCATCTTCTTGCGCACAGCTGGGCTTGAAAAGTAGATGAAGCATCTCTCTCTTTCTTTCTGCAGCTTTTTCATATACTGAAGAAAGAAAGGAATCTTGTTTTTAAACTCGGGAACAGATTGGAAGGAGAAGGAGAACGTTTTCCTCACCCGCTTTGGAGCAAGCTCTTGCCAATGAATCGCATCATTCTTAATTTGCTCCCAGAGAGGGGGTGGGTAAATTTTTTCCGGAGAGAGACAAAAATTTCCGCTATTCTTGAGCTCTCCGTACTGCTCCCTTAAATCCTTGATAGTCTCCTTCCATTCTTTTTCCACCTCATCAATATCATCAATAATAAACAGAGAATTTCTTAGATAATGATCAAAAGGAACAAAATGCTCTTTATTAAGAAGAGAAAGATAGAAAAAAGAAGGGAAGAAATCCCCCCGTTTCACTCGACCTATCTTTTCTCCTGTATCCTTCAAACGGCGGATTTCCTCTCTTTCTTTTATTTTTTCCTCCCATTCCTGGAGAAAATGAGACGAACTTGGAAACTCCCTGAGAGAGGGAAGAAGAATGGTATCAATTTTACTTACTGAGCGCTGATAAGAAGGATCAAATTCTCGAATCGATGCGATCTCGTCGCCGCTGAACTCGATTCGATAAGGAAGAAGCTGCCAGGGAGAAAATACATCCACAATCCCCCCACGCCAGGCATATTCTCCATGCGAATTAATCAAATCTTCCCTGGTGTATCCGTACTCATCCAGTATGTTCAGAATTTGGTCCCGTCCATAAGCCTCCCCCTTCTCTAAATTCAAAAAGAGTCGTTTGAGATTCTGCGGATTGGGGAAAGGCTTTAGCAAGCCGAAGATATGGGTCACGATCAGGGAAGATGAATTATGTATTAGATCATAGAAAAACCTCATCCTCGAGGAGATTGAATCGAGAGAAGGAAAAATCTCGAGGTAAGGACTTTCTGAGAGGGCAGGCAGAGAGCTGAGGCTTAGATCAGAGGAAAACTGGGATAAATAAAACCTGCACTGTTCTTCGATCTCAGAAAGGGGAAATGATGACGGCTGGATAAATACAATTCTTTTTTTGGATTCCAGGGCCAGTGCTGAGAGAAAATACGGCTTTGAAGCTTCGACAAGCCCGGTGACTTTCAGACCTTTCTCTCCCTGGTTTATGGCTTTAAGAAGCCCTTTGAATTCTTCTGTTTCTTTAAGAAAATCCAAGCTCATAATCCTATTATACTCGACACAGCTGGCGAGACAAATGCATTATGCTGTAGAGGTATTAACGGAAATAATGGATAAGACTAAACGGACAGAATAAGCTGAAAGAATAAAATGAAGGAGATTAAATTCTCCACCAGTAAGAGAATTTTATGAAGATGCTGTAATTGTCCTGGCCATACCTGCCTGATCCCCCCTTTAAGTAATTACTATCAACACCAAAGAAGAACACTGTTCCCGGTCTAAGGATCCAGCTTACCAGGAAGCTACCATAAATTTCATTGTCTTCGCGGTAGTAATCAACGATAGCCCTCAGAGAAAGGGTTTTGGAAAGCTGGTATGTAGTTCTTTGACGCACGGCGTTGAAATCATACACCTGCTCTCCTCCTCTTTCCTCCCAGAAAGTTTGTTTGCTGAAATCCACCGACATCTGAAGCCGTTTATTAGGTTTAACATTGAAAAAGAGTCCGTAAGTATTACTCCACCCAAGAAAGGGATCATCAGGATCATAAAAGATGCTATGGCCTGTCCTGAAGTAAAATCCAAACGGAATCCAGCTAATCAAATTGTTTTCGCTCTGGACAGTATAAGAATTCCTGTTGAAATCAATCCCTTCATACCGTTCCATAGAATTCTGGAATGTAATATCCATCTGGCTGAATTCAGTGAACCTTACGTGAAGATTAGCTCTTGCCCAACGATCAGTCAAAAGGTCCTCAAAATAAGCATACCTTTGTCCTGCACTAAGCCCGAGTGAGACTTGATTCAGATATTTTTTCTCGGGATAAGCACGGAATCGCGTGTACGCTCCGAACGTTCTGTAATCCACTCGGTTTATAAAACCAGAAGAGGCCTCAAAGTCAGGATGGATCGACATCCAGTACAATCCTCCACCCAGGTGTTTGGAAAAGTAAGAGAAGTCTGCGTACATGGCTGGAACGATACTTGTTTCCTGATCATCAAACTTTGATTTGGAACCTATAGCCTGAAAAGAAAAAAAGAATTTATCTTTGAACCTGAACTGTCCATCAACACCTAAAACCCTGTTATAAGAGCCATCAATCTCTTTATCGGCCAGACAAAATCCTAGATAGGACTCTTTAAAAACGTCTGTCTTGACGCGGAGGATGTTGAAGAGGGCATTATCATCACCTATTTCTCCTCCGTTATGGACTTCCCAAAGGCTTTCGGTGGGATTTGTATCATAAGCAGAGAGAAAACCGTAGGTGAAACGTCCGACCTTACCGGTGAGCTTTGCTCCCCCAGCAGGGTCGATGATCCTTCGGGTATAGACCATATCGATTTCAGGAAATTGAAAAATTTCCATGCCTTCCAGGAAAAAGGGTCTTTTTTCAGAATAGTAGAGGGCAAACCTCTGGTTTATATCAATCTGAGGTGCATCTGCCTCGATGTGGCTAAAATCAGGATTGACAGTAAGATCAAGGGTTAAATCAGAGCTAATCCCCCATTTGAAGTTCATCCCGGGCTGAAGGTCTGTTTTTTCATCTTTATTTTTGAGAGAAGTTATTATAGGCATGAGCTCGAAGTTTTTTCCTTTCTCCACCTCCCCCCGAATCACAATCTCCTCTTCCTGAGTAAGCAAACCAGGAATGGATTTTGATACCGGAGGCCAGATAACAATCTCTCCTTTGCGGGCAATGGTCCTGCCGAGCATAACTCCCCAAACCTTATTCTCCTTATCAGGGAATCGAATGCTCTTGAAAGGAATGGCCATCTCTACCGTGTAGCCCTGTTCATCAATCTTCCCGTCTGAACGGAAAACCGTATCCCAACTCTCGTCCATATAATCGTTTCCGCCTTCCTCAATCCGCATCAGATCCATCTGGACGCCTCGAGGATTGATGAAAAATGAAAAAGCCCGGCGCTTCTCGTTAAAAGTATCTATAAAGACAGCGATCCAATCATCATCAATGATATTGTCGCGGTTGGTTATGGTCGCTCTTAATTTCTTCGGCTCAGAATCATAGCAGCGAAAAGCGAAATAGAAACATTTTTTATCATAGCCGATATAAGCTACGGTTTTTTCAGTGGGTATCCCCTTTTCTTTAGGAGTAAACTGGAGAAAACCTTCGATCTTTAATGCTTCTCTCTCCCATAGTTGATTTTCAATTACACCATCAATCTTGGGCGCATGAGAAAGTTCTGGAACCTTTAAAATCTCCTGGGAAGAAGTGAAGACGGATTGAGGGAAAAGTACTAGACAGAAGGAAAAAATTAATATAAATGCGGTTTTCTTCAACATTGTTCTTATCCTAAACTATCTAAAACTTTTGTCATCTTACTCACTGATTCACAGTTTCACTAGGGTAAACGAAAAAAAGGGCAAAAAGGTTTTGCATTTTAAAAAAAACTAAATATGACAGAAAAAAGGAGACCAAGGAACGAATATAAGATGCAAAAAGAAAAAAAGGGGGCAGGCTACTTTTTTATGTGTTGGTTTGATAAATCACAACCCTACGAAATTTATTAAAAAGTAGCCTGTCCCCATTTTACTGTCCCCTTTTTACTGCCCCTTTTTTTATTTAAAAATAAATAGCTGTATCATAAAAACAACATTTTATGAGAAAAAAATTTCCCATTTTCCTGATTCAAATACTGTAATCTCGACGATCTCTCCTTCCATCTTGCACTTGAAAACTTCAAACCTTCTTCCAGATTTCTGGTCCATAGCTCTTTTTCTCGAAATAATCTCGTCTATTTTGAATTCGCGGTTGCCTATTACGACAGCCTTCGGAATCTCTTCTCTCTTGTAGCCGGAATAAAACTTCAGCTCGAACATTCCATCTTCTTCATTTTTTTTGGGCTGGCCCATGATTTTTGCTCCTGGAGTTTCTACAATTGCAGTAGCTCTTTGGATATTCCATTATAATATTTATAATTACGAGATACAAAATAATGCGGAAAAAAAGGGGGCAGGCTGTTTTTTCCTTCAAAAGGTGGGCTTGATGAATCAAGCCCCTACAAAGGGGAAGAAAATGGGGACAGGCTACTTTTTTTAAACGTGCGGATTTGATAAATCAAACCCCTACTAAATTTATAGAAAAGTAGCCTGTCCCTTTTTTTCTTGTCTTTTTTTCTTGTCTGCCCTTTTTTTCTGTAGCCAGAACTAAAGGGATAATTTCTAAAGAAAATATTGATATAACAAAAAAAGAAAATTATAATTCAAGCCATATTTGAAAAGAAAATCCTAACCAAAAGATTGGAGGATTAAAATGAAATTGATTTTCTTGAAAAAGCCTCTTTTTATATTGTTCATCTTTTTGTTTTTGGGAGGGATGCTCTTCTCCCAATCCTCGGACAGATACTTTGATAAAGCAGAGCTTTCCTCAAAAGAAGTAAGATTAGCAATTCTCTATCCTTCTATCGGGTCTATCAAATCTCTTGTAAAGCTCAGGAAAAAAAACTTGTTTCCGCAGGAAAACCTGATAGTCATCGGTGTTTACCACGCCAATGAGAAAACCGACTACGAGAAATCAAAGGAGTTTGTCAAAGAAAACAACATGGAATGGTTCAAGTTTCATCAAGTCTCAGGCGAGCTTAATAAAGATAATCTTTTTCAAAAAAACTCCTGCACAGATGATTTTAAAAATATCTTTCAGAAATCAGACGGCATTATATTCTTTGGAGGAGCAGACATTCCTCCCTCCATTTTCAAGAGCAAAACAAACCTCCTTACACGTATCTCAACACCCTACCGTCATTTTATTGAGCTTTCTTTAATTTTTCATCTTTTGGGAGGATTTCAAGAAGGAAACTTTAAAGCTTTCCTTGAATCTTCCCCCCAATTTCCTATCCTGGGCATATGCCTCGGAGCCCAGAGCCTCAATGTAGGGACAGGAGGAACGCTGACTCAAGACATTTGGTCTGTGAAGTACGGGAAAAAATATTTTGAAGACGTCATCGACCTGGGGAGAGAAAATTGGCATGCCAATCCCCTTGCCCGTCTTTATCCTGAAGAAGAACTTTTTTCCTTCCACATGCATCCCATAAAACTCGTTGAAAGGGGAAAATTCTGCTCTGAGATCGGTTTCAACAAAGAAGACACTCCCTATATCCTCAGCGCCCACCACCAGATGGCTGATAGGTTAGGGAAAGGGATAAAAATTGCTGCCACATCTCTGGACGGAAAAGTTGTGGAAGCCATCGAACATGAAAAATACCCTAACGTGTTTGGTGTCCAGTTCCATCCAGAATTTCCCATTCTCTATGATCATGAAGAAAAATTCAGGTTTACCCCTCAGGATAAACAAGAAAAGAGCTTGCTTTCCATCCTGGAAAGCAACCCTCCGAGCCTTGCTTTCCATAAAAAGATTTGGGCCTGGTTCATTCAAAAATTCAAGGAATATCACGAAAGCAAGAAATAACAAATTACTGGGATTTGGGAATTTGGGAATTACAAAGTCACTTTTGCCTTTCTAATAATCCAAGTATTCCAGACAAAATAATGACTGTTGATAAAAAACAGGCACCAACACCGATAAACATGGCAACGCCGAGACTGGCAAATCCAGGCCAGACAGAAAACACAAGAGACCCGAAGGCCAGCATTGTCGTGGCACTTGTAAGAAGGATGGCCTTTCCAGTGCTGGCAAAGATTTGAGTTATCTTTCCTTTTCCTTCAATACGCCAGCGATGGACGATATGAACTCCATCATCCACTCCTATGCCGACAATCATCGGAAGACCCATGACACTCATCACAGTCAGCTTCATTCCGGCGAGTCCCATCATTCCTACCATCCAGAAAACACCGATTGTCAGGGGGATCATGGCCATAAGAGCATGCCCCGGATTTTTGTAATCTAACCAGAGGACGAAAAAAACAACGACAAGCGCCAGCAGAATCGCGTTTCTCCCGTCTCTTGCGACAATCTCGATGAGAGCCCTAAAAACAGGCGGCATGCCGGTGGTGTTTTCGCTGACTCTTTCTAAATCTTCAACAAAGCGCTTTAAAAACTCTGCATCCTGCCAGATGTTATCCCCAGGAAATATCGTGACTAAGAATTTTGTTCTTTCCTTATTTGTATACCTGTCCAAGATACTTGCGGGAAGATTTTCAAATTTAACCGTCTCTTCCAAAGACATCTGGATAACCGACTTTTTAAAATACGGAGCGAAGTCCCTCTGGAATTCTTCCAGTCCTGCCAATGTCATCTTTCTATCCTTTTCTAAGATCTTGATTAAATCCTTTATCAGACTCTTGGGTTCCGGGTCATCAGCCTCACCAACAATCTCAGCGCATTTGCTATCCACCTTATCCTGACCTCCTAAGTACGCCAAATCCTGAATCTCGATAATGTTCATTTCTAAACGACCGAGTTCCTGGAGGGATCTCTCATAATCCTCTCTGCTGAAAGCACTCCTCGCTTCAGAAACTCCTATCGCTTTTCGAATTTCGTTGATGAAAGGGATTCTGCTTTCCTGCTGTGTCTTTGAGGGCAGGTAGAGTGAGATATCTTCTGCTAAAGCTACTGAACCTATATCTTTGGCTTTTTCAGCCGTAGCCCTTGATTCGGCAGCGTTATCAGTCAAAATCATGGCATAATCCATGCTAAGGTCAAATTTTTCCAGCACAATATCTTGAAGTGTAACCGAAGGCAATCCTTTCGGCTCCAGATTCATGTAGTTCTGGTCAAAAGAAATCTTGGTCGCAGATAAAATTAAAAAGGCAGTAACGAGAATAGAGGCGATAATGGTAGCCAGATATCGCAGGGAAAGAAATTTGCCAATATTTCCCAGGGACTTGAAGGAAATGTCCCTCAAAGTAAACTCTTTTCTTAGCTTCCCCTTTTTCCTCTTTTTTTCAAATCGATGTTCTCTTAAAACAAGAAGGGATGGAAGGAAAAGGAAAGTCACGATCAAGATGGCAACCAAACCTCCGCCGGCGATAACGCCCAGTTCTTTCATTCCGCGGGAGCTGCTGATACTCAAGGTCAGGAAAGCAATGCTCGTCGTTAGACCACCGGTTAGAATGCCCTTTCCGCTCTTGAGAAATGTCTCTTCCATTGCTTCTTGAATCTGCTTTCCTAACGACCTCCCCTCGGTAAAACCTGAGATCATGTGGATCGAAAAATCGATTCCTAAACCTATAAGGATCACTGCCATCATATATGTCATGATATTCAATGTGCCCACGAGGATAAAAGCCAGCCCCATAGCCCATATGATTCCGACCACCAGATTAAGTAAGCCTAAAACCGGTGCAATCCACATCCTAAAGGAAATGACCAATAAAAAGAACACGGCGATCAAGGCGATCACGGTCGTATAGCCTATGCTCTTTTCACTGTAAACCATCTCATCGTGCGCCACTGGAATGAAACCTGTCAGGCCTGCTGTCACATCTGGATAATCCTCTAAAACTGAATCAACCACCTCTTGAACAGCGTCAACTCCATCGACAAGCTTTTCCATATCCATCATAGTGAAGTTTGGAATGACATTCAGGATGAGAGTTGTTTTGTCGTAGGAAAGAATATAAGGCTCACCGAAGAGAATTTTATCAACCGCCTGCTGAGCAGGATTATTGTGATCCTGCGCTAAAGATTTTTCGGGAAGATCCTCCTGCACGTATCGCTGGATTGTGTCTATCAAGTTTTGAATACCATCTAAAAACACAAATGCCCCATCTTCTTTTTCTCTAGTCGAAAGAGATTCCTCGCGGCCAACATATTCTTTTTCTATGCTGTTGTTAATATTCTCGAGTAAGGGAGCGAGATTGGGATTCTTGTAGACATCCTTCATATTTTTTAGGTCATCTGCTCTTATGAGCATCAGTCCATGACTCTTTATAAAATCAATTTCTTGTTTATAATCTACCCGCCTGACGAATGGTTTGTAATCCTTCGGGTCTACCGTAAGCTTAATTTTAGGAACAGCTTCCTCAGCGAAAGACTTTATCAATTCTTCCTTGCCTTGAACGACGACAACTATGCTTGTGGCAGAGACAAATTCATTGATAATCTTGTTAAAAGAAATCGTACGTCTATCCTTGGAAGGCAAAAGATCAGACCAACGCATGGTTACTTTTAAACGCGATGCTAAACCCAAAAAAATTATCGTTAAAACAACAACTATAACTAACATCCGCCAAGGATGATTAGCATGGAATTTTGCCAGGTTTTTAAGAATTTTTTCTCGCATCACTTACCTTTATAGTTTTTTAATAAACAATGATAATTTTCCTAATAATTCTTGTCCAGAGAAAAATTGAAATTTTTGCGCGGGATTCCCTTAAGCTTCGTCCGATTTAAAACTTTATATTTCTTATAAGTTCCTTGATCCCGTAAACCTCCGCTACCTTATCCCAGTTG
>WVZK01000169.1 GCA_011772475.1 Candidatus Aminicenantota bacterium | reverse complement strand
AGCAGTAAGATCAGCGCCACCAATGGAAAAACATACCAGGCAATGCGGCTTAAGGTCAGCTGCTTTTTATTTTTTTCGGTTTTTATAGCGTGGTCTTCCAGGGGCATTCCTACAAGCATCATCCCCAGCAGGGCAATGAAACAAGACGAGATAATGAATGTCATCGCAGATGCCACATCCTTGATACCTCGGGCGGAAAAGCTTATTAAGGTTTGGACAAATGCCATCAGGGATCCTATCAGCCCTGTTAAGGCAAAACTCAAGGTGGATGACCTTCCAGCAGCATCCCCTATGAACATAACCAGCACTATTGTTCCTCCTAATACGACAAGAATAGACGGCCAATAAATAAATACTGCCAAAGGATTTAACGGGCCACCTGACTCATATGATGATATCGACGATACTATTGTCCATCCCACAACAGCGATAAACAGAGCATAGCCTATGAAGTTTTCGAGCCTTAGGGTTTTGAATGCCTTTTCACCTGGTTTCTCGATTACATCCTTGGGTTCTTTTAAAGGATATTTACTAAGTTCTCCGGTTAGCTTCATGACGGGAACAAAGCAGATAACTCCCAGGATCATTCCGTACACCGCCGGCAGGAAGGATTCTGACATTTGCAGAGCAATGTTTGTAATGCCTCCGCTAGACCTGCCCAAGGCTGTGACAAAGCTGATAAAGGCTCCTAGAACTCCAACCATTAAGAAATTGCGGGCTGCAGCTTCCCAGAAATAAGCAGAATTGTGGAGATTCTCTTTCCCATCAGGGCCTGCAGCAGCGTGCTTGAAGGCAGCTACGATTTCGCGGGCGGAAAAGCCCATCAGAGCCATGCCCACTCCTCCTAACAGCACGAAAACCAGACTGGGCCCTTTCATCAGGTCAGTAAAAAAGCTCCCGGACAGAACCGCTGCAATCACAAAAAATATAAAAATCAAAATTCTTGATAAGACTTTCCCTATTCTTTTTAAATCAATTGTTGATGACATAGGATTTCTCCTTTCATATATCGATCGATTACCATCAGGCGCATGAGCTTCCCTTTGTGATCTTGGGGAGCATCAATTGAGGCGGAATCGATTTATTCCATTTAAAATTAACATTCATAAGAATTTTACCCTCTCCGCTTTCTTCTCTGGGATCTTCGAAGAATTTTTTGAAGTTTGTCGGAAGAAAAGTACAGAGATCAACAGTAAGTTCTATAATTGTCTTTTCTTCCGGGATTGCCACAATGAATGTTCCTGATTCGCAGTCTCCCTGCTGTTTATACTGTTTAAGTCGCCATTTTCCTTCCATTTGCTCCACTAGGTCGAGCGGAGAAAGTAAATCCAGAATATGCATAAATTCTGTGTTATCAATTTGCTCTAATTTTTCTATTTTGCGTAGAATATTCGTCGCATGATCTGCGATGGTTATCTCTTCTTCTGAGATCCACATGGTTTTTATTATGTCTTGATTTTGATTTATAACCTGCACCCGGGTTAGGTTGGTAGAGAGCCATTGGATGAAATAATTAAAGGATTGTTCATTTTCTGCAAGTACTTGTATCGAACATTCCATCGACTCGGCGTGACTTACTCGGTCAGATGCTATGACCGATGTTTTTAATAAAGAAATGGATTCCGCCAGGACGCTGCTGGGCTCGGTTATTTGCAGGACAGCACCCAGCACAATCATAATTATAGAGGCAGGAGCGAGAACTTGCTTTTTTAGCGCCCACTTCATCCATTTCAATCCTCCCCTTTGGAACAATCGCCGCTGAGCCCTGCTTGTTTCCTCACTGCGGATCTGCTCATGCTGTTCTAATTTTTTCTGGAATAGAATCAATTGCTTTTTCATACTGCTCTCTATCTCTGGAGGCAGGTCATCCTTCAAAGTCTGCTTTAATAGATCATCAATCTCGAACTTGTCTGAATTTTCTTTTTTCATTTTGACTCCTCCTTGAGAGAAGCAGATTTCAAGTGTGAAAGCCACTGGCTAAGCCGTGCTCTTCCCCTTGAAACATGGATTCTTACAGTTGTTTCGTTGCACCCCATGGCCTGGGCGATGACAGCATAGGGCTGCTCCTGTATAATTCTCATCAGAACCGCCACCGCCTGTCTCCTCGGTAGCCGGTTGATGGCTTCGAGAATTTCAGCTTCGACTTTCTTATTTTCTAACGCTTCATGGACTTTAAAATCTGACTGAATCGGGAGCCTGTGAAGCGGTTCTGTTTTTTCGTGCTGACGGAGACGCTTGCGTTTTCTTAATGAGTCTATTGCTACGTTTAAGCATATTTTTAGAATCAGTGCATGAGGATTAGGGTGGCTCTGGATACGGTCCAGACGCTTCCAGATTTTTGCGAGGGAATCTTGGAGGACATCTTTGGCCGTCTCCGGATCTCGCACAATTCGCCATATGGAACGCATCATTTGATGTTCAATCGGCTTTATCAATTGGTCAAAGAACAACTTCTCGCTTTTCAAGAAAATCTCCTCAGGACGCACCGTCCAGCTCTGATTGTACAGAGCACCATGTTTCCGAGAAGTAATTGCGATATCCATCTCACATTCATTATGGTAACCGTTAAAAAAGAAAAGATTGTTTACATCTTACTGATATTTTATAAAATTTTTTTACAATCGCTTCAACATATTGTATCTTTTCTGCATTTTGTCGGCTATCCCATCAACAAATTCTTAAACAATCACGGATTCGGAGACGCCTTTATTAATTTAGCTTTTCTTCTTCCTGGATTCACTCCTCTCTCGACGTACTCCCTCTCATTTATTATAAGTCATGTGTCATAAATATATGACAGTATCTACTCCTTCATCGCTGCCCTTTCTCCTAATTCAATTTAGTTCAGTTTGGCATGAATTTTGCTGAAAAAATAATAAATTGTAAATTGAAACGATTGGCGGAGATTTAAGTAAAAGCGAAAGAGATTAAGCAGGGAATTTCATGAAGAATGCATCATTTTGTCCTTCTATTACGTATATATATATGAAGGATGTAACAGGATAGATTAGAAAGATGGAGTGCCCTAATTGTTATTTTGAAAATCCCGACGACAGTCACTTCTGCAACAAGTGCGCAACCCCGCTTCCTTATTCAGGTGTTTTTGTCTCTCCAACCAAAACCATTGAGAAAAACACAGATGAATTAACAAGGGGAACCACTTTTGTTTCCAGGTATGAGGTCATCGAAGAGCTGGGGAAGGGAGGCATGGGGAATGTTTATAGGGTATTCGATAAAAAACTAGATGAGGAAGTGGCTTTAAAAATAATAAAACCTGAGATTGCGTACAACGGGAATTCTATAGACCGTTTCAGTAATGAACTCAAATTTGCTCGCAAGGTCGCTCACAGGAATGTGTGCAAGATGTATGATATGGGTGAAAAAGAAGGAACCCATTACATCACCATGGAATATGTGCCAGGAGAAAGCTTGAAGAGCATGATTGGAATGATGGGAAAATTAAGTGCTGCTCAGGTTATTTTCATTGCGAAGCAAATGTGTGAAGGATTGGCTGAAGCGCACCGTTTGGGAGTCGTTCATCGAGATTTGAAGCCAAGCAACATCATAGTAGATAGAGAAGGTAATGCCCGTATCTTGGATTTTGGATTGGCCTGCTCGCTTAAGGCAAAAAGCATTACAGGTCCAGGAGTGATGATTGGGACGCCAGCCTACATGTCACCTGAGCAAGTGGATGCGAAGCAAGTAGACAAGCGTTCTGATATTTATTCTTTAGGAGTCATCCTGTATGAGATGATAGCAGGTAGGGTGCCTTTTAATGGAGATACCGCCTTAAGTCTTGCCTTGAAGCATAAGACAGAGAAACCTCCAGATCCCATAGATTTCAATGCTCAGATGCCTTTAGAACTGAATCGAGTGATTCTCAAATGTATGGAGAAGGATAAAGAGAAGAGGTATCAGGATACAAAGGAGATCCTTTCTGATTTAAGTAAGATAGAGGATGGGATCACCACTAAAGAGAGAGAGATTCTAAAGAGAAAGCCCATCGCTTTAAAAGCGGTAATGGTAACACTCAGGAAGCGCTGGATGATGATTGCTGCGCTTCTTGCGGTGGTAGTTGTGGTTGGAATGGCTATATTAAACAGCGGAGTAAAAAGGCCTATGCCTACTACAGAGGCAACATTACTCGTGGTTTTGCCTTTTGAGAATTTAGGCCCTCCCGGAGATGAATATTTCGCCGACGGAATGACTGAAGAGATTACGAGTCGCCTAGCTGCCCTACACGGTCTCGCTGTAATATCTAGGACAAGTGCAAAACAGTATAAAAAGACTGATATGACAACCCAACAGATTGGTGAAGAGTTAGGAGCTGATTATGTGCTTGAGGGGGCAGTGCGATGGGATCGGAGTGGCGAAGGTAATGGCCGGGTGCGGGTGACACCCCAGCTTATACGTGTTTCCGACGACACTCACCTCTGGGTAGAGCGCTATGACCGGGTTATAAATGACATATTTTCCGTTCAATCCGAGATTGCCGACGAAGTTGCCAGGCAATTGGATCTTACTGTACTGGAGCCTGAGAGAAGAGCTATGTACGAGAAACCAACAGATAATCTCGCGGCTTATGACCATTACCTAAAAGGAAGAGAACGCGAGTATAAAGGATGGTTGCGTTCAGATAGCGATGAATTAGAACTTGCTGTAGAGAATTTAGAGAAAGCAACCGAGTTAGATCCTGATTTTGCCTTAGCCTATGTCCAGATGTCTTTGATACATTCCAGGATGTATTTTTTCGGAGATAATCGCACTACAGAGCGTTTGATAAAATCGAGAAATGCAGTGGATAGAGCGCTTGAGCTACAACCTGATCTCCCTGAGGCACAGTTGGCCTTGGCGTATTATTACTACTGGGGGCTCCTTGACTGTGATCGTGCCGAGGAGATATATAATTCAGTCCAAAAAGCTCAGCCTAACTCCTCTCCGGAATTGCTAGGATATATTCAGAGGCGACAGGGAAAGTGGGAGCAATCTATAGCGACGCTCGAAAAGGCTTTTAAACTCAATCCGCGTTATTCTCAATTAGCCTATGAGATTGGGCTGTCCTACTTAGGCATGCATAAATACGAGAAGGCGGAGGAGTGGTTCAATCGAGCCCTCTCAATTAATCCGGAGCGTCTTACACCTCGCTTAGGCAAGGTTGGTATCTCTGTCCTCTCCAAAGGAAATACAAAAGAAGCTAGAGCTATGCTGGAGACATTGCCCAAGCATAACTTAACTGATTACATGTGGTTTACTCTTGGCATGCTTGAACGTAACTATCAGGAGGTTTTGGACCGTCTTGCCTCCTTGCCCTACGATTCTTTTGAGGCACAGCATTTTTATTTCGATAAGGATCTTACTTTTGCCGCAGTATATCATGCTATGAAAGAGTGGTCGCTGATGAAAACTCGGGCTGAATCAGCGTGCATCGCGCTGGAAGAAGCTGTTCGAGAGAGTCCTGGAGATCCGAGATTTCACGCTGCCCTTGGACTTGCTTATGCCTACTTGGGCCGCAAAGCTGAAGCTGTTCAAGAAGGGGATCATGCTGTAAAGCTTCATCCGGTGTCAAAAGACGCTACCTTTGGACCTCGCTACCTCCTGAACCTAACCAGGATTTATACTGTGATCGGTGAATACGATAAGGCTATCGATCAGTTGGAGTATCTCCTCTCCATCCCCTCTTGCGAATTTCTTTGGCAATATGTCTCTATTCCTTTACTGCGCCTTGATCCGCAGTGGGATTTGTTACGTGAATATCCGAAGTTTCAGCGTTTGCTGTAAAGGGAATAGAGATAATTTAATCGCGGCTTTTTTCGATTTCCCGGATTAATTTTCTAATATCTTCCTGTTGTGAATTCAGGCTTAAAGATGCTCGCAATGTATCCAGAGCTTTCTTTGGTTGGTTGGTCTTATAGAAGCAGAAACCGAGAGAATTAAGTAGTTTGACTTCGCTGTTATAGATTTTGTTAGCCTCGAGCAGATTATCGATAGCTTCTGGGTAGTTACCCATTTCCATATATATGTTTCCTCTTATCAAAAAGTAATCAAATCTATATTTTTCATCTTCTTTGATACTTTCGATTAATTCCAGACTTTTATTAAATTTTTTAATCCTTCTCAGGAAACATGCGTACTCGGCCAATCCCGCTTTGTATTCAGGTTTTAGAGAGTAGGCTTTTTCATAGGTAGCTTCAGCTTTTTCTAACTCATTCACTTTGTCGTATTGGTGCGCTAAAGAATAATAATATAAATGACAATTATAAGGTGAAATTGACTTAGCTAAGATAAAAGGATGAGAGACTATATTTTTTGAAGATACGATAAAGTTAGTAGATTCCTCATCAATTATTTTCCGTTCTCCATCTTTTAAATGTACTTTTAATTTGTAATGATCAGGTCGTAATCCTTGGAGCGATATTGAGCGAATTACGTAAAAGGTTTTGTTATATGGATAATTTCTCAAATCCACGTCAAAAGATTTATTAGAAATATTTTTATTTCTAAAGTCGTTTACTAAAACTTCCACGTTGCCTTCTTGCCATAAATCTTTTGTGACGTTGTTAAGACTAAAAAAGACGATTATTTTATCTGTCGAAGAAAAGGTATTATTGGGATCAACAAGCAGTTTTGTATCCAGCACCTTAAAAGGAACAAAAAGATGAGTAGGAGATTCTTGGAGTTTGATTCCCAAAACAGGGCCGGTAATCTTTGCCGGTCCTGGATTCTTTGGGACAGAAATATCTTTCTCGAAAACGCTAAACTCTTTGCCCACGGAATTCTGAACGAGAATACTTAATCTATAATCGCCATCAATTACAGGGAAGAAATCCTGGATTGAAATTCCGTTTCCTATTATTTTGTCAGCTTCGTCAGGATAATAATAAAAGGGAAAGTCTTTTGTATATTGGTAAATAATTTCTGTATCTTTTCTTAGGATCACAATGAGCTTAAAATTACAGAAATACTGGTCTTCCGGTTCATTGTAAGCGACAGAAATACTTTCGGGACTTATACAGAAATGTAAGAAATTGATATTTCTGATTGGATCTAGGATTAATGCAACTTCTGCGATGCTTTCGATATAATTCGTCAAATAGTCTGTGCTCAAAAGTCCTTTATAATTTAAGAAATGAGTTGCATATGAAGTTGCTACATCTTTTTTCTGAGGAGGAACGGTGTAGCTTGTTTGCTGTAGCCATTCTTTGTATTTTTCAGAAATATCTTTTCCATAAATCTTTGAAGCTGAGAAAATAGCAGAAACTAATAGAAGGAAAAGAAGAAGGAATGTTGTTAGTTTAAATCTCATGATATTTTTCCTAATTATATTTTTTTCCATTATTTTTGTTGACTTTTTTGGATTAATGAATCAAAAACCTCAAATTCCATTCTGCGGCTGAAATAGAAGGGATGAGACCCCTTCCGCCAAAAGGCGGAAGGGGCCCAAGGAGGCTAAAATTGAACTGAACAACTTAAAAGTTGAACCTTATTCCAGATATGAAACCTCTTGGATTCAGAAACCTTCTCTTTCATGAGCAACAACCTCTCCCTTATTTTCCTGATTGCTCAATCCCACTTAGATATCTAGCTAAGACACAATTTAATCGGTGGTCCCAACTTGCTCACCTTTTAAGGTAACCTTTACATAAGGAAGGGGGCCACCATTATTGTGCCTTTTTCCACCCCTTGGATAGCTCCAAATACTTGACCAGGATCATAAATTACAGTCAGGAAGAGCAGGATAAGAATAATCGCGATTAGGATTATGATTTTTTTCACTTTTTCTCCTTTATCCTTATTAAAAAAGACGAAAGCCTTGGTGCAAAATTCTTCGCCTCTCTTCGCTATTCATTTGATCCATTCTCTATAATGATTCGTTTTTTATACTGCAATAATCATGCCAATTAAATCAGGGGAACATCAAGCGCCAGGAAAAAATGAAAAAAGTTGCCAATCTGATAGCGAATGATATTATCTCCCCAAGAAAATAACCAAGCGATAATTCATGTGTTTTCTTGCTTGGCTAAAACGTCTGTCGAGGGATGGTTTCTTTTAAACGAATCAAATTGTCTAATTATTAGACATTTAGTGATAAAGAAGAGGGAGGATATGATTGGAATCTATTGGAAATAAACGGGATAAAAACAGGGGAGCAAGAATGTCTAATTTTTAGGGGTCAGGTCTTGTTTTTTGCTTTTTTATGAAAAAGTGTCCCTTTTTTACTTTATTTCTTTATTTTATACCGGTTGATTTTGTTATCCAAAGTCTGACGCGTAACACCTAATATCTTGGCTGCATCGCTTTTGTTCCAGTTGGCGTATCTCAAAACTCTTATAATATGATCATGTTCCATATGTTCTAACGACTCAAGTGGAGATGGAATTATCTTGCCGCCCTTACGGATATGAATGGGTAAATCCTCTGGCTGAATGACCTCTCCGTCTCCTAAAACAACCCCTCTTTCTATGCAATTTTTCAGCTCCCTCACATTACCAGGCCAGTCATATGCTAATAATAATTTCTCTGCAGCAGTTGAGATTTTTTTTGCTCTGCCGGCCATGAAGTTTTTTGCCAAGGGTATTATATCTTTTTTTCGCTCTTTAAGTTTGGGGAGCTTCAGCAATACCACATTCAAGCGATAAAAAAGATCTTCGCGGAATTCTCCTGATTCAACGTATTTTCCTAGGTCTCTATTTGTCGCTGCGATCACTCGAACGTCGACTTCAATGTTTTTAGACCCGCCAATTCGTTGGAATTCCCTCTCCTCCAATGTGCGCAGCACTTTTGCCTGCATATCCAAACTCATGTCTCCGATCTCATCAAGAAAAATTGTGCCGCCGTCAGCCAATTCAAACTTTCCCTGTCGCGTACTGACTGCATGAGTAAAGGCTCCTTTTTCATGTCCGAAGAGCTCACTCTCGATTAACTCTTTGGGCATGGCCGCACAGTTGACGGGGATAAAAGGTTTATCTCTTCGCGGAGATAGCGAATGGATGGCTCGGGCGACCAATTCTTTACCTGTCCCCGTTTCCCCTTGAACCAGGACTGTAAGTTCTGTGGGCGCAACTTTCTTAATTGTCGCGAAAACCGTCTTCATCTTTTCGGATTCACCCAGGACCTGGAATTTTGGCTTTAGTGCTTTGGCAAGCATGATGTTTTCCTGGACCACTTGTCTGTGGAGCCAAGCATTCCCCAATGCTATCCCGGCTTGGTGACAAAGAGCTGCTAAGAACATCAGGTCATCTTCCGTGAAGCTTCCTGCAGAAGCACGGTTGTCCAGGTATACAACCCCCATGACCTCATCTCGAAACAGCAGGGGAGCGCATGCGGCGGACCTGATGCTGAATTCTTTTACGCTTTTTACATCCCTGAACTGGCTGTCTTTAAGAGCGTTAGCTGTCAGAACAGAAACACCGCCCTTAAGCACCTTATGGATTATTGTTCTGCTTACTTCCAGCTTTTCTGGTTCTTGATCACCAGTGGTGTCTCGAACAAGTTCACAGGTTAAATCTCCAGTATTTTCATCGACTAAAGCAATGAAACCTCTTTCGGCATCAAGCGTTCTTAAAGCTATACTCAATATTTCATCCATCATATGATTGGGATCTTCAAGATGTAAACTAATAGCTTTGCCAACTTCATACAGAAGCATCAGCCTTTGATGGTCCTTTTGAAGCGCTTGGAGTTCCGAATCATCAATGGAGAAAACCGATGTTTTTTTGGCGTCAAAGGATGCGACTTCCAAGGTCTCTTGGGACATATCTTCTTTAGCGAGAAATTCAACATGCGCAGTGGAAGGGATTTCCTCTGATTTGAAGACCAGAATTGAGTCTCCCAGGCCTATTCTATCTCCATCTATCAATCTATGAGAAGAAATGATGTTTCCGTTGACCGTAGTAGGATGCCTGGCGCCCACGTCGTGTATCTCATAACCTCCGTCTTTAAGTTTTATTATCTTGGCGTGATCACGGGATACACTCTCGTCCATCAGGAATACATCGCTGGTATGTCTTCTCCCGATGGTTGTAGTGGCTCTGGTGAGCTTGAAAATTTTATCTTTAGAATCTGGTCTCTTCAAGATCAGTTGAGGCATGTTTCTTGGCCCTTCTCTATTTTGCTAGGCAGTCCTTCCGCAATGCATATATATTTTATCCTTACTTCCGAAAGCATACAAGTCTATTTCTCACGAATTTCTTAAAAAAAGGGAAAAAAAGGCGATAGGCTACTTATTCATGCAAAAAAGACGGTCTCATTTTTTTTATATATAAAAAGAGAAAAAGTAGCCTTTCCCCATTTATGCTGTTTATTTTCCTCTTTTTTATCCTTTTTTTAAACAAAATTGTAACTCTTTGTATACATGATTCGTATTATCTAATATAGTATAATATTTAATGGATTTATTGCGTTTGGCACTTTTTTCACTAAATAATATTTTATCTTTACAAGCTCAGCATGTTCAAAAAAAGAGAATAGTCTATGGAATGCCCTAAATGTTATTCTGAAAACCCCGACGACAGCAGATTCTGTGGCAAGTGTGCTACACCGCTTCCTTCCCTGGAGGAAATCTCTGCAACTCCTACTAAGATTTTGGAAAGAGCTCCAGATGAATTAACCAGAGGAACAACTTTTGCTGCCAGGTACGAGGTCATCGAAGAGCTAGGAAAGGGAGGTATGGGGAAAGTCTACAGGGTATTCGATAAGAAAATAGAGGACGAGGTGGCCTTAAAGCTAATCAGACATGAAATCTCTTCGGATAAAAAGACAATAGAGCGCTTTAGAAACGAGTTGAGAATCTCCCGCAAGATCGCCCACAGGAATGTCTGCAAGATGTATGACCTTAGTGAAGAGAGAGGGACTCACTACATCACCATGGAGTATGTTCCCGGTAAGAGTCTGAAGAACATGATTGGGATGATGGGTCAATTAAGTGCGGGACAAGTGGTTTTCATAGCTAAGCAGGTTTGTAAGGGATTAGCCGAAGCGCACCGATTAGGCGTAGTGCACAGTGACTTAAAGCCAAGCAACATCATAATTGATAGAGAGGGTAATGCTCGTATTATGGATTTTGGGATAGCCCGCTCACTCAGGGCAAAAGGAATAACAGGCCGTGGGGCAATAATCGGGACGCCGGAGTATATGTCTCCAGAACAGGTAGAGGGGAAGGAAGTAGACCTGGGTTCTGATATATACTCGTTAGGGGTAATCCTTTATGAGATGATGACCGGAAAGTTGCCGTTTGAGGGAGATACTTCTTTAAGCATTGCCTTGAAACACAAGACAGAGGAACCTCCAGATCCACTACATTACAATTCTCAGATTCCTGAAGATCTGAGCCAATTGATACTTCGATGCATGAAGAAAGATAAAAATAAGAGGTATAAGGATGCGAAGGAGCTTCTTTCAGAGTTGGCCAGGATAGAAGAAGGAGTTTCAACAGTTGAGAAGATTGTGCTTGAGAGGAGGCCAACTCCTTCGAGGGAGATAACTGTGACATTCAGGAAGCGATGGGCTATGATTCTTGTGCTTTTTGCTGCAGTAATAGTGGCTGGAGCCGTTATTTTATATTTAATTAACAAAAGGCCCATGCCAGCTCCGGAGCAAAAAATGCTTGTAGTCCTTCCCTTTGAGAATTTGGGGCTTGCTGAAGATGAGTATTTTGCCGAGGGCTTGACAGAGGAGCTTACCAGCCGCCTGTCAGCCTTGCATGGGCTGGGTGTCATCTCCAGGACTAGTGCAAAAATGTATAAAGATACTGATAAGACTATCAAGCAGATTGGAGAAGAGCTGGGCGTTGATTACGTTCTAGAAGGATCTGTTCGCTGGAATCGGACTCCAGATGGTAGGGGTCGAGTGCGTATAACACCACAGCTAATCCGGGTTTCGTATGAAACTCATCTCTGGTCCGATTCTTTCGATAGAGTCATCGAGGACATCTTTTTTGTCCAGTCCGAGATTGCTGAACAGGTAACCAAACAGCTGGACATCACAGTACTTGAACCGGAACGCAATGCTTTGTTAGCCAAGCCTACTGATAGCCTTGAGGCCTACAATTATTACCTGAAAGGACTAAAACATGAGTATCAAGGATGGTTAAACGCAGAACCCGAAGAATTCGACCGTGCCATGGAACTATTAGGAAAAGCGATAGAATTAGATCCCGACTTCATCATGGCACATATATGGATTTCCTTGGTTCATTCCTGGATGTATTTTAGTGGCTGGGACCGCGCTGAGGAACGTTTGGAAAGATCAAAGGCAGCTGTGGATAGGGCCCTGGAGCTCGACCCTGATCTGCCTGAGGCAAATCTAGCCTTAGGGTACTACTACTACCGTGGGCTCAGGGACTATGATCGAGCCTTGGAAATATTTGAATTTGTGCAGAAAGCTCGCCCTAACACCCCGCCGAAATTACTTGGCTATATTCAGAGGCGTCAGGGTAAGTGGGAAGAATCTCTTGAAAATCTTAAAAAGGCATTTAAGCTTAATCCACGCGTTGATGATACTCCCTTTCAGATAGGTCTTTCCTACAGATTCTTGAGAAGATACCAAGAAGCCGAAGAATGGTTCAACCGCGCTCTCTCTATTAATCCCGATAATAATTCTGCTAAATTGGCGATAGCAGGATTAAGTCTTCTTGCAAGAGGAAACACAAAAGAAGCTCGGAACCTTCTTGAGGGACTTTCCCATTTAAGAGGAGCTAAATCTATGCTGGTTGGTATTGCTTGGTATGATCGGAACTACAAGGAAGTTCAAGGTCTTATAGAATCCTTTTCTGATGATTCTTTTTATGATCCAAAGTTTATTTACCAGAAAGATCTTGCCCTTGCATCAGTATACCGTGCATTGAAAGATCGGTCACTGATGAAGACTCATGCTGAGTCAGCGCTTGTCATGTTGGAGAAGCGCGTTAAAGAGAATCCTAATGATCCAAGGTTTCACGCTTCCCTTGGCGCTGTTTATGCTTATCTGGATCTCAAAGAGGAAGCCATCCGAGAAGGAAAGCGAGCGGTTAGTCTTGCTCCTGTTTCAAAAGATGCAGTGGGAGCCTCTGGATTCGTCTATGACTTAGCTTTAATTTATACTATGGTTGGTCAAGTCGAGGATGCCATTAGCCAGTTGGAATATCTCCTCTCTATCCCTGCTGGAGACATTATCTCTGTTCCCACCTTGCAGATGGATTCTGATTGGGATCCTTTGCGCGAGAATCCAAGGTTTAAGCGGCTAGTGGAAGAGTATAAGAAATAGGGGGGTCAGGTCTTGTTTTTTGCCTCTACCCATATAAGCACAATTTAAAAAGCAAAGCCTGTCCCCGCTAATCCAAATAAAACAAAAAACAAGACTTGATCCCAAACCTGATTCCAACAAGACCTGATTCCAAGATTTAAGGAGAGGCAAAAAACAAGACCTGACCCCAAACAACCCATAAGAATTTGGCAAGATTTGACTCCTATCAGATTACTTGTTATTCTGATGTCTGATAAGAAATGGAATAGCGTTCATGGAATGCCCTAAGTGTCATTTTGAAAATCCTGAGGACAGCAGCTTCTGCGGCAAGTGTGCAACACCGCTTCCGTCCCTGGAGGAGATTTCTGCAACTCCCACTAAAACCCTGGAAAAGAAGGCAAAGGAGCTAAGCAGGGGTACAACTTTTGCTTCCAGGTACGAAGTTATAGAAGAGCTGGGAAGCGGGGGTATGGGGAACGTCTACAGGGTATTCGATAAGAAGATAGGGGAAGAGGTAGCCTTAAAGCTCATCAAACCTGAAATCTCCTCTGAAAAAAAGACCATAGAGCGCTTCAGAAACGAGCTTAAAGTCGCCCGCAAGATTGCCCACAGGAATGTCTGCAAGATGTATGACCTTGGTGAAGAGGGAGGGACTCACTACATTACCATGGAATATATCCCCGGGGAGAGTTTGAAGAGCATGATTGGGATGATGGGACAATTAAGTGCTGGGCAGGCGGTTTTCATAGCCAAACAGGTTTGCGAGGGATTAGCCGAAGCACACCGGTCAGGTGTAGTGCATCGTGATCTAAAGCCGAGCAACATCATAATTGATAGAGAGGGCAATGCCCGTATTATGGATTTTGGGATAGCCCGCTCACTCAGAGCAAAAGGATTGACTGGTCCTGGAAAAATAATCGGGACACCAGAATACATGTCATCAGAGCAGGTCGACGGTAAAGAAGTAGACCATCGTTCTGACATCTACTCGTTAGGAGTAATTCTTTACGAGATGATGACCGGAAAGTTGCCGTTTGAAGGAGACACTCCGTTAACTATTGCTCTAAAACATAAGACAGAGACAGCTCCTGATCCTCGGAAGATAAATATACAGATTCCAGAAGAGCTGAGCCAATTAACACTAAGATGTATGAACAAGGATAAGGAGAAAAGGTATAAGGATACGAAGGAACTCCTTTCAGAATTGATCAAGATAGAAGAAGGAGTTGCGACCATAGAGAGGATTATGCCTGTGAGAAAGGCAACTCCTTCCAGCGAAATTACAGTAATTATTAAAAAGCCCTGGATTATGATTGCTGGGATTATTGCTGTTGTAGCGGTGGCAGTAATTGCTTTTCTGTTTCTCAGGAGAGAGGCACAAGTGCCTCCTTCTACTGAGACAAAGATGCTGGCAATCCTTCCCTTTGAAAATTTAGGTCCTGTAGAGGACGAATATTTTGCTGATGGAATAACAGAAGAGATTACAAGCCGCCTGTCAGCCTTGCACGGGCTGGGAGTCATCTCTCGGACCAGCTCAAAGCAGTATAAAGATTCCGCCAAGACAACGAAGCAAATAGGGGAGGAATTAGGAGTTGATTATATACTTGAGGGGACAGTGCGTTGGGACAGGAGTGCTGAAGGAAAAGGTCGGGTGCGCGTCACTCCTCAGCTTATAAGAGTATCAGACGATACTCATCTCTGGTCTGATAGTTATAACCGCGCCTTAGAAGACATCTTTTCTGTCCAATCCGAGATAGCCGAGCAAGTAGCCAGACAATTGGATATCGTGGTCCTGGTACCTGAACGCAATGCTCTTTACGCCAAACCTACTGATAATCTTGAAGCCTACGATCTTTTCCTTCGTGGTGTGAAACACTATGAAACTGGAATGGATTATAGAATTGCTGGAGAATTAGATCAAGCTATTGAACGGATAAAGGAAGCTATTGAGCTAGATCCTGGCTTTACGTTTGCTTACATCAGTCTTGCTAATATTCATGCCCTCGCCTTTCATTCCGGGATAGACCGGACAGAAGCCAGAAAAAAACAGGCAGGGGAAGCTGTGGAAAAAGTACTTGAGCTTGAACCAGATTTGCCAGAGACTCAGTTAGCATTAGCACGTTACAATTTTTATGTAACCCAGGATTATGATCGTACGCTTGAAATTTTTGAAAGCATCCAAAAGGCTCGCCCCAACCTGGCGCCTTCTTACCTTGGGGCAATCCAGATGCGCCGAGGCAACTGGGAACAATCCGCAGAAATTTATAAAAAATCGTTCAAGCTTAATCCGCGCAGTCCTGGCACAGCCCATTTTCTAGGCCTTATCTACGAGCGAATGCGCAAATATGAAGAAGCTATGGAGTGGTTCGATCGTGCCATTTCGATTGAACCGAATTATATCTGGGCCCAATTCGGGAAAGTAAGGGTCTATTATCTGGCGAATGGCGATACGGAAAAAGCTCGAGCTTTATTAGAAGCATTACCTACCCACAGGTTTAATGATTATTGGTGGATTCTTAATGGTCTGCTTGAAAGAAACTTCCAAGGAGTGATAGACCGGCTTGATTCCCTATCTTACGATGTGGCTAGAGGTGAGTATTTTAATTTCTATAAGCAGATTGGTTATGCCATGGTATATCATGCAATGAATAATCAGTCCTTAATGAAAACCCATGCCGAGAAGGCACGCATCGCCTTGGAAGAAGCCCTAAGAGAACATCCTGAAGATTCAAGAATTCACGCTTCCCTCGGTCTTGCTTATGCTTACCTTGGCCGAAAGGAGGAAGCCATTCGAGAAGGGAAGAGGGCTGTAAGCCTTTACCCGCTCTCCAAAGACGCCTACGGGGCACCACACTACTCCAATAGCTTAGCCATGATTTATACTATTGTTGGTGAATACGAGGAAGCCATCAACCAACTGGAGTACTTAATGTCCATTCCGTCTGGGGACATCGTTTCTATTTTTGTTTTGCGGCTGGATCCGGTGTGGGATCCATTGCGCCAGCATCCACGATTTCAGCGCCTGCTCGAGGAGAGTTGAAAGGGACGAGAAAAGATAATTAAGATAAACTTCCAATAAAAAGTTCTTAAGGATTCTGTAAATTAATCACCAGGTTTAGAGTTCTTCAGAATCATTTCAAGGGTGGGAGACAACAACTTAAGCTAAAATAATGAATCAAAAGCGGAGGAGTCGATGGCCAAAAGACCAAACGTGATGGATAAATTTGATTTTTTATTAGGAACTTGGAATCTAGAGTCTAACGTTCCGAAGAGCGCATTCAGTGAAGCAGCGAAAGGCGTCGGGATTGGTACATTCAAAAGAGCGCTTAACGATAAGTATGTTTATTTTGATTACTCAGGATCTTTGACAACAGGAGATAAAGCAGGAAAAGAGGGAGGAGCCCATGGAATTTTCGCCTGGGATGAAAAAACGAACATCTTGAGATATTGGTGGTTTGAAAGTTCAGGAACTTTCATGGAAGCAACCTGTAATTTCGTTAATAATGATACTCTATTTTTAAACTGGCACGACACCTTAATAACCCAAACTTTCACTAAAGTTAGTTCGAATAAAGTGATTTTGAGAATGGAACATCCCGTAGCGAAAGAGAAGTTTGAATTGATACTTGAAGTGATATTCACCAGGAAATAATCGGATAAGCTTAAAGATAAAATAAGAATCGAATCTTTTGGGAATCATGTTATCCAAACAATACTAAGCGGAAAATATAAAAATAGAAATTTTTTGTGTGGAGAAAAACATGAGAGCACAATCAAAAGACTCCAAAATATTCTTTTCTGGCAGAATAGTAGTAATATCTTCAATCCTATTGCTCTTTACATTCTTTTTGGCTGAGTGCGGCAACGGCATATTCGAGCTAAACAGCGGTTGGCGGGACCGAGAGATAACTGTCGATGGTAAAAATACAGACTGGCTGGGAGCCATGATGTTTTTTGAGGAAGATAACGTTTCTGTCGGTTTGCTCAATGATAAGAATTTTTTCTACATCTGTATGATTGCTGAAGACGAATTTATACGAACCCAAGTAATGAGGCAGGGTTTTACGCTGTGGTTTGACCCGGATGGCAGCAAAGAAAAGACTTTTGGGATCAAATATCCCGTAGGCATGCAGGCGAGTGATTTACCAGGGGGCATGAGAAGAGATGAACAGAGTATAGAAAGACCTCGCCAAGCTCCCAGGAGACAAATGAATGAATTGGAAATCCTGGGGCCGGGCAAGGATGAAGTGAAAAAGATGCGGGTTGAAGAGGCAAAAGGAATCGAAATTAATATAGAATTTTCAAGCGGGATGCTCGTCTATGAACTCAAAGTCCCTCTTATTCAGAGCGAGCAGCATCCTTATGCTATCGGAGCTGAGGCGGGCAGTTCAATTGGCATAGGGCTTGAAACGGCCAAGATAGAGAGACCTGATATGACAAGGGAAATGAGCGGAGGAAGAGTAGGAGGTGGCCCGACGGGCGGAATGAGAGGGGGAGCCGGAGGTAGAGGAATGCCCGGGGGAAGAAGACCGCGAATGCCGCAGCCTTTAAAAATCTGGGCGGTTGTCCAACTGGCGACGGCCCATACCGCGACCCAGGAATAATTTCTTCATTCAGTAGTAATTTCCTAATTTTCTATAGTTCGTATCAGTTTGAACTTTTGATTCAAAAACAGTCGTTCTATGTGTTTGGGGATAATTTCAAATTTTTTTCATTCATACCGAAGCCAATCGACTGGATTGGCTGTAGTTTCTTTGAAAGATTGGAAGCAAATCGTTATAATAGCACAACAAATATAAGCATATTAATCTTCTGAAGAAAGGAGGAAGGGTTATGGATCAAAAAATTATCGACTTATACGATGATTACACCAACGGATTACTGGATCGTCGTGAATTCATCAAGAAATTAGCTGTTCTTGCTGGCAGCACTGCTGCAGCTATCTCTCTTCTGCCCCTAATTGAGAATAAATATGCCCAAGCCCAAATTGTTCCCAAGGATGATCCCCGCCTGCATGTAAAAGATATTCAATATCCAGGTGAAACAGGCGATGTTCTTGCACATTTTGCCAGGCCCCAAGGGGATGAAAAACTGCCTGGTGTGATCGTTATCCACGAAAACAGAGGTCTTAATCCCCACACCGAAGACGTTGCCAGGCGCGTCGCCTTAGAGGGTTTCTTGGCAATTGCTCCAGATGCTTTATCACCGTTTGGGGGAACCCCAGAGGATGTCAATGAAGCTCGGGCACTAATGCGAAAGCTCGATAGAGAATCAACACTAAAAAACTACCTGGCCGCAGTAAAGTACTTAAAGACTCATCCTCAGTCCACAGGAAAGGTAGGATGCACTGGCTTCTGCTGGGGGGGAGGAGTGACAAACCAGGTTGCCGTCAATTCTCCGGATTTAAAAGCAGCAGTTCCTTTCTACGGCCGACAGCCTGCTCCTGAAGATGTCCCCAAGATAAAAGCATCTTTGCTTATACATTATGCCGGTCTTGATGAGCGAATAAATCAAGGCATTCCTGAATTCGAAGCAGCTCTAAAGAAAGCATCCATAGACTACAAGATATTCATGTATGAGGGTGCGGCGCACGCCTTTTTTAACGACACAGGTTCCAGATATCATGAAGAAGCGGCCAAGCTTGCTTGGGAGCGGACCATTGCCTTCTTTAAAAAGAAACTAAAAACCTGATGTCCATTCAGTTACTTGAGGATTTTTGCTGGGCATAGGGGATTCAGTTTATCGTTTGCCCAGACAGCATTTCTTGTATTTCAAGCCACTGCCGCAGGGGCATGGGTCATTCCGACCTGGTTTGAAACCTTTCCGTGCATCTGTAGCCCGGTCTGGCGGCATTTGTTGACCTAGGTTTTGCTGCTCCCATTGGGCGGCCAAAGCTGAAACGAAAGGTTGACAATGGGTAAAAAAGCGTTTATAGCCCGTGCACAGGTAATTCAACCCCGCTTCGCCATCCGGCGTCTTTAGGAACCGGTTCTTGGGACATTCCCCGTTGCACATAGCCTTGACCTCACATTCCTGGCAATTGCGGGGTAAAGTCTCCAATTTGGCTTTCCCGAACTCTCTCTGTGCTGGACTCTCAAGGAGCTCAACCAGGGAAGTCTCCTTAATATTCCCAAGGCAGTGTTCAGCATCTACGAAGTGGTCACATGAATAAAAGTCTCCGTTGTGTTCGATGACCGGAATATTGCCGCACGTAGTTCGGAAAATACAAAGCGAATGCTCCTGGCTGAAGGCTGTTCTGGCAGCTTCTTCGAATATCTGGACTTTGATCTTCCCGATATCCTGGTCTCTCCACTCGTCAAATATGGTGCAGAGAAACATTCCCCAAGCATCAGCTGGCACGGTGATAATGCTTACTTCGCCCCTGGCGCCTGGCAGAGGCTCGACCATTGGCAGGAATGTCACGTATGGAGCTTCAATTTGCTTGAAAAAGCGGTAGACTTCGGTGGGGTGTTGGACATTCTGCGCGTTCACTACACATAGAATGTCAGTATCAACTCGATGCTTCTGCAGGAGCTTATATCCTTGCATCGTCTTCTCGTGGGTGGGTCTCTTGTCCTTGGTAACGCGGTATAGGTCATGCAATTCCTGAGGACCGTCCAGGCTTAGCCCAACAGCAAATCCTTCCTCCGCTAAAAAGTGGCACCAATCCTCATCGAGGAGAATTCCGTTTGTCTGCATGCCGTTAACTATACGCTGGTTAGCGGGCCGATGCTTGCGCTGTAAAGCCACAATCTTTCGAAAATAATCTAGGCCTAGGACGGTCGGCTCCCCTCCATGCCAGGAAAACCTGATTATTTCTTCCGGGGAAGCGCCGATGTGTTGGACAATGTATTCCTCAAGGATTTCGTCAGTCATGCGAAAAGACTCACCCTTCGGATAGAGGTCTTTTTTATTCAGGTAGTAACAGTATTGGCAGTCCAGGTTGCAGATGGAGCCGATCGGTTTGGCAAAGACCTGAAATTCGCGGGAAGCTTTGACCATTGTCTAATCCTACGGCTTAATTAGTCTTTTTTATAAATGCATCGGGTTCAATATGCCATTCCAGATTGTTGGGTGGTGTTACCGCATGCTCAGGAGGCCTAGGCAATGCTTTTAGCTGCGGGCAGTAATCATAGGCAACCGGGAATGGACGGCAGGTGCCGCCTCTGTTCACATATTCCCAGACAATCTCGCCGTCAGGTTTTACCTGAAAGAGTCTCCCGGTATTGTCTTCGGCTATAAACGTATTTCCGTTGGGTAGTCTCTTCTGAGATCCCATAGTCTTGCTGAAGAATTTAATGTTAGCGTACCCTTCGGTTTCATATTTCCAGACGATTTCCTTGGTAACCGGGTTGAATTCGATAATAAATGTCTGTCCGCAATGGGTCCTATGCCTGGGGAATAGCCCGTTGTCAAACAAGATAATATTCCCTTCCCCGGGCAGCCCTTTCTCTATCATTTCAGGCTCGTGGCAGTGTGATAATCCGCCTTTATATTCGTGCGTCCACTCCCATACTATCTTTTTTGTTTCTTTATCCACGATGTAAAGAGTGTCTATATTTCTTGGATTTATGATGATATTGCCTGGTTTGAACCTCTTGTCACCGGCATCATACCATTTGTTCTCGGGGATGGGGGCGATTGAATTCATGTGAATCCAGTCTCCTTCTGGTGTGACCGGTGAAAATCTATTCAGATTAAGATGGTTATATGCATGCCACTCCCAGACGATTTTCTTATCCGGTGTCACTTCATAAATGTCACCGCCTTTTTGCTTCTCTTCGCTTCCTCTTTTTCGAAGCTTCCACCAGGGAGAAATTTCTACATCTTTTACCTGTTTCTGATAATCTTCAGGCAGCGGTTGATGATCAAGTAATAGCCTGTTATTGTTGGGTAGCCATCGCAGGTCATTTACTGAATCAATGCCTTCATGAGTCCAGACCACGTTGCCATCCCAGTCATATTCAATGATAGTTTTTTCCGGAGCAACATAAAGCAGATGACCGTTGGGAAGTAGTCTGGATCGTTTATTAAAGTTGGGAATAACCTTCCAGGTGTGTACCACATTGCCGTTCATGTCAATAAGACGGATATCATCGGGGATTTTGCTTTTTGCCCTGACTTTGGCAGATGGATGATTGCCATGCGAGGCATGGTCAGGAACCAGAATATAACTACTGTAGCATTCGTCAGGTTTATAAATAGTGGTTCCAGTAGGAAATACCGTTGGATAGGGAAAAGCCAGATAAGCAAAAGCCAGAAAGGCAAAGGCCAGGGATATCAAAATCGCCATTCCGGATGCAGTAATTTTTTTAGCGTTCATCCCTTCCTCCTCTTCTTCAATCTTTTGTTGTTTTCATATGTTAAAACAAAGAATTCTATTTAAGCAACTCAAATTGCCTTTTGTCTGTTCATGGACACAGGCTGAAGACAACATCAGCCGGAGGGAGATGCCATATCCTCATGAAATCCACTAGAAAGTAGTAGTATCTTGATTTCTTATTCACTAGTATCTAGTATATATCTACTATCTGGTATAAATATTGTTATGCTTTTGTAATGCTTGGCAATACGATATATCAAGATTGGGTTTTAAATCATCAGAATCCATAATATTTTCTTTTATAAAGTGATTTGGGGAATATTTGTTCAGATGCGAAGGAGATTGAACAATGGATAAAGAATACGAAAAAGGTTTGTATTCTCCAGAGCTGATGGAAGAGATAAGGAGCCGTTTTGAGTATGTCGATTCAGATCCTTATTCCGGAAAGCGGATTTACTTTGAAGCCGCATCAGGCTCGCTAAGACCAAAATCAGTTATAGAGGCAATGGCAAATGAAACACGCCTACCTGACCAGCAAGGAAGAGCGAATCCTGGATCTGCTCACTCAGTTGAGGTCACTGCCAAAGGGATCGAAGACCTCATGATCTTTTTCGGAGCAAAGTCTGGGCAGACCATACCGGGCTGGAGTAGCAGCCACGTGATATATCGCATCACAAACGCGGTTCTCTCCTCAATCCCAGGAACAAACGTTGTCACAACTGGACTGGATCACGCTTCAGTCCGTAGTGCAATAACGCAGTTTTCCGAAAAATACGGGAAAGAGGAGCGCATCGCTGAACCCAATAGAGAAACAGGCTCCGTCGAGCTGGACACAATTTTCAAAAAAATAGATAAGGACACCTGTTTTCTTGCTGTCATCCACACTTCTAACGTTACCGGTGAAATATTTGATGTCCGCACGATTGTCGAAGAAGCAAGGAAGATAAAGCCTGAGTTGTACATCATGGTGGATGGCGTCCAGTACACGCCTTCTGATCTTGTTGACGTCGAAGAAATAGGAGCTGATGCTTATGTCTTTGCCCCCTATAAAAACTATGGCGTCAAAGGATGCGGATATGCTCACGTTTCAGATAGATTAGCCAAGCTTCCACATTGGAAATATATTTATAAGCCTGAAACGAGTTGGGATCTGGGGGGCGTAGAGCATCAATCCTATGCGGCCTGGTCAGCTGTTGTTGACTATCTGTGCTGGCTGGGGGGCCATTTCACAGATTCTACTGATCGGCGGGCGCTGGTTTTAGCAGCCATGAAGAGTATTAAGGCACATTCGACAGGCCTTCTATCTACGCTAATCAACGGCACAGATAAAACTACTGGCTTTAAGGATATGAAGCATGTCACTGTCTATGGGATGGGAGAGGACCTATCAAGCCGCGCCTGTCTTGTTGGTTTTAACCTGGAAGGAATTGAATCGGCTAAAGGTTGCGAACTTTACAAGAATGAGCGGCTCAGGCTCCATGCCCCCGGGCAAGATCCGTTTTTTGCGGCTATGTTGAAACAGCTCGGTATTTCAAGCTTTATCAGGTTGTCGGCCTGTCATTATAATACGCCGGAGGAGATAGAGCTGTTTCTCAAGGCCACGGCAAGCTTCGCCTGATCGTGCCAATTATTTCTCGATTAACGAGCTTGTTGGCTGAGCGTGTTGGGCGAGCCTGGTGCCCCTACCTCTTGCTTGATTTGAAGGAATCTTGATAGCCCTGCACCTTATATTTGTGGCATGCTTATTAGTATAAATAAGTATAAGGATGAATAAGGAGGAATAAATGAAAAGAATGTTAATTATTACTACTGTATTGATTTTTGCGTGTGGAAGTCTATTGGTTCAAACCGAGTTAGCTGAGGCTGATTCTTTTCACAAGGCAGTTGCCGAGAGTCCTGCCCTAGGCACGATCTTCCTCTACCCAGAGCGCATCCGGCTTAAAGATGGCGGCTTTTTTGCAGCAGAGCGGGGGATGATGTTTGTTCCTACAAAACGGTCTGATAAAAAAAGCGCTGTCATCGGAATCGAAATCTACCGTTTTAGCGCCTCAGCAAAAGCCAAACCAGGCACCCCTCCAATCTTCTTTTTACATGGCGGACCGAGCTTTGCTGGATTAGAGAGGTCTCTCGAAAGACTCGGGACTTTCGAAGAAAGATGGCTTCCATTATTGGACGTTTCAGACGTTGTCGTGGTCGGTCAGCGGGGCATCGGGTCATCCAAGCCCAATACCATAATCGATATCAATACGAACTTCCCGCTGGATAGGGCGGTCACAGAAGAAGAGGCTGTAGCAGCGCTTCGGGAGGTTTGTGCCAAAGAAAGGGCATTTTGGGAAGGGCAAGGTGTTGATTTGAGTGGCTTGACGGTTATCGAGGCAGCCGCTGATGTCAACGATGTCCGAAAAGCATTGGGATATGAAAAGATCATAATCTGGGGAGGCAGCTTTGGCTCTCATTGGGGGATGGCTTTTATGCGCTATTATCCGGAAATTGTGGAACGTGCGATTCTTCGTGGCATGGAGGGCCCTAACCACACCTATGATCATCCCGGACATTTATGGAATGTATATAAAGATGTAGCCGCAGAGGCGGAAAAAGCACCTGAGATAAAGGGTCTAATTCCCGAGGGAGGACTTATCGAGGCTATAAAGACAGTAGTTAAGCGAGTCAAGAAGAAGCCTGTGAAGGTTACGGTGACCGACCCGAAAACCCGTGAGCCCCAAGAGGTACTGTTCACAGCACGAGAGGCAGGACGTTTGGCCAGGGGATACTCTGGAGGTTTGCCCGGATGGCCAGCAAATGTGATCACACTTTATAACGGGAATTTCAGCGAGGCAGCAAAAAGAGCCGTCCTACGACAGGGTTCAAGAAGGTTCAGTACTGCGAGTTTTTATATGCTTGACCACGGCTCTGGGATCACTCCTGACCGAGAGGCGGAACTCAAAGCAGATCTTGCTGTAAAAATCTTAGGAGATATTAATTCGCATTACACGATGACTCGAGATGTCTGGGGAAGTGATTTAGGAGATGAATTCCGCCAGAACTTCGAAACAGATATCCCGACTGTGATTGTTCATGGAACCTGGGATACATCCACTCCGTATGAGAACGCACTGGAACTGGTTCCTTATTTCAAGAACAGCAAGTTTATTCCTGTGATCAGGGGACCCCATGGAGCCATCAGAGCAGCAATGAGAACCTCGGAGAAATTTCGAAAGGGAGTTATGCACTTTGCAGCCACCGGCGAGATGTCCGAGCTTCCGGATAAGGTGGAAATGCCGCCAGTTGAATGGGTCATTCCAGAGTCGGAGAAAAAGAAAGAGAACTAAGGGTGAAGGAAATAAAGACCACGCTCATACGAGGGGGGACGGTTGTCTCGAGTCAGACTGTTTCCCACCGGGATGTTCTCATTCAAGGTGAACAGATCATTGAGGTAGGAGACTTATCAAGCATCGAGGCTGACACTGTAATCGATGCAGAAGGACTGCTTGTCCTTCCGGGAGCGGTTGATCTGCCCCCTCTAAAAACGGTACAGGAGATATGTTAGAATTTTCCTGAACTGAAGGAGGAGGATATGGGCAG
>WVZK01000007.1:29008-42592 GCA_011772475.1 Candidatus Aminicenantota bacterium | reverse complement strand
GGGAAAGTACTATCTGCAGATGGAACTTTTTGACGCTCAAAATGAATCAGAATTCACTCCGCCGCTTGTTAAAGAATTAAATCTCGGAGAATCCGAAGAGCAGGAAATCCCGTTTGAACAATCTTTAGAAAACCCAGCGAAATGGACTGCTGAAACTCCTAACCTCTACTCCCTGGTCCTTTCTCTCAAGGATGATAAAGAAAAAACAATTGAGGTTGTTGGCTCGAGAACCGGATTCAGGAAAGTTGAGATAAAAGGAGGCCAGTTGCTGGTTAACGGTGTGCCAATCTTGATTAAGGGTGTAAACCGCCATGAGCATGAGCCAGAAACCGGCCGCGTTGTCTCAGAAAAATACATGATCAAAGATATCCAGTTGATGAAAAGATCTAACATCAACGCAGTGCGAACAAGCCATTATCCGAACGTTCCCCGCTGGTACGAGCTTTGTGATGAATACGGTCTTTATATCGTCGATGAGGCAAACATCGAATCTCACGGCATGGGATATGATCCAGATAAAACACTGGGCAATAATCCGGAATGGAAGGAAGCTCATCTGGATCGTACAATCAGCATGGTCGAGAGGGATAAGAACCATCCCTGTATCATCATCTGGTCTTTGGGGAATGAAGCTGGCGACGGTGTGAATTTCGGTGCTACTTATCAATGGATTAAAGACCGCGATCCCTCTAGACCGGTTCAGTACGAACGCGCCGAAACGGGTCCTCATACGGATATCGTCTGCCCGATGTACCGCACTATTCAGCATCTTGAAGAATACCTCAGAAAGGGGCTGGAAAACCGCCCGCTTATAATGTGTGAATACGCCCATGCCATGGGAAACAGCGTCGGCAATCTCCAGGATTACTGGGATTTTTTTGATGAACACAAAGAGCTGCAGGGCGGTTTTATCTGGGATTGGGTTGACCAGGGCTTGCTTAAAAAAACCGAGGAGGGCGAGGAATTCTGGGCCTATGGAGGCGATTATGGGCCGCCCGGTACTCCGAGCGACAGGAATTTTTGCATCAACGGACTGGTTTTTCCCGACAGGAAGATACATCCTCATCTATGGGAAGTAAAGAAGGTTTATCAATACATAAACGTAAAACCTGTTGATTTGAAGAATGGTGAGGTTGAGATCCTTAACAGGTATGATTTTACAGACCTCGATAAGGTCGAGATGAAGTGGACTATCATGGGCGACGATGAACTCGTTGCTGAAAGCAAATTTCCCCAGTTGGATATTCCTCCACGTCATTCAAAAGCAATCAAGCTGCCCTTTCCTGAGATTAAACCTTTACCGGGTGTGGAGTACTTCCTTAAATTAAGTTTTACCCAAAAAGATGAAACGCCTCTTATTTCCAAAGGTTATGAGGTTGCCTGGGAACAATTTAAATTACCTTTTTATGAGCCCAGTCCAGGGATAGATTTATCCCAACTGCCGGAATTGACACTCGAAGAAAAAGAAGAGTCCTTCCAAATCAAGGGAAAGGATTTCACCGTTGTTGTGGACAGAAGAAATGGAGAAATAACATCATATGCCTTTCAAGGTAAAGAGCTTATCAAAACCGGACCTATGCCCAATTTCTGGAGAGCGCCCACTGATAATGACTTTGGCTGGGGAATGCCTCGGCGGCTGGAAATCTGGCGCGAAGCCGGAGACAAAAGAATCACCAATAAGCTAACTGCAGAACAGATTAGTGCTCAGGAAATTCAAATCAATCTTGTCTCAACTCTTCCCACAGCAAGCGCAAAATACTACACAACCTATAGAATCCTCGGCAACGGCGATATTATTATTAATAACAGCTTTGAGCCCGCGAACACTAATCTGCCTGAGATGCCCCGGTTTGGCATGAAGATGACCTTACCTGCTGAGTTTGAAGATATGACTTGGTACGGCAGGGGACCTCATGAAAATTACTGGGACAGGAAAACAGGAGCTGCGGTTGGTGTTTACAGCGGAAAGGTCATCGACCAGTATCATCCCTATATCCGGCCTCAAGAAAACGGAAACAAAACAGATGTCCGCTGGGTAGCCCTAACAAATGATAAGAGTACGGGGCTCATTGCCGTCGGCCTTCCTCTCTTAAGCATCAGCGTTCTTCCTTTCATTGATGAAGACTTTGATCCAGGTCTCGAAAAAAAGCAAAGACACACCTACCATGTAAAAAAGCGTGACCTCGTCACCTTGAAGCTGGATTACAAACAGATGGGAGTAGGAGGGGATACAAGCTGGGGGGATCGGGCGCGGGCCCATCCTGAATATAGATTGCCGGTAAGAGGATATTCCTACAGCTTTATTCTCAGACCGTATGCTCAGTCAATGGGAAAAATTTCGGCTGTTGCCCGCAGAAAGATCCCAGGAATCAGTTGGAATTGATATGAAGGATAAGAGAAGCGGGAAAATTGTTCTCGTGGCCCACTGCCTGCTAAACGTTCATTCGCTGGAAGACAATCTTGCTACCTATCCCGGTCTTGAAGAAGAAGTAATAAATCTCCTTATTGAAAAAGGTGTAAGCCTCTACCAAATTCTCTGCCCTGAGATTGAACTTTCAGGAATATTCAGGAAAGCTCTGCCCAAAGAATCTTATGACCACCCGAAAATCAGGAAAATATACCGCCAGCTGGCCGATAAGATCGCTGACAACCTGAAATGGTATGTCAAAAAAGATTATAAAATAATAGCAGTTATCGGAGCTGAAGCAAGCCCATCCTGCGGGATAGAGCTTGTGGGGAGATGGAAGGAAAAGACAAAAAGCAAAAGAGAATTTCCGAGAGATATTGAATTTATTTCTGGCATGGGAGTTTTTATGGAGGAGCTTAAATCTGCCCTGACCAAAATAAATGTTTATCCAGAATGGATAGGAATACCCGGAAAATCTATCCGGACCTTAAAACCCGAATCCTTCGAAGAGACCCTTAATAAACTTAATAAATTGCTGTAGCTGCACCCTAAAGGTGGACCTCACAAGCAGCTCATCCTTTCAGGAAAGAACAGCAGAAAGTTTTTTTTCAGCGATGGAGGATTGATATGAAAAATTTAAGACCGCGCTGGTTTTTTACACTTGCACTACTGTTGTTTTTTGCTTCCTCGAGCTTTGCTCAAGATGTTGTATTCGAAGAGAAAAAAGAAAGCGATGAGCAGATTCTTTCACTGAGCAACGAGAGGATTAAATGCTTAGTAATCTTTAAGGAGAGAATGCTCGATTCTGACAGGCTTGAAGCGCAGCCTGAGTGGTCAGCTGAGTACGGGACACGGCCCTTTTCGATCGAAACCGATGCTGACTTTGGCCTGAATTTGATGTGGACTGGCTGGCGGGCGCCAGAGAACGTGAATAATGCAGAAAATCCCATAATGCTCTCCAAGCATAATTTTCAACTTCTGCGCCAAGATGTCCAGGAGCTCCCCGAAGATGGCAAAGAATTAAACCTTTTCTTCAAGGGACTGAACAGTTCTTTGGAGATACGGATAACATATAAACTCGAAAAGGACGCATTCTATACAAAGCGAAAAATTGCAGTTCGCGATTCCAGACCAGGCCGCCATTTCCTGAGATGGGTCTGGCCCCGCCGAGGTCTTGTTTTCGGAAATGTGACAATTCTTAAACCTGGAGGGTTCGGACAACCACTGGCGCTACAGCACAAGCAAGGAGGAGCTTTTTTCGGACTGGAATACCCGACTTCAGTAAATTCCCTGAAGCCCGCAGAGACAGGTAAAACAGCTCTGCGTTGCGGGCAGGAATTGGGGGAGCGGATCGGAAGTTCCTGGATAGAGAGCGAATGGGTTGCGGCAGGGCTTTCCCCGAACCAGAATGTCAAACTCTGGTTCTGGAAGTATCTGGACCGGATTCGAGTCGCTCCTCTAAAACCGTTTCTTCTTTACAACAGCTGGTATGATGTGAGGGCTCCTGAAATAGTGAAAAGTCCAGCCAATGTCATGAATGACAAAAACCTACTCCGAATTATCGAATCCTTCAAGAAAGAAATGGTCGAAAAGCATGGATTGAAGCTGGATGCCTTTGTTCTGGACGACGGCTGGGATGTTTACAAAAGCGACTGGGTGTTGAGCAAGTCACAGTTTCCGCAAGACCTCGCGCCAGTGGTTGAGGCCTTAAAAGGAATAGGAACAAGCCTTGGAATGTGGTTTGGTCCTATTGGCGGCTACTCGAACAGGACGTGGCGGATTGAGTGGATGCTCAACCACGGGTACGAAGTTATCCCCGGCCGCGAGGAAGGAAGGGGCCAGCTATGCTTAGCCGGGAAACGATATCGCCAGCTCTTCAAGAAAAGAGTATTAGATTTTATCCGCAACAATGGCGTGGGCTATTACAAGTGGGATGGAATCCAATTCTCTTGCAGTGAACCAGACCACGGTCATGCTATCGGAATATATTCCCGCAGGGCTGTTATGGAATCGGTAATTGATCTTTGTCAGTCTGTGCGGGCTGAAAACCCAAACATCTTCCTGAATGTAACCTCTGGAACCTGGCTAAGCCCCTGGTGGGTAAAGTACGCCAACACGATCTGGATGCAGGGCAGCGACTACGGCTATGCCAATGTCCCCTCGATAAGCCGTCGTGACGGGGCCATCACCTACCGCGATTACGTACTCTTTGAAGATTACGGGAAGAACGACTT
Organism: Candidatus Aminicenantota bacterium; assembly: GCA_011772475.1. Lineage (GTDB taxonomy): Bacteria > Acidobacteriota > Aminicenantia > Aminicenantales > Aminicenantaceae > SOIV01. Next base: position 37,951 of record WVZK01000007.1, on the reverse strand, counting down.
CTGGTTCCCGATCGCTAATCTGATGACTCACGGGATCATTAAAGGGAATCTGCAGAAATTGGGAGGAGAGGCAGAGCCTTTGGATAAATTTACGGACAATGCGCTCCTCTATTTTGCGCGCGGTGTCTCGATGTGGGAGCTTTATGTCTCTCCAGATTTGCTTACAGATGGCGAATGGAATGCCCTGGCAAAATCCATCCGCTGGGCAAAGGATAGATTTGAAGTCCTGCGCTCAACAGAGATGGTCGGTGGGGATCCAGGAGAAAGCCAGGCCTACGGATATGTCCACTTTGCCGGGAAGCGCGGAATTATTGCTGCTAGGAATCCCTCTATCGAGCCTCGAACTCTGAAGGTGTCGTTATCACCTTCCATGGGTCTTGACCCAAAGGCTTTATCTTTAGTTGTGGAACGAGTGTATCCCACGCGGCGAATCTCACCAAAACTTTATAAAGCAGGCTTGAATCTAGATGTGCCGCTTGAAGGATATGAAACTGCCGTGTATGAAATCTATCCAGTTGAGGAAGCCTCTGAACCTCTGCTGGCCGGAGTTACTTTTGAAGTAATCAAGGAAAGTGAAAGCGACTATGCTGTGCAGTACTATGATGCGCAAAAAGGAGCCAGGTTGTTGAATCCGGAAATCGTTCGAACAGTGAAATACGGCGGCAAAAATGTTAAACCTAATAGGCTCTCGATTCCGGTCAGGCCTTTTCTCGTACCCGTGAGCCATGGTTCTGCTCAGCTCTCATTTCAAGAGAATCAACCTGAAATCGATATAAAATTTGACCTCCAGAAGCCTGCAGAAGAGGCAACTTTGGCTATTCTGCTTGAGCCAGACGGAGAATCAAGCGGCGAGATAGAATCTGAAGTCACTGCATTTTTGGACGGGGAAAAAATAGAGCTAAAGGTTGAGCAGCAGAAGGGCCGCTGGGGCTGGTACACGCTTGACGTTCAACCCGGCAAACATACTTCTCGAATCATAATCACCCAAAAAGAAAATACCAAAAAAAATGGGGCCAGGCCCCATTTTCCCAGTTCTCCAGGTAAAGGTTCAGCGAGTGAAGATAATGAGGGCAGTCCCCCTTACTTAAAAGAAAACGAAATAGAATATGGATGGATAGGTAAAGTTTCGGTATGGCTCGTCTGTTCAAAGAGGCCAGAGGGGATGGAGGTCTCTTTTAATCTGGCGAAGAAACCAGACAAGAAACGACCGATGCCGCCCCGGCCCTGGCCGTCTGGAGAGATACGAAGTACTGTCAAACTGGGAGAACTCGAGATTCGCACTCCCGCTAAATAATTGTAAATGATTGAATTTTTTGTAGTGGCTCCATTCATCCGTAGGGGTTTGATTTATCAAACCCACCCTTTTGAATGAAATGGATTTTATATTTAATGTAGGGGCTTGATTCATCAAGCCCGCCTTTTGCTAAAATTGAATCTTATATTTATAGTAGGGGCTTGATTTATCAAGCCCGCCTTTGTATTAATCGCACATAAGGCTCAACAATAATCAATCTTTTTCCCGCAGCTTTCTTAGCGCCTTGATAGCAGACTCCATTGTAGGGTCCAGCTCCAACGCTTTTTCGTAATATATGATAGCATTCTGTTTATCCCCGTCAGTCATATAGGCCTCACCTAGACTGTCGTGGCAGTTGGCATTTTTGGGATAAACCTCTATGTTCAATTTGAAGATTTCAATCGCATCTTTAACTCTCTCCATCCTCAATAAATCATAACCAAGTCTATTTAATTGCCTCGGACTAAAGTCGTAAGATTTAGGATGATTTTCTTTCAATTCTTTATACTGCTTGATAGCTGCCTCAGTGCCTTTTTCAGCAATAGTCTTACTTATGATAGCTCTAATCGGTGCTTTTGGAAGTGAGGGCGGCTCAAGCCCCAGTATCGTAAGCAAGGCTGCGATTGTAATATCCCCTGTTGGCGCAAAATCACAATTACTGAGCACAACCGCTGCCGTTGATCTTTCCGGCATCATAATAAAATATGTTCTATATCCGACATCACCTCCTCCATGGGAAACAGTTTTAATTTCTCTGTAAGTTCTTAGAAACCAACTAAGCCCGGCACGTCCGGTTTCTCCATTGTTAAGTTTAGCCGGTTTCCATAGGATGTCATAGCTTTCCGGTTTTAATATTTTTTTCCCCTTGAAGGCGCCTTTGTTCATGTTGGCCATCGCCCAATTACACATTTCCAGAACATTTGAATGTAAAGTGGAACTTGGAGCATGGGCGCGATGGTAGGGATAAATATCGCTGACAACTGTTTTCAGCTTCATGACATGTGGAGTCGTAGCCAACTTTGGAGAAACCTTTTTTTTGAGGAAAGTGCTTTCATGCATTCCTAAAGGATCAAGAATATTTTTTTTCACATAGTCCTCGAACGATACCCCAGAAACTTTCGCTATGAGGTCCCCCAGCACTTCAAAAGCCATGTTACTGTATGAAAATCTTTCACCGGGGGCTGCAATAAGTTCCTCATCTGTCAAACTTCTTACATACCGCTCTAGAGCACCATCATCATATTCCGGCTTATCCCAATGATAATCATTCACATCAGGCATACCTGATATATGACCTAGCATTTGCCTTATGGTGATCTCCTTATACCTCTTATCGTTTACTTTAAAATAAGGGAGATACTTTACTACAGGATCATCAAGGCTGACTTTACCTTGTTCAACAAGCTGCATGATGGCTGTCGCAGAAAAAGGTTTTGAAACCGAGGCCATGTGGAATAATGACTTTGTCGTAACGGGCTCTTTTGTATCGATATTTTTCACACCAAAACCCTTGGCATAAACTATTTCATTATCTTTCACAATGCCTATGGCTAGCCCCGGTAGTTCATGGGATTTCATAACCTGCATAACAATTGGTTCTACTTTTTCTGCAATCTTTTGTTGGTTTTCCTGAGCTGTCACATAGCCAAAAATCAAGATAATTAAAGTGACTAATATTAGGTTTTTAAATTTTTCCAATTTTAACTCCTTATCTAGGTTTTAGAGAAAGTAGCTTTTGCAGGCTTTATCAATTCCTCTATTTTTACTGCAGCTAATTGCCCGAGGCGCCGGCACACCTTATATTCCGGATCTCCCTTAGAAGTCGCATCTTCTTTCCTGATCTCAGAGCAATGCAAGGGTGCCATGGATGTCCAATATTGCCAGTATTGCTTGAGATTCTGCTTGCAGTGCTCCTTCCCTTCTAATCTTTGCTTTTTCAACATTCCAGATGATAGACCGATCGCCATAACTCCAGAAGTAAGAAATCCACAAAGGTCCTTCTGGTACAATCCTCCTCCAAACCCGCTGGCAACCCAGACCAGTTCTTCTGGCTTTCCCAGAAACCTCAAAGAGACCAGCAACAGGGACTCGGCACAGCTGTATCCCTTTATAAAATAATTCTTCAAATTCTTGGCAATTACAGATTTTTCCACGATCTTGAGCTCCTCGGGCGTAAGCTCCTCTTTTAGCTCTGGTGGCGCTTGTTCAGATTGAAATGAAAGCGAAGACATCCCGAACAACTGCCCTCCTATTGCTAGGAATGATGCAGAAGCGATAAATTCTCTCCTCGGCATTATCAAAATCTCTGATTTTTTCATGTGAGTCTCCTCACTCTCCGAAATTTTCCATATTGATTTTAACAAAAATCTCTTATCTCTAAAAATATCCCGACAAATAATAAAATGGGAATCTCAGATTAAAGTCAAGGAGAAAATAATTTCTTTAGAAATATTTATCCATAGTGCGGTATTGAATTGCCTCAGAAATATGGACGGGACTGATGCTCTCTTCATTGTTTAGGTCAGCGATTGTGCGGGCAACTTTTAACGCCCGAGTATAGGCCCTGGCGCTGAATCCCAGGCGGTTCACAGCCAATTCCAAAAGTTCCTTCCCCTGATCATCAACCTGGCAGTAATTTTTCACTTCTCTGGTTCCCATTTGAGAGTTGCAGTAGATTCTTTTCCCTTTGAACCTTTGAAGTTGCCTTTCTCTAGCTTCAACTACCCTTTTTCTAATCTCCGCCGATTTCTCGCCCTCAATTTTGGAAATTATATCCTTAAATTCCACTTTCGGGACTTCCACCTGAATATCAATTCTGTCTAATAGAGGCCCTGATATTTTGGAGTAGTAACGGCCTTTCTGGCTATCTGTCCAGTTGCAACCAGAAGAAGAGAGGCCCCCGTAAGCATCCTCGAAAGGATTCATAGCACCTACCAGCATAAAAGATGAGGGAAAAGTAACGGACATAGAAGCGCGAGATACCGTCACCTTTCCTTCCTCAACAGGTTGCCTTAAATTTTCGAGCACACGCCTTTTGAATTCAGGAAGCTCATCCAGAAATAAAACACCATGATGAGCAAGGCTTATTTCACCGGGCTTGGGGATAAGGCCCCCTCCGATCAATCCCGCATCAGAGATTGTGTGATGGGGCGCCCGAAAAGGCCTCTCCCCTACGACACCTCTGCCCTTTAAAAGCCCTGAAACACTGAAGATCTGGGTGACTTCAATAATTTCATCAAAAGTCAAAGGCGGCAGTATGGTGGGCAATCTACGGGCCAGCATTGTTTTTCCAGCTCCTGGAGGACCGATTAAAAGGACGTTATGGGAACCGGCTGCTGCCACTTCTAAGGCGCGCTTGACATGCTGCTGACCCCTTATTTCTTGAAAATCCACATCATATTCAGGCCGAGGCAAAAGTTCCTTTAAGGAATATCTGCAGGGTGAAATATTATCAGCATCCATGAGCAGCTCGACAACCTGGACTAAATTCTCGATGCCGTATATATCTATATCCTGGACCAGGGCCGCCTCTCTTTCGTTCTCTTTGGGAATGACCATTCCCCTAAAACCTTTTCTCTTGGCCAGAACAGTGGAGGAGAGAATTCCTTTTACGGGTTTTAGTTTTCCGTCCAAGGCGAGTTCGCCCATAAATAAATAATCCCGGAGCCTCTCCAGGGGAAAAAGGTCAAGATGGGCAAGAAGGCCGAGAGAAATTGGAAGATCGAAGGCTGAGCCCTCTTTTCTCCTATCAGCCGGCGCTAAATTTATGGTGATTTTTCTCGAAGGAAATTCGTATCCACAATTCTTTAAAGCTGCTTTTACCCTTTCCTTACTTTCCCGCACCGACGCATCGGGCAATCCGACAGTGATAAATCCAGGAATTCCAAAAGAAATATCTACTTCAACATCCACCAAATAGGCGGCAATCCCTACCAAAGAAGTGCTCGCGATCTTAAACAACATTTCAAGTCACATCTAATGACGATAAAATTCCAGAGGTTATATCAAAGCATCATGAAAAAATGGCGAACTAGGAAAAATCGAGAATTAAAGAGAGTAGAAGCGTCAATATAAAAGAGCCTTAGTCTTTTTGTTTGAAAAGAAAAACGCGCTGTGCTAATTAAGTTATAATCTATAAGAAGTGAAGGAAAAATCTGCGATGGAATTAAAAAAAATGATAAGGATTGGAGTTATCGGAGGTAGTAAACCAGATGCGAAAGCACGCCAGGTTGCTTTCAAAGTTGGCCAATTGATTGCAGAGAAAAGCGCAATTCTAATCTGCGGAGGACTCAGCGGAGTTATGGAAGAGGCTTCACGGGGAGCTAAACAGGCAGGAGGCATGACCATAGGCATCCTTCCAGGAAATTCTCCTCAGGATGCAAATCCCCACATCGATGTTGCCATTGCCACAGGATTGGGATATGGAAGAAATTCCCTGGTCGCCATGAACTCGGATGTCATTATAGCCATAAACGGTCAATTCGGGACTCTAACCGAAATCGCTTACGGGTCCATATACGGAAAAAAAATTGTTGGCTTGGAAACATGGGATATCGAAGGAGTGATTAAGGCTGAATCTGCGGAAGAAGCTGTGAATCTGGCTCTGAAAAATTATTTTCCGCTAACCTCCTGATCCAGTAACTCCATCACAAAAATGATGCGTAATTATAAGCTCTCTATAGGTTATGACGGAACTGACTTCTATGGCTGGCAGCGTCAACCTGAAAAAAGAACAATCCAGGGCATCCTTGAAGAATCCTTGACCAAAATCACTCGGAAAAAAATCCATGTCATCGGTGCCGGACGCACTGATGCCGGGGTTCACGCTCAAGAACAAGTGGCCAGTTTTAAAGCGAATCTCAACCTAGAGGATGAAGAGCTTATCCGCGCTCTAAACTCTGTCCTTCCTGATGAAGTAAGGATCAATTCGCTAAAAAAAATAGACATGGATTTTCATGCAAGAAAAATGGCCAAATCAAAAATATACCAGTACAGGGTATTCAATTCTCCGATCATCAGCCCCTTTCTCCAAAGGTATGTCCTCCAATGGTCTTCTCCTCTTAAGGTTAAGTTGATGAAAGAAGCTGCTCCCCTTTTCGCAAGAAAAGCAGATTTTAGAGCTTTCTCCTCCAGCCAGCTGCAGAATTCAGTGAGGAAAGTTATGCGCTCTGAAATAGAAAAAAAGGGCGATGAGATTATCTATACAGTTGAAGCCAATGGATTTTTAAGATACATGGTGCGAACCATGGTGGGTACGCTTTTTGAGATAGGAAGAGGGAAAATGCAGCCCGACGGGATTGAAGAGATTTTCAGAGAAAAAAAGCGACCTTTGGCCGGGCCTACAGTTCCAGCCAAAGGTTTGTGCCTGATCAAAGTTAATTATTAGATAANNGATCCTTGGCCGGCCCCACAATTCCAGCCAAGGGCTTGTGCCTGATCAAAGTTAATTATTAGATAATTACCATAAGGTGGGTTTGATAAATCAAACCCCTACAGAAGAAAAATCCAATGCCAGCACAAGACCAACCAAATATCTTTAAAACACAGCGGTGGGCTTGATGAATCAAACCCTTACAAAATAGGCCCTGTCCTTTTTTCCGCTTAAAAAGTAGCCTGTCCCCTTTTTAGCTGATTATTTCTTTTATATCTTCTATCTTGAAAGGCTTTTGGAGATAGCCTAAAGCACCTTTTTGAATTAGCTCATCAAGTAAAGCCTTATCCATTAAGGTATCTGTTATCATCACTACTCTTGTTTCCGGAGAAATCTTTTTTATCTCTTTAAGAACATCTATACTGGCAATTCCTGGCATAACAACATCTAAAAACACAAAATTAAAATTATCTTTCTTAACAAGATCAAGAGCATCCTGCCCCTTGAGCGCATATTTCGCACTGTGTCCGTCTAACGACAACCATTTGGTAAACATCTTACAGATGTCTTCCTCATCATCCACTACCAAAATATTCAGAGGTTCGGGTTTTTCTACGCCTATCCTCTCTTCACGTTTTTCTTCAGCCTTTTCCCCCTTCGTTGGCAACTTGACAGTGAAAGTGCTCCCTTTCCCTATTTCGCTTTCAACTTCGATGATTCCACCGTGTCGCCTCACGATTCTATAAGAAACAGATAAACCAAGTCCTACGCCCTGGAGCCAGCTATCCTCTTCGACAGCAACCTGGGTAGTATAGAATGGCTCGAATACTCTCCTTAAATTTTCATCTTTTATCCCTTTCCCTGTATCAACGAAACTTACTTCCACGTTATCCTCAACCTGCTTCACTTTTATTTCCAAAACCCCTCCGTCGGGTATCATCGCATCCCGAGCATTCGTAACCATATTCAGAAATACTCTCTGCATCTCCACTTTATTTACCTCTACTGCAGAAGTTTTTTCATATTTCCTCACTATTTCAATATTGCGCTCCTTGAATTTTTCCTCTGTAAGCGAGAGAACGGATTCCAACGGCTCGGTTATGTCACACAATACCTTTTCAAACGACTCCTTTCTTGAAAAAGCTAACAAATCCTTGATGATATTTCCGATTTTATCAGAAGCTTTTAAAACTATATCTATAGCCTCTTCCATGTCTTCTGCTTTCTTTGTTTTCTTGGCAAATTCTGCGTGTCCCTTCATTATTTGAAGCAGGTTATTGAACTCATGGGCTATCCCACTTGCCAGATTCTCGATTCCTGCCATTTTCACTGATTGAATAAGTTGGATAAGAAGCCTTTCTTTCTCTTCCTTCTCTCGTTTCAGCTTGGTTTCGGAAATTTCCATCTCAGAAATTTCCTGGACCAATTCTACTAATTCATCCTCGAGCTGCTTATTTGACCTATCTTCCTCTTTCATCCGCAAGACCTCTTGAAAAAGGATAAAATCTTAGCTCAGCTGCTTTCAGCTGCTTTTGGGCTTTAAACGCTAACAGTGCGAGAGTAGCCGTGGAATTTGGAAGGCACAGCTTTTTGAAACGATATGAGTTGATGACAGTATTCCTCGGAATAATTGTGACTTTCTGTTTCTAGATTGTTGGTGAGCCTGTTCCCCTCGATATGAGGCATCTCCTTCAGCCCATATAATTACAAGAGTAATTAAGATTGCATCCAATATATATATAAGGTATGTCTGACACAATGTCAATTTATGAATTTAAGAATTCGGCTAATATTGGGGGAGGCCTTGAAAATTTTCAAGCAAGGTGGGTTTGATAAATCAAACCCCTACAATTAAATAAGATTGATACATAGGCAAAAGCTGGGTTTGATGAATCAAACCCCTACATGAATCAAGCCCCTACAAGATGGTGCCACTCCCTTTCCCATTTAAAAAAGTAGCCTGTTTCCTTTTTTACATAGGCAAAAGGTGGGTTTGATAAATCAAACCTACATGAATTAAAATCCTAGAGTTTTTTGCCCATGACAAGGGCGGGCTCTGGAGGGTTATGATAATAGTTCTCTTTTATCCCCAAAACATCAAAACCTAATTTATTGTATAAAGATCGAGCAGCAACATTGGATGGCCTGACCTCCAGGGTAACAAACTCTACCTCTCCTATCCGAATCTCGCTCAAAACCTTGTGCATAACTGCTTCTGCAATGCCCATCCGTCTAAAATCAGGATGGATGGCGATATTGTTGATCTGCATTTGTTTCT
>WVZK01000007.1:24700-28939 GCA_011772475.1 Candidatus Aminicenantota bacterium | reverse complement strand
TTAGGAAAAGAGACATTTTCAATTTCTAGAACAAAAGGAAGGTCTCCTTCCTTCATCTTTCTTAAATAAAAAGAATCCTGGGGAAGGCTGGCTCTTTTAATTTTTTTCCTCCGCTTGAGATTTTCGAAAATAGATAGGCTTAAGCTCTTGGGAACTTACACCTTTTTTCTTTCTCAGCAACTCATATCCCAGCAGTCCTACTTCAAAAGCTATAAAAGGAGACCTATGGGAAAACCTGGCTTTATCCTTGAAATACTGAAAAATCTTATCCCTGTAAGCATCAATGCCATTCCCTATGAAAAAAATAATCCTGTTGGAGGGAAGAAGAGTGAAGAAATGATCGGGCGAGTAAGCTCCCTGACGGATAATTTCTTTTAGTTTCCCTGCTTTCGATTCAAACAGAGCTGCATAGATCTCTCCTTTTTTTGCATCCAGGAGAGGGCAGATGAGATGGTTTTGGGGATGACGGAGTTTCCAGGCCAGTGCTTTCAAGGTCGAAACCGCTGCCACCGGCTTTTTGGATGCAAATGCAAAGGATTTTACAGTGCTCAATCCAATCCTGATGCCAGTAAAAGAGCCAGGACCCGCAGCCAGGGCAAAACCGTCTATGTCTTTGATACTTATCCTGTTTGTTTTCAGGATAAAATCCACTGCAGGCAGCAGCCGTTCAGAATAAGTTGATGGAGAATCAATATTGAATTCAGCAAGAAGCTTTGATTTTTCCAGAAGAGCGACAGAGCCGGCAAAAGTTGTGGTATCCACGGCAAGAATAATCATTTTATTCTTATTGGATCTAGTTATCCTTTGTTAATTCTCTTCCCATAATTAAACAATCCGTCAGCTCCATAGATATCAAGCTGGACAGCGCTCATAGGTTCGGCCTTAAACTGAGTATTTCTGGTTACATTCAAACCTTCGCCCGAGCGAAAGTTAACCTTGATCTCGTCTCCTGTTTCCAAAGCCTTTTTAGCCACTAGATCATCAAGCACATGACATCTCAAGACAGGAAAGCCTGAGTTTACTGCATTCCTAAAGTAAATAGCCCCAAAAGAGGGAGCAAGAATCAATCCGATCTTCAAAGAGATAAAGCAGCCAACAGCGTGCTGCCGGGAAGAGCCAGCTCCGAAATTTCTTCCTGCGACAATGATATCTCCTGGACGGGCCTTTTTCGAAAAATCTTTCCAACCCTCTAAGTTGCCCAAGGCATACTGGCCCATTTGAGAGATCTCTGTGATATGAAGAAGTGCATTGTGATAAATCTGGTCAGTGTCAATATCTTCTATCAATCTATTTTTATCGTCCGAAAGAACCCAGATTCTTCCTGAGATAGAGGATTTTTCCATATTCTATTTTCCTTTTTTTATACCTTTATTATATCTCCTCCGGGTTTGTAATGTGGCCTGTTAAACACGATGCTGCCACCACGGCCGGGCTCGCCAGATAGGTTTTTCCTTTCCCCTGTTTTCCTGCGAAATTCCTGTTGCCCGTGCTGACTTGAACCTCCCCTTCTCCTGTAAGGCCAATATGACCCTCCGCACAACCGCTGCAGCCTGGACTGCTGATGATAGCTCCGCTCAGAAAGAGATCTTCAAGGATTCCTCTCTCGAGGATCTCCTTGTAAACTCGCTTTGTCGCCGGGACAACTTTAAGAGTGACACCCTCTTTAATCTTCTTCCCTTTCAAGATCTGAGAAGCAAGAGCAAGGTCCTCTGTGCGTCCGTTCGTGCAGGAGCCGATAAATCCTGAGTCGATTTTTACTCTTTTTAGCTCAGAGATATCTTGGACGTTATCAGGTGAAAAAGGCGCTGCCACCTGCGGGAAAAGACCGCTGACATCTATCTCCACTGTATCCGAGTAAGTGCAATCCTCATCAGCCTTGTACGGGGAAAATTTTGTGCCCGAAAGATTCTCTATTTCGGTTTGAAGCGAATCTCCAAACTCAGGAATAAATCCTATGATTCCAGCCATTTCCGTAACCATGCTGCAAAGAGTGATGCGGCCCGGCAAATCAAGCCCCCTCACAGCTTCACCATAGAATTCCACAGCTTTCAATGCTGCCTTTTTTGTCCCCAGGTTTTTAAGGATGCAGAGAGTCAAGTCCTTGGCTGTTGTGGGCGAAGAAAAGCTCCCCTTGATCAATACTTTTACTGTTTGGGGAACTTCAAACCAGGTTTTTCCTGTCTTAAAAGCAAAAGTGATGTCTACGTCCCCCATGCCCTGGCCAAAACTTCCCACAGCTCCAAGGATATTCAGATGGCTGTCTGTGCCCACCACAGTCGATCCACCCTGGGCCAGGCCTTTCTCCATCAACACATGCGAACCGATTCCCATATCAACATCAAAAACCTCGATACCTTGCCTTCTAGCGAACTCGCGGCATATCTGCTGGTTATCGGCGTATTTGAGAGACGAGGGCGGAACGCACAGGTCAAAAGTAAAAAAAGTTTTTTTCTTGTCAGCCACCGGACTATCTCCGTATTCTTTCTCATAGTTCTTAACGACATTCGGGCCGCCGAAATCCCGGGCAGACCTTATATCGAGATCCATCCAGACAATCTTGCCAGGCTTTACTTCTTCTTTAGTATGGCCCTGGATTATCTTTTCTATGATTGTCTTTCCCATTTTTTCTCGTCTCTATTCAATCTAAAGTTTTGATGCAACCTCACGAGCAACATCCAGGGTAGTAGAGCTTCCGCCAAGGTCATAGGTCCTTGCTTTGCCCTCCTTTATGACCTGGGCAACGGCGTTTTCAATCTCTAGAGCCTTTTCTTCCTCTCCCAGCCACTCGATCATCATTTTTGTGGCCAAGAGCATCGCTGTCGGATTAACTTTATAGAGACCTGCATATTTTGGCGCAGAACCGTGGGTGGGTTCAAAGATTGCATAGTCATCGCCGATATTACCGCTGCGGGCAAAGCCTAAACCACCAACGAGCTGCGCTGAAAGGTCTGAGACGATGTCACCGAATAAATTTTCCGCGACCAAAACATCATAGTCCTCTGGATTTTTAACCAGCCACATGGTCATAGCATCAACATTCGCCTCCTTGAACTCTATATCATCAAACTCCTTGGCTATCTCTCTGGCTATATCCAGCATAAGTCCGCCTGTCTCTCTCAACACATTCGGCTTCTCGACAATAGTCACTGAGCGTCGCCTATTCTTCCGGGCATACTCGAAAGCTTTTCTCACAATTCTCTTGCAGGCTTTTTTGGTCATTATCCTTGTCGAGAGAGCTATCTCATCAAGAGGAAGGTCCTTAAATTTCGCCATTTTAGGATGAACGAGAAGAGCTTGTCTCACTTCCTCTGGAAGAGGGTAAAACTCCACTCCCGCATACATCCCTTCTGTGTTTTCTCTGAAAATAACTAGATCGATGTTATCTCGGTAATTGAGGGGATTGCCCGGATAAGCTTTACAGGGCCTTAAACAGGTGTAGAGGTCGAATTCCTGACGGAGGCGGACGATAGGGCTGAAATAAGAATACCCCATCCCCTTCAGGGATGGGTCAAGTTCTCGGGCAGCATCATCTTTAGGCTTTGAGGTGATGGCGCCAAACAAACAGACATCCGTCTGCTTTAGTAGTTCGATTGTCCGGTCCGGCACAGGATTTCCTTCTTTGCACCAGAATTCCCAGCCTATATCACCCTCGATGTATTCAGCATCGAGGCCTATTTTCTCAAGAACTATCATAGCTGCTTCCATGACGTCTTTCCCTACCCCATCTCCAGGGAGTAAGGCGATCTTATACTTGGGCATCAGTACCTCCTCTTTTCATTTTCCTTCCAATTTCTTTTTTGTGTAGGGAATAAGTCCTCCTGCTTCCAGGATTCCCATTACTGAGTCAGGAAACGGAGGAAATGTAAAATCACTCCTCACGGTTTTTATTTTTCCCCCTATGAAATCTATTTCAATCTCCTCCCCATCCTCGATACTGTCCACAGCCTCCTCTGATTGAAGCACGGGCAATCCCTGGTTTATGGCATTCCTGAAAAAAATCCGGGCAAAAGATTTGGCTACGACTGCCTGGACTCCAGCATACTTCAAACATGTTGCAGCCTGCTCTCTTGAACTTCCACAGCCGAAATTGCTACCGGCGACGATGATATCTCCCGGCTTTACGTTCTGAGCGAAATCAGGGTCTAAATCTTCGAGCGCGTGTCGAGCCATTTCCTCAGGTTCCAGGATAGAATAGGTATATTTTCCTGGAAAAATAACGTCCGTATTGACGTTATCTCC
>WVZK01000007.1:20601-24692 GCA_011772475.1 Candidatus Aminicenantota bacterium | reverse complement strand
CAAGAGACGATGCGGCGACTGTAGCCGGGGAAGCCAAATAAATCTGGGCTTCCCTGCTTCCCATCCTGCCTCGGAAATTGCGGTTTGCCGTGCTTAGAGCAACCTCTCCGGGGGCAAGGATTCCCTGATGAGCACCCAGGCAGGGACCGCAGCCCGGGTTTAATATCACGCAACCTGCCTCTGCCAGAATTTCCAGGATTCCTTTCTTTAGAGCGTGCAAATACTCTTGCCTCGAGGCCGGAATGATGAGCGCTCTCACGTTGCAGTGAACCTTCTTCCCTTTTAAAATGCCTGCTGCAATCTCTAAATCCTCGAGCCTCCCGTTTGTACAAGTTCCGATGACAGCTTGATTAAATTCTGTTCCTTCAGCCTCTGAGATGGGCCTGACATTATCTACAGTGTGAGGGCAAGCTACCTGAGGCTCCAACGAGGAAATATTATAGTTGAGGACTGCTTCATACTCGGCATCCGGATCTGAGGTTATAACTTCAAATTTATCCTTAGCTCTTTCTTTGAGCCAGAGAAGAGTGTCTTCATCGGCCTCAAAATAGCCGTTCTTGGCTCCCATCTCGGCAGCCATGTTGGCTAGAACCAGGCGGGAGGCCAGGCTGAATTTTTTTACCGCCTCTCCCGTAAATTCCACCGCTTTGTAATTGGCTCTGTCTGCTCCTTCATCTCCTATGATTTTCAATATAACGTCTTTGGCATAAACTCCGGAAGGGAGCTCGCCTTCTATCTCAATTTTTATTGTCTCCGGAACCCTGAGCCAAATCTCATCGGTGGCCCAGAGAGTAGCCACTTCAGAGCGTCCGATACCTGCCGCAAATGCTCCGAAAGCTCCATAACTTGTGGTGTGCGAATCAGCGCCCAGGATCAGCTTTCCAGGAAGAGCAAATCCATTCTCGGAGAAAACCTGGTGGCAGATCCCGCTGGGGATATCAAAGAAATTTTGAATTTTCTGAGCGGAGACAAATTCCCTTATGGTTTTGTGGTTCAGGGCATATTTTTCTGAGGCAGCAGGGACTACATGGTCCAGAATAATGACAAGTTTTTGAGGAGAGATCACATCTTTGACTCCGAGCTTATGAAATTCCTTGATGATAGCTGCCGAATTATCATGGGAGAGAATGTAATCCGGAGAGACGGTTACAACCTCTCCAGCCTGGACCTCTTTCTGCGCTTTTAAGCCGAGAACCTTTTCAGAGAATGTTTTTCCCAAATTTGCCTCTTTTATCCTTTCTTATATCTCTAAGGCCTCAAAATTAACAAAGTCAGCATGATTGACGATGACTGCTTCCACGGTGTTCCTTGCTCCATCTCCTTCCTTGGAATGGGCGGCGATGATGTGGACCACCTCCTGGGGAAGACCGTGCTGCGAAGCAAATGCAGCTCCTGAGATGGGATGGCGGAGGAGCTTGCCTTCTTCGCTTTTGACAAACTTTCCCTTTAATCTCTTATATTCAAATAATTTTCCAACATCATGGAGTATCGCGCCTGCCAAAAGATAATCCCGGTTTATTCGAATCTTTTCATCATATTCTTTACCAAACACCTCCGCAATCTCCAAAGCGCAACGGGCCACTGCCCTGGTGTGCTCTATGATGTTCACCGAAGTTCTTTCAATAAGCAGAGTAAAAGGCATTTGGCGCAGATCATCAAACGTCCATCCGCTCTTTTTCATCGCCTCTTTCCAGACATTGATGGTTTTTTCCTTGATTTTGGCATCTTTAATAAGCTTAAATTCAGGCATTAGACGTAAAAGTTCTTCTATCATTCTATCTTCCTTTCTTCTGGCCCATCATACTCATAATCCTGAGGATGAATCTTTCTCATGGGCCTCATCCGCGTCTTCTCTTCATGAATATGGGCCACGAGCCCGGGCACCCGGGCAATAATGAAAAAGGCATTCCCTATCTCTGGAGAAATTCCAAGCTCACAGAGCAAGGCAGCTATCGCCCCGTCGACATTTATCGGAAGCGTCTTGCCCTGCAGGTCCTCCAGACTTTTCTCTATTGCCCGGGCTATTCTGACATATTTCCCCGAAAATCCGAGTTCCCCAGCCAGGGAGAAAAGTTTTTCTGTTCTGGGATCTTGGGTGTGAAGACGATGGCCAAACCCAGAAGCACGCTTTCCTTTCTCCTTCATTTCTTTGAGAACCTCAGGAACAATTTTTTCCTCAGAAGACTTGTCCCCTTCCATTCGTTTCGCGATCTCCAGAAAAAGCTTCATCCCCTCCTCGATAGCTCCTCCGTGATACCGCGATATAGCTTGAACTCCGGCTGCTATGGCTGAATTCAACTCAGCTCCTGTAGAGGCCACAGTCCTGGCTGCAAGAACTGAGGGAGGACTGGCTCCATGGTCCACTGAGGAGACAAAAATCGCATCGATAAGCTTTCCCGCATCAGGTGTCGGGAATTCGCCTTTTAAAACCAGATAAATAGCCTGAGCAAAAGAAATTTTACCCATGAGTTTATCCAGTGGATATCCTCTCAAGCATATTTTATTAGGTTTAACATCAGTGATGGCTGTCTTCCAATGAAGCTCTCCCATTTTTATCCTCCTTTTTTACCTTGGAGCTTTTTGGCGATCTTGGGAATATCTGATATGGAGTCGGCCATATGGACTCCGACTTCTTTTAATCTTTTAACTTTGCTTTCATAAGAACCTCTTGATCCCTCAACAATGGCACCGGCATGAGAGAATCTAGTCCCCGACTTGGCGGCTTTTCCCCCTATAAAGGCTATAAGCGGCTTGGTGAACCTTCCCGTTTCTATCAGGTCTGCCACCCTTTCTTCCTGGGTGGTTCCGATTTCCCCGAACATAACCACCGTCCCCGTCTCGTCATCATGCTCAAAAAGCTGCATAATCTCAGGATGAGTAAGACCAAGGATAGCATCGCCTCCCACATGAACGATCGTACTCTGACCCAAACCTTCTTCTGTTAAATAATAGGAGATGGCAGAAGTCATCCCTCCGCTCCTCGAGCTTACTCCCGTATTGCCAGGACGAAACCATTCCTTGGCTCTCTCTGCCCGGCCCCCGATCATTCCCAGCACAGCTTTCCCCGGGCTAACAAGGCCCAGAGTGTTGGGGCCGACAAAATGAGCACCCTTGTCCTCAGCAAGACGGATGATCTCAAGAACATCAAATATAGGCACCCTATCTGGAACTAAGACCAGGAGCTTGACTCCGGCATCTATTGCCTCCAAAGCCGCATTCTTCACTAAAAAAGCGGGCACAAAAATAACGCTTATATCTATCTGCCCCGCCTTCTCCCACGCCTCCGCCACCGAATCAAAGACAGGTACTCCATGAACTTCTCCTCCTCCTTTGCCAGGAGTCACACCAGCCACCACGCGCGTGCCGTAATCCTTCATCAATCGAGTGCGAACCATTCCCTCTCTGCCGGTTATGCCTTGAACAATAACCTTAGATTTTTCATCCACAAGTATTGACATTATTAACTCTCTATTCTCCAGGCTTTTATAACCTTCTAAATCTGCCTTTTTTCCTCGTTATTAGCTCTTTTTAACTATTTTCGCTCTGTATTCTTTTAAGC
The DNA here is from genome assembly GCA_011772475.1 of Candidatus Aminicenantota bacterium. Classification (GTDB taxonomy): domain Bacteria; phylum Acidobacteriota; class Aminicenantia; order Aminicenantales; family Aminicenantaceae; genus SOIV01. The sequence continues at coordinate 21,133 of WVZK01000007.1, read as the reverse complement.
CGGGGATGGGAAGATGGATAAAAATGGCATCCTGCTCATGAAAGGTGCAAAATATTTCACAAGCCAGACTCTCTGTACATTTACCTTTCTTAGCTTCCTCTCGGGAAACCGAAAGCACAGGCTTTCCGTTCTCAAGCTTCAAGATTCCGGCCTTACAAGCTTCGATGCAGCCCTTTGTATTACAATCCTGACATTTATTGTGGTCGATGGAAATCTTCCCTGTTAAAGTCTCAAAAGAATAACAGTTTTTAGGGAGGGCACGGTCAACAATGAGTCTTACTTCATGACAGGCAGATTGATTTTCTTTTATTAATTCCTCAAGCCTTTGAGCACAAAACTCGGGCGAGTCATCACGGCCGTATCCCTCCACTTTGGCCGGGATATCCTTAAGATAAGTCGTAAGGATTTCAATGGCTTTTTCCTCGAAGTTTCCCCCGAGACGGATAACGCCAGGAATACTGAGCTTCTCCTCATGGAAAGCCTTCACCATGCCTCTTGCGGAATGGTATTGCTCTTGGCTGGCAACACCCGA
>WVZK01000007.1:17326-20588 GCA_011772475.1 Candidatus Aminicenantota bacterium | reverse complement strand
GAAGGATTTCCGCTGGTGTCACAGTAGTTGGCCAGCTTAAACCCTCTCTTGAGCACGGCATCCATGGACATCATAGAACCGCCACCACCAGCACCGTGGAATCCTATGAACTTTTCTTCTGCAGATATATCCTCTGCCATCTGAAAAAAATAAAATGTCCCACGATAATCTTTTTTCTCCACTTGATAGGCTATTTTCTCTAACCAGGTTGGCGGACGGTCAAACTCTCTTGCCACTTCGATGCCCAATTCTGGATGGCGATAAGCTGCATAATCATCGATTGTCAGATGACAGTCAGCAGCATAAACCAGATTGTCTTCTGTCAGAACCAGGGGATTCATCTCTGCTGAGCGGGAGTCATATTGGCGGGCGATTTTATAAAACTTTGTCAATACATCTGAGATCTGAAGGAGTAACTTTCCAGATATTCCCGTTTTCGCGATGAGGTTTCGGGCCTCGTAATCTCTTAAACCGGTCAACACATCAATATGAGCCTGAGAAACATTTTCCGGATGGCTGCGGGCAATCTCTTCGATTCCCGTGCCTCCAATTGAACTAAAAATGATCGAGGGTGATTTTTTAGAGTCATCGATGACGAGCCCTGCAAAATACTCTGATTTTATTTTTAGTTTCTCCTCCACTAAGATCTTATCGATGACAAAACTCTTGACCTTCATTCCGAACATCTTTTTAGCTGCATCTGCTGCTTCCTGGGGGGTTTCGGCAAACTGAATTCCTCCCATACTGGCTCTTCCTGTCAGCCAAACCTGCATTTTTAACACTACAGGCTTCCCTATTCTATGGGCAATCTTTCGCACCTCTGCAGGTGACAAGGCTAAGCCTCCTTCAGGAACAAGAATCCCTCCTTCCTTCAAGAGCTTTTTACTCTGAAATTCGTATAGTCTTGCCACCCTCTTTTTCCTTTCGGTCTAATATTATTTAAGCAGCAAGTTATTTTGTCAATGAATATAAGCTAGTTTTCAGAGTTAGCAGGCCTTTGACAGCTTTTTATATTGACAAAGAATTGTGTATTTAGATAAGATTCATACAGCAGGTAATCATGGGGGAAAAAATATTTAATATTTTATTTATCCTGTTGCCTGTTTCTCTCGTGTTTACCTATCTATTAGTCAGAATTAGCAAAATTGAGGGAGAAAAAAGCAATTATTTTATAGTCTTTTTAGCCATATTTGGAATTCTTATTCTTATTTATCTTCTATTCACCATTTGAAAACATCAAAACAGGGAACCAAAAGTAGAAAAACCATAATTTTTCCGATTATTGAAGAAGGATTGTTGAAGCCGGATGCAATTAAGCCTTATCTTCCAAAGTTGGGAAAGAGGCAAGCGCAGGCGATCGCCTTATTTAGCGGATGGAAAAAGAATTTTTGTATAGAAGGAAAAAACGCTGGCTGTTAAGGGGAAAAATAAGCAAAAGGGGTTATTGGTGGGTAATCCTGCCCAGCCAGCACAGCAGGAATTATCTTTATTCTAGCACATTTTTTATAAAATTCATAGAAATAATAGGGTTTTTTTTAAAAAAAATTTGACGTTCGCTGCAATTTATTCTTTTTCAATCAATTAGCAGACCGCTTTAATCAATAAAATAATATAATATCCATTGACTTTTTCTTCTTATGCTCAGATTTAGACAATTCGGATCAGAAATAGGATTGCCTTCATCCGCCGCTTGATACCTATCGGAAGTCCTGCTCTTTTAAACTGAATACTAATTTGTAATTCGATGGCAACAAGGATTTTGATTAAGTCTTCATTTAATTCCAAATTTTCTATACAAATTTTATTGACATGTCTATTTCATTTTATATAATTTTGGTTAAGGCAAATTTCCGCTGAAAAATGAAGAAAAAGGAAGATAAGCAAAGAAGGGTCGAAGATAAAACTGGGTCAATACTATCTATAATTGCACCAAGCACCAAGTTCAAAGGAACGCTGAGAGGAAGTGACAGCGTGCTTATCGCTGGGCATTTTAAGGGGGAAATCAAATGCGAATCGTTGGTCAGAGTCGACAAAGAAGGGAGGATTCAGGGAACTATCAATAGTCCCTATGTCATCGTCGAAGGAGAGATAAACGGGGATATCATGACAGCAGAACATGTTGAGCTCAGGGCCGGATCCCGGGTAGTCGGTAATATTAACACCGTTAAAATCGTGATGGCTGAAGGCTGCGTTTTACAGGGAGAGGTTCAGATGCCAAAAGAAGGAGATAAGCCTTTTATTTTTAAAGAGAAGAGAGCAGGTGAAGACAATCAAGATAAATCTGTTGAAGCAGAAGAAATAAACAATAAAAAACCTGAACCCGCCAAGGAAAGCTAGCAGAAGTCGAGCTAAGCAAAACAAATTCATGTCAGGAAAAGAAATGACCAATTTTATCTCATGGAAAGCTTAGAACTGATGTGAATTTAGGATGTCTAAAATAGAAGGAAAAGATAAAACAAGGAAAAAACTCATAATTGAATTGGCAAAATTGCGCCAACACATTATTAAGCTGGAAAAATCAGAAACTGAAAACAAGCGGGCAGCGAAAGCACTGCGACAGTCTGAGCAAAAATTCAGGAGTATTGCTGAGTGTTCGCCTAACATGATTTTTATCAATAGCAAAGGGCAGGTTGTGTATGCCAATAGGAGATGTGAAGAGATTTTGGGATACAAAAGGAAAGAGTTCTACTCACCTGACTTCCACTTCCTCACATTGGTCGCCAAAGAATCCCAAAGCTTCGTAAAGAAGAGTTACAGAAAGTATCTAAACGGGGAAGAGGTCTTTCCCTACGAATATACACTTCTCACCAAGAAAGGCGAAAGAATTGAAGCAATAATTAACACGAAACTAAAAGGAAATTAATATCAATATAAAAAAGGGAAATGGAAGGATATTCCTGTGGTCACTGGTTTCACTTCTTATCATTCAACTGAGAAAACAGGCCAAAATGGGCTTTTTCTTGATTTTGTCTTTTAGCTTATAATCCCGTAGTTTCAGCTATTTTAAGCAAGGTTTGGCATAGGATATTGGCACACGGGGAGAAGTCTATATTTCAATTTGACTCTTTCTTCAATAGCCTATCTACTTGTTTCATAAGGAATCCATGCTTCGAGATCTCTAGGAGTCCCGGAGCTTGTATCCCCCTCTCTAATATGCAATACATAACGAAACATTTGCAGCTAAGCAATTATTATAGTATGTGAAATACCTTTAGATATATTAAAGATAATCCTTGACATTCAATTCTCAGGCTTATAAATT
>WVZK01000007.1:0-17267 GCA_011772475.1 Candidatus Aminicenantota bacterium | reverse complement strand
CGGACAAACCAGAACTGTGTCTAAAAAAAGGAGAGAGGAAATTGGTTTAGTCATGTCCTAATTATTTCTAAAAAGGAGGTCAGAATGAAGAATCAACGATTTATGATGTTCGTGGCTTTAATACTTGTATCGTTTGCAGTTATCTTTTACTCCTGTGGAGGTGGAGGAGGAGGCGGAGATGGGGATGGTGACATAGGAAATCCGCAAATAACGATAACATCACACAGTGACGGGCAGGCGGTCTACGGGAGCCGAACAATAACACTTTCGGGTACTCTTTCAGACAGTAGAACAATAACAGCTGTATGGGTCAATCTCAACGGGACGGATTTCAGCGCAAGTTTTACGCAAACGATCTTTTCGGTCGATCTCACCCTGGATAATAGAGAGAACGTCATAACAGCAAGGGCCGTAAACGACAGAAATACTACGGTGACAGCGACGATATCTCTTCAATATCCGTTTGTGACTCTCACCACTTTTCAGAGCGCCAGTGTAGTTATCGGCCAGCCTGATTTCACATCCGGATTAGCTAACCAGGGAGGATCTGCCGGAGCTAATACCATTAATACCANNAGCGCTGACTTTGTGCTCGGGCAGCCTGATTTTACTACCACAACTTCTGGAAACGCCGCTGACGAGATGGGTGGTCCGCAAACGGTAAAGGTAGATAATGGGAGGATGTTGATCCTTGATTATAATAATAGCAGAGTGCTTGTCTGGATCACTGTGCCAACGTTAACACAGGTACCAGCGGATATTGTTGTTGGCCAGACAGGATTCGGTGTTAGTGTTCAGGCATCTACCCAGAGTGGATTAGACGGTCCCGAAGCCATGGAGGCGGCAGATGGAAAGCTTATAGTCGCAGATTACTATAATAACAGGGTTCTTATATGGAATACGATTCCGACCTCAAATGGCGCTCCTGCAGATATTGTTCTTGGACAAAATTCCTTTACCAACAACGCAGCAAATGATGATAACCAGGATGGCAATCCTGATGCCAATCCAACAGCCCGTACGCTTGATTCTCCAGCCGGGGTGTGGAGCGACGGGACTCGTCTCATTGTGGCAGATTCCTACAATATCAGGGTGCTTATTTGGAACACATTTCCCACAGCCAACTTCACTCCTGCAGATGTAGTACTTGGTCAGAGTGATATGATATCTAATGCGGTGGGATTATCTGATAAGGATCTGGGATGGCCATACCAAATAACCTCAAATGGAAACCAGCTGTTCGTATGTGATGATGACAACCATCGGGTACTTATCTGGGACTCTATTCCGACAACGAACTATGCCTCAGCTGATAGGGTTCTGGGTCAGAGTGACTTCGTGCATGGCACACTGAATGATGACAATCAGGACGGTGCCGATGACGGACAGCCCTCGGCACGCACGTTACGATACCCTTCAGGCGTGTATGTATATGAGGATAAACTGATAGTTACAGATCTAGGTAACTATAGATACCTTATTTTTGAGGAACTTTAGGGAGTCTGCATCGAATGATATGTTGTATAAGTGAGGCTTTATGCCCCTCTTTTTAAATTTATAATAAAGATTGTAGTCCACCCTGGACGGATAGAACACCTTCTGGATATCGATTGCTAATAAAGGGAAATGGAACGATATTCCATTTCCCTTTATAGAAGAGAAAGGCGACTTAATATTTTATACAGTCTGCAGGGGCTTGATTCATCTGTAGGGGCTTGATTTATCAAGCCCGAACTCTCAAAGATTTATTTCGACCTTACTCAAACCAAATCTTTACTGTCTCATCGTCCTCAGTAACTTCAATGAGAACCCCCGGACCCAGTCTTTTCAGTTCCGCAAACAGCTCTTTGAGATCAATATCGCACTCATCCTCGTCAATCTTCAGGTCCTCTTCATCGACACACTCGAGAAGAGTTTCAATTAAAGATATAGGCAACGTGATCTTAATCCTGTCTTTTTTTGTTTCGTTGTCCGTGACGAGCAGCTTGAACCATTTCACTTCCTCTCCGGGCTTATACTTTGGATTCTTCTTGACTGCTTTCTTGATCGTCTGGATATCATCCTTGCTATCTGCAAGAAGAAAACTTGGCAGAATTACTCCCAGCACAAAAAGGATTAAAGCTAAACTCGCAACTTTTCTCATCGGATACCTCCCTTAATCATTCTATCCATATTTTAATGATGGTTCCTTCTTCTTTATTTTCTATGTAAATGACTTCCCCGGCTTCTATGAGGGTTTTTGTGATCGTATCAATATCATAGCCTTCTTTTCTCAATTCGGCTTTTTCTTCCTCTTCAATAGAGCTCAGGGCAAGATCAGCCAGAGCCCAGGGAATATTGATCTTAAGCGTCAGCTCACCGTCTTTCCAAACTCTTATTTTCAATAACTTTGCTTTTCTCACGGGTCTTTCCTCTTCCAATTCCTTTAAGACACCAGGATCAACCCGGAGAAGGGCAATTTTGGCCCTGTCTCTAAGCTCATCATCCTCTTCTCGTTCTATAATTTCCTTCAAGACAGGAACTGCTCTTGACGCAACCTTCTTATCTTTGACTTGACTCAGTTTAATAGCGGCAAAATACTTGACCACTTTGTTTGAACTGGAAAGCCTTTTTTCTATCTCATTCAGGTAGGACTTTTTTCCATCCTCGTAAAGTTCGTAAGCAAGATCAATGATCGAAAGCTCCGAATCTTCGGTTAGACTTTTAATCCGATCCTTTTGCTTGAGGTAGTCCCTGAATGCTTTCAATGCTTCCAGCTTTTTCCCTTTCTGTTCCTTCAAGCATCTAGCTCTGTAGAAAACAGCCTGGGAATACCAGGGGCTGGACGGATATTTCTCAAGTAATTCCTCCAGTTTTTCTTGAGCCTCTTTCCATTCCTTGTCGAAGATAAGGACTTTTGCCTGTTGGAATAGTCTCTCATCGGGCTGTGCCTGAGCGTATGCTTGAAGAAGCAAGGAGGCAAGGAAAAGAATCCCAATATTTATGATTACTTTTCTCATTTTATACCTCACTTTGTTCCAGTTCTTTCTTTAAAAGTTTTATCTTAAGGAGAAGCTTTCTTTCCTCAATCATATTCTGGATCTTGCTAATTTCTTCTTCTGAGAGCTGGACGCTTATCTGCGTCAGTTCATAGAAAAGATATTCAATCTGATCACAGATCGCTTTTGCCTTGGCCATCTTAAACTTGTCCAGCTGAGGACTGATGTATTTTTTCTTAGCAAGAAGGCCTCTTGCCTTCTTGGATGCAAATTCACTCTGCCAGAATTCAGCCGATTTCTCAGAAGGAGATTGGACAAAGTCCAAAAGTAGATATTGACTCTCTTCAAGATAGTTCAACGTCTCCCTCCTGGCCATTTCCAGCTCCACTTTTTCCAAGAAGTCTGGAGATACTAAGAATTCTCCTGCTTCCATCTCTCTTGGAAGAGGAGCTCTGATAACCATGAAGGTGATAAAAGAACCCAGCAGAACACCTATGAGGAGAGCCGCATAAACAGGTCTCAATTTGGGTTGAAAGAAGAATCTTGAAACACCTGCCAACCATGGTTCTCGAGGGAGGGGAGCTTCCTCTTTAAACACAGCTTCTGTAATCTTTGAAGGGAGCTCTTCCCAATCTACAGAAGCCATGGCTATATCTATGTCTTCTTGGAGAGAGTCTGCTCCTTTGATGACTTCTTTCATATTTTGCAGTTCCTTCCTGCAATCGGAGCAGGCATCGAGATGAGCTTTCATAAGCTTCTTTTCATCTTCCCGAAGTTCTCCGTAGAGGAATGCCACCAAATCTTTTTTAATCTTTTTACAGTCCATCATAGCTGTCTCCCTAAATAGGGGGCCATCAGACCCCTTAAGTTTTGAACAGCCTTAAAATGAAGAGACTTGGCTGTTCCCAAGGAAATATCCAATATCTGGGCTATTTCCCTGTATTTAAGCTGGTTGTAGTGTCTCATCACAAATATCATCCTCTGTTTCTCTGCCAGCTTTTTAAGACACGCATTAATTATTTCTCTTAAATCTGATGAAGGCTGCGGATCATATGAATTCTGAACCGGCAAATTCATCTCGTCGACGGGTTTACTCCTATCCCATTCCTTGCTTTTGCCGTAATTTTTTCTGTAATAATCTACACACAGGTTTTTGGCAATCTGCAAAATCCAGCTTTGAAAATTTTTCCCTCTCTGGAACATCTTGACCTTTTCGTAAAACCTTAAAAATGTCTCCTGGACAATATCCAGGGCATCTTCCTTGTTGCGAAAGAAAGAGTAAGCCAGCAAGAAAACTTTCTTCTGGTACAGACTGGTTAAAGTCATGAAAGCCTCTCTGTCTCCTTCCTTGATTCTATCCACAAGGCTGTAGACTTCTTCATGTTCTACCTCTCTCTTTTCTTCCATTTTATATTTTTCTGGTGATTTAATCGGGCAAAGAACTAAAGCCGATTCTTTCACTCTTGTCAAATCAACACTCTATCTTCTCCATCATCCCTTTTTAATTTTTGCATTCCCGACCTTATGATTCAACTTTCAGAGTTTATTACGGAACAATTCTCGAAAAGGTTCACCCTGAAAAAAAATTTATGATAATTTGCATTTATCCCCTTGATATGAGGCTAATATAAAATACCGATTCCAGGCTTAGCTATATCTTACCCACCTGACGACCTCAGCAAATTTCGGCCGTTTGCCGTACATCAATATCCCAACTCGATAAATCTTGGCTACTAGCCAAACCATCACCAGAATTGTTATGGCGAGGATCACGATGGAGACTCCGATCTGCGCAAACGGAGGAAGCAGAACTGTAATGCGCAAGAACATCAAAATCGGGGTGAAAAACGGTATCATGGATAAAAATACGGCAAGCGGGCTGTCAGGCGCCCTTATTATAAATATCATGAGCATGATAGGAACGATTAAGAACATGGTTACCGGCATAACCAGCTGCTGGGCTTCTTTTTCTGAATTAACCACAGAACCTATGGCTGCATAAAGGGTCCCGAAAAGAAAATAGCCAAGGATGAAAAAAACCACAAAATAGATGAAGACATGGGCAGGAATGCTTGGCATCGCAAAATCCGCCCCAGCAGGGATAAACGATGTGCTGTACAAGGAAGCCCCTATTCCAAATAAAGTCCAAATAGAAAACTGGGTTAAGCCCACAGCCCCGATTCCCAAAATCTTTCCCATCATCAGCTGAAACGGTTTTAAAGAAGAAAGCACGACTTCTACTACTCTTGAGCTTTTTTCCTCGATAACTCCCCTCATTATAACTTGGCCGTAAATTAATATTGCCATATAGATGATAAGAGCCAGGAAATATGAAATCATAAAAGTTCCGGCAGTGTCTTCTTCTTCTCCTTTTTTTGTTATTTTTATGGGCTGAAGCTCCACACGCTTTATATACTGGGCGACTTTTTGAGGATCCAATCCTTCACTCTTCAACCTTTTTTCGACGATAACATTATTCAGAGCCCTGTTAAGGGATCTCAACTCTTCGAAATCTGTAGTGTGCTCAGAGACATATTCGGCTTTTACTTCTTCTGGTACGGTGGCATCTTTAACTGCCGATTCGCGAGCTCCGGACTCTAAAACATCTTCAGGGATATAGATATAAGCAGAGATCTCCTTCTTTAGCACTCTTTCTCTCAACTCGTTCCTTACTTCCTCGACACCTGGAGAAGGCTCGTATTTTTCAAGGATGTAACGGCGGAATCCATCCTTGAGTCTGTATTCTCTGTGATCCAGCTTTTTATCCAACTCGGTAAAAATTTCATTGGTTAAATCCACCACTCCTATAGTCTCCTGCCTTTCCACAGAAGCTGATGAGACGATAATCGGCACCACGATCAAGCCGAGCATGAAGACAGGACCCAGGACAGTGCCGATAATAAAGCCTTTAGTCCTTACAATTTGAATATATTCTCTTTTAATGACTGATAATATCTTCCTCATCTTTGACTTCCTCACCTCCGACTTTTTCGATGAATATGGCGTTCAATGTAGGTTCCCTTACTTCATATTTGTTGATACTGATCTTCCCCACCAGCTTGGGGAGGAGATCCTGGGGGGAAGACTTCTCCTTCAGTTTAATCTCCATGAATTTTCCATAGTCATCTATTCTATCAATCTCGGGTAAGTTTTTAATAAAATTTGCTTCACCATCATAATCCAGTATTACAGTATTTTTTCCGTACTGCTTCTTTATCTGGCTTAAATTTCCCTCCAATACCCGTTCAGCCTTATTTATAAGACATATATTGTCACAGATCATCTCGACTTGCTCCATGCGGTGAGTGGAAAAAACTATTGTTCGACCCTTTTCCTTCATCTCCAGCATCACATCTTTCAAAAGTTTGGTGTTGACAGGATCCAGACCAGAAAAAGGCTCATCAAGAATAATAAGCTCAGGCTGATGGATGACGGTTACGATAAACTGAAGTTTCTGCTGCATCCCCCTCGAAAGCTCCTCGACCTTTTTGCTTTTCCAATCCGACAGATCGAACCTCTCAAGCCAGAAATCAATCTCTTTTCGAGCTTCGCTACCCTTGAGACCCTTAATCTCAGCCAGAAATAGGAGAAGCTCTCCAACCTTCATCTTAGGATAAAGACCTCTGTCCTCAGGAAGGTAGCCTACCCTTTCTTTCATCTCTTCATCCATCCTCTGGTTGAGGACCTTGATAGAGCCCTCGTCGGGAATGATTATGTTCATAACCATACGAATCGTGGTTGTCTTTCCCGCCCCATTTGGACCCAGAAGTCCATATATCGTTCCGGCAGGAATCTCAAAAGACAAATTCTTAACCGCGTAGAAATCTCCAAAACTTTTGGATATACCTTCAATCTCCAAAGCATCCATAACACTATCCTTATAAGATAAATATTTTCCTAAAGTTACACGAGATATTGATATGAGTCTTAGTTAGAATTTTCTGACAACGACTCTCTTTAAGTTTTCTAATATACTCAATCTCTATGAAAAATTCTATATTTAAATTTTATCCTCATTTCTGAAAACGAGGATAAAATGGGGCCAGGCCCCATTTTCGGGAAATGCTTCCAATTATGGCCTGGTTTCTGCTATATTTTATATGATATTGTTCTCTCAATTATAAAGGAGAAAGAAATGAAAAGAGGAAAATATGTGCTGATCATAATCTTGATATTTGTCGCCTTGTTTCTGGCAGCTTTCTTTTCTTTCATCTATTTCGAGTTTGGAAGACCTCCCTCAGTAAAAGCCCGCTCTTATCTTGAGATCAGGCTTTCAGGAGAGATTCAGGAGCAGGCTCCCCGAGACTTTTGGGCGGGTATGTTTGGACAAGCTCCCCCTCTCTCGTTGCATGATATCTGGATGAACATCAAGAAAGCCAAGATCGACAACCGAATCAAAGCCATTGTCCTGCGTTTCGGTTACATCCAGTGCGACTGGGCAAAAGTAAACGAAATCAGAGAATCTATCCTGGATTTTAAGAAGTCAGGGAAAAAGGTATATGCCTACATAGATGAGTCTGTAGAATTCGACAAACAATACTTTCTTGCTACCGCCTGCGATCGGATTATTCTCCATCCTCTTGGTGTGTTTATCATAAACGGAATCGGCGGCCACGTTCCGTTCTTCAAGAACTCCCTGAATAAATTAGGCATCGAAGCAGAAATTGAGCATGTAGAAGAATACAAGACAGCTTATAACATGTTCACAGAGGACAGATTCACCCCAGCTCACAGAAGGATGATGAGATCACTTTACGAAGATCTCTTTTCCCACTATATAAAAGCGCTCGCAGAAGCCAGGGAAAAAAGCGAAGAAGAAATTAAGGCACTGATTGATCATGGTTTCTTTCAGGGAGAAAGAGCATTGGATGCAGGACTTGTGGATGACCTTCTTTTTGAGGACGAATTCGAGGATCTTCTGAAGGAGAAAGAGAAAAAACTAAGCAAAATCACACACGGTCAGTACTTAAAGATCGACCCGTCATCTCTGGGCCTGAACAGAGGAAAAAAGATTGCCCTAATCTACGGAATGGGAGCTATCCATACCGGGGAAGGTTTCTATCAATCGATGGGAAGCACTACGACAGCCCGCTGGATCAGGAGGGCACGGAAAGATAAATCCATCGCAGCAGTCGTCTTCCGAGTTGACAGCGGGGGTGGCTCTGCTGTGGCCTCTGATGTTATCTGGAGAGAAGTAGCTTTAGCCAAGAAGGTAAAGCCGTTTGTTGTATCCATGTCCGATGTGGCTGGTTCGGGTGGATACTGGGTTTCCATGGCTGCCCACAAAATTGTAGCCCAGCCCCAAACCCTCACAGGCTCTATCGGAGTCATCTCTGGAAAATTCAACCTTATAAAACTCTATGAAAAATTGGGAATAACCGCCGAGAAACTCACATACGGGAAAAAAGCGGACTTATTTTCTACTTATAAAAAGCTCACCAGGGAAGAAAGAGACTTCCTTAAAAAAGAGATCCTGTGGGTTTATGATAAATTCTTGACAAAAGTCGCAGAGGGACGAAATTTATCAAAAGAAGAAGTCGACAAAATAGGAAAAGGTAGGGTTTGGACAGGAAGTCAGGCTAAAGAGCGCGGCTTGGTAGATGAACTCGGAGGATTATCTCGCGCGCTTGAGCTGGCAAAAGAACTGGCTGGCATCCCCATCGACGAAGAAGTTAGACTCGTAGTCAGACCCAGAAAAATCTCGTTCTTTGATTCTTTCTTCGGCAGGAGATTAGTAAAAATGGACCTTGATCTCGATCCAGGATTAGAAAGGATGTTTTCTGCATTTATGTTTTTGAACAAAGAAAAAATCCTGGCGATAATGCCCCTCTGGTATGGCCCCGAATAGATAAATAGATTCATTTAAAAAAAGGTGGGTTTGATGAATCAAACCCCGCAATAAATCATATCCCTGTATAATATAAATAGATTTTTCTATGATAAAGGTGGGTTTGATGAATCAAACCCCTACAGAATCAAGCCCCTACATTATTAATAGGCGTAGGATGAAGGGCAGATAGTCCTGAAATCACAAAAGCTGCAGTTGTGCCAATCGGGTTTGGCTGTATAATCCTGAGTTCGAATACCCGCTTCTGCTTCTTCTATTTTCTCCACAGCTTTTTCCATCTCTTTTTCCTTTTTTTGGGCACGGCCTACAATATCTGATCCCAGAAAATGGAGCTGTGTCTCGAGAAGCGGAATATCCTGCGTCTTGACAAAAGAAAGCGCGTACAAATTCATTTGAAGGCTATTTTTGGCTTTTTTATCAGCCTCTTTCTGGTCTTTGACTTCTGTTGCTTTAAAATCGACGATGACCGCCCCATCATCTGTATGATCAATCCTATCCCAACGGCCGATGAATTTAACATCGTTCAGCTGCCATTTGAAGCTTTTTTCAAGGAAGTGAGGAACGCGCTTTGAGGCCTCTTCCCTGCTATAAAATAAGCGAAGCGCCTTCGCACCTGCTTTCTTTCTCGTTTCTTCATGTTCTCTACTGAGAAATCCTTCGTTTATCCAGCGTCTGTCGTATTCTCTAAGAAGCTCCTTTTGGCTTAACTTCACACCTTCTGCCCTTTTTCTCAAATAAAAATGAATGGTGTTGTGGAGGACGCGGCCAAAAACCACGTTGTGATGAGGAAGGACGGGAATTCGCATGATGTGCCTGTATCTGTATTTCAGGGGGCAGGTTAAGTAATCATCCACCTTTAGATAGCTAAGGCTCAGGACTCCTTTGATTTTCTCTTCCTTGATGAATTTGGGCTGGGGAGGTGACTTGGAATACCTCTTTATTTCTTCGATGGCTGAAGTCTTTAGAATATCATCAGGCATCTGAGGAAGGTCAAAAGCCTCGAGGACAAACGGACTTACTTTTTTCAAGCGTTTCAACCCATAATCTCTGGCCCAGGTCAAATAGAGAAGGTCTTTCGCTCTCGTCATCCCCACATAAAACAGCCTTCTCTCCTCCTGAAGATAAATTTTTTCTTTCTGCTCTTGACCGTAATCGTCTCCTTTGGGAACTTTATCCTTGAGAATCTTATCAGGTACAGGAATTTTCTCTTTCCTCTCTCGGCCGGGAAACCTGTCTCCGATCAGACTGACCATGTAAACGACTGGGAACTCCAACCCTTTTGCTTTATGGACAGTGAGAACGCTAACAGCATCCTCCTCCAATTCAGCTTCTGCGGTGGCTGGGTTATCCCCCACCTGCTGAAGGATATCCAGATGCCGGGCAAAAGAAGAGACGGAATCATCATCTGTCAGGTCGGAGAAATTTTTTACCTTATCAAAGAAAATTCGGATATTCCTTATTTTCAACTCGGCATGAAGGCTCCTTTCCTCAACGAGAGATTTCAGATAACCAGTCCTTTCGAGAAAAGAATATATTACCCTTCCTGCATTCTGCGAACTGGCAAGTTGGACAAAATAGAGCAAATCTACGAAAATTCTTTTGATCTTCGCGGAAGTTGAATCAGAAATCTCTACCGGACTCTTTCTTCCAGAAATTCTCTTGAAAACCTCATGGAGAGGAAAATTCTTTTTGTGGGCATAATTGGATATTTTGGTCAAATCGTAAAGATCTGTTTTATATACATCTGAAAGGGCAAGATAAAAAAGGCTCTTGCTGTCTTCAAAATCGGTCAGGGATTTTATGAAGGAAATGAGGGTTTTCACCTCGTCCTGAGAATACAATCCCCTGCTTCCAGAGAATCTGAAGGGAATCTCCTTCATGTTTAAAGCCCTGAGGAAAGGGTCCGCATCTGCGTTCCGCCTGACCAGAACAGCAATATCGCCATATTTATATCCCTGCTTAATCTTTTCCAAAATCATCTCAGCGACTCTATCCACCTCATGGGAAACAGTATCAAACTGAAGCATGCGTATACTCTTCCCTCTGCTTTTCCTCGAAGCCTCAAGGGCTTTGTTAATCTTCTCCTTAAATTCCAGCCTATCGGGATTATTCTGCTTTATCAGTTGCTGGGCAGAATCAAGGATTGATTGAGTTGAGCGGTAATTCTTGTTTAAAACAACCTTTTTATAATTTGGGTACACCTGACGAAAATTGTAGATATTGCTCAAGGATGCGCCCCTAAAGCGAAAAATGCTCTGGTCATCGTCACCGCAGACAGTAAGGTTCTTGCCTTTTGCTGCCAAAAGCTTAAGCAGCACGAACTGGATGTAGTTTGTATCCTGGAATTCATCAACAAGAATGTACTTGTATTTATCCTGAAACTCTTCGAGTAAAGAAAGGCGCTTCCGAAAAAGCTCCACCACCAGCAAGACCTGATCCTCAAAATCAATCTTTCCTTCCTCCCTCAGCAATTCCTGGTACTTATGATAAACTTTGGCCATTTCCAGATGTTTTAAGGCGTTCTCCTTTTCTCCTTCAGCCGAAGCTCCTGCGGCGAGCTTTTTAGAATATTCCAGATACTCGTCTGGTTTTATGTCTTCCTGTTTTAGTCTTTTTATAGTATTCAAGAGTTCCTGAATGTGCTTTGTTGGGAAACTCAGGGGACGATAGTAGTCTAAAGGAAACTCGAAGAGGTGCTCCCTAAAAAAAATAGCCTGCTCAACATCATCGAGAAGCTTGAAATCCGGAGAATAACCCAGTTCCATTCCGTAGTTCCTCAGAACTCTTTCCCCGAAGGAATTAAAAGTGCTGATCTCCACGAAAGAGTAGCTATAAGGAATCAAGAGATCAACTCTCTCTTCCATTTCATTGGCTGCTTTTTCGGTAAAAGTTACGGCCAGGATTTCTTCAGGTTTGGCTAATTTGGAGGCAATAAGATATGCGATTCGCTGGGTTATAACTTTTGTTTTTCCCGTTCCCGCTCCGGCAATAATAAGAAGAGGACCCGAACCATGGCTTACTGCCTCCTTTTGGACAGAGTTCAGGTCTTGGAGTAAATGATGCAGACTTTCCTTCTGGATTGATCGGGGCATGTTCTGAATGACGCGAAAACTGATTTACTTTTCTTTTTTTATGATAACGACTTCATCCGGCTTTACCAGCCAGAGTTTTTCTCGAGCTTTCTTCTCCACTGCTTTTGGATTCTTTTTCAACTCCTCTATCTCCCTTATTAATCTTTCTTTTTCTATCTCGAGGCGCTCTATCTCTTGAACCAGAGCTTTGTACTCTTTCTGAGCTTGATATATTTCAATCAATCCCTTCTTTCCAAAAAAAGAGGCAAGAAGCAATACCAAAAAGAAAAATCCCAATCCTGCGACCAGCAGCTTTCTCTTAAAGGATACGTTTTCTTTCTCTTTTTTCCTCATCAGGAAATCAACTCCATACCAAATTCCATGAGCTTCTCTGCCTCTTTCTTTGATCCAGACTCGGCATAGCAGCGAATAAGAGGCTCTGTGCCTGAGAACCTGAGGAGAAACCAGTCATCATCGTCTAAATCTAACTTTATCCCGTCTATGGTTTCGATGTTGAGGACCTTCTTGTTATCGAGTCGGCTTGGAGGGCTCTTTACTAGCGTTTTCATCTTCTTCTCTTTTGTGGCGTCCAAAGGAATATTTTTCTGCGTTCCTACTCTTTTTCCGTATTCCCGGAATAAATCATTTATCTGCTCGGAAATGGTTTTTCCTAGGTCAGCTATCATTTCCGCTAACAATAGTCCTGCGAATATCCCATCTTTTTCCGGAAGATGATCCTTTATGGCTATGCAGGCACTCTCTTCTCCTCCAAAAATAATTTTTTTCTGCAGGAAGAGTTCGCTCAGGAACTTGAATCCAACAGGAGTTTTATAAAGAGGGAGATTGTATTTTCTGGCTATGCGGTCAACAAGATGAGTTGTGGCCACGGACCGAGCCACTCCCCCCCTCCAATTCTTCTTTGAAACAAAGTAATCCAGCATTAAAGAAAGAATTAAGTTTTGAATGATAAAATTTCCTTTATCATCGACGACTCCGAAACGATCACCGTCTGCATCGGTGGCGATTCCCAAATGACATTTTTTTGACTTGACAAGATTCTTCAGCTCTCCAAGATTTTCTTCAGTACAAGAAGGCGTAATTCCGCCAAAATAGGGGTCGATATAGGCATGGATTTCCTCGACGGGAACTTCGTTCTCTTCTAGAATTTCATCTATATATTCCCGGCTCGTCCCATAAAGCATATCCACTGCAATTCTGATCTTTGATTCCCGGAGGAGATCAAAATCAATCTTCTTCTGGATGAAATCCAGATAATCTGCCTGAACGTCAATTTTTTCAATAAACTCCGTTTTAGGATAAAAGGGACTAAAAGAATATCCTTTCTGCAAAAGCCTTATTTCTTCTTCTATTTTATCTGTTTCTTCAGGAAGGGCAGGAGCACCGGTCTCTGTGTTAAATTTGAGGCCGTTGTATTCAGGAGGATTAAAGGAAGCAGTGAAATTAATGCCTCCCTGAGCTTTTCTGTTTATGATTTGATAGGCTTGCGCCTGCGATGGTGCATCTCTATCCGTCAGATAAACATGAATCTTGTTGTGGGAAAGAACTTTTGCCGCTTCTAAGGCAAACCTATCCGATAGAAAGCGAGTATCGTAATTAACAACGACTGCTATTCGTTTCCCGGGAAATCTCTTCTTCAGGTAGTTTGCAGTTGCCTGTACAACCAGTCTTACGTTCTGAAAAGTGAACTCCTCCCCCATTATGGCTCGCCATCCTGAGGTTCCGAATTTGATCATCTCTGCTTTTTCCAAAATTAACACAAGAACCGACCAAATGCAACGGGGTCAGGTCTTGTTTTTTGCCTATCTTACAATCTAAAGGCAAAAAACAAGACCTGACCCCAATAAACAAAATGAGATTGACAGCCGGCAGAAACTTCTTTAATTTATTCGATATAGCAGAAATGAAAAATCGTTCGCTGGTGGCTATATTCTTGATATCCTCGGCAACGCTCTGCCTGGAAATATCTCTGACCCGATATTTTTCTGTCTCCCAGCATTACCATTTTGCTTTCTGGGTGGTTAGCATTGCTTTTATGGGCTACGGGGCAAGCGGCTCTTTTTTAGCCATTTTCAAACCTTTCAAATCTGTCGACCGAGACACCTTTTTATCTTGCAGCTCTTTTCTCTATTCTCTGACCATTCTTTTGAGCTTTCTGCTATGTAACTTTATCCCTTTCGATTTCATAAGAATTTCATGGGATAAAAACCAGATATTTTTTGTCTTTCTGTATTATTTCCTTCTCTGTGTTCCTTTCTTTTTCGCCGGCCTGACAATATCTTTCGCCATTTCAAGAGTTCCGAAGCTTGTGAACAGGATTTATTTCTCAGACCTTTTCGGTGCAGGAGCCGGAACGCTCGCAGCTCTTTTTGCCTTCCTTCCCAAGGGAGATAGAGGAGTTATCATTCTTTGTTCCTTTCTAGCTCTTTTCTCTTCTTTCCTTTTTAGCTGGAGGCAGCGATTCACTTTTAGGCTTCTCGTTCTCGGTATTATGGCAGCAGAAATTGCCCTTTTCTTGAGTTCTCCTTCCTGGCTTAGCTTCAGAATCTCGCCTTACAAAGCACTACCAGTTGCCCTAAAATATCCCCAGGCAAAACATCTCCTTACAAGATGGAATTCTATCTCTCGAGTCGATATTCTAGAATCGCCGGCCATAAGATATGCACCAGGGCTGAGCCTCTTATACGAGAAAGAGTTCCCACCTCAGCTTGGACTATCCACGGATGGGGGGGAGCTTTCCGCCATCACCCGAATAGAAGACTGGGAAGAGCCGCCGCTTGAATTCCTTTCTTATCTTCCCTCATCCCTTGCTTACTCTTTAACAGAAAGCCCGCGCACCCTCATCATCGAGCCAAAAGGTGGGCTGGATGTTCTCTCTTCTGTGTATTTCAATTCTTCTAAAACCAAAGTAATCGAGAGCAATCCTCTGAACGTAAAACTCCTTAGCCAGGAACTTGCCCGATTCTCCGGGCGCCTCTACCATAAGAAAAACATTCAAGTTGTTACAGCCTACAGCCGAGCCGCTCTAAAACAGGAGAAAGAAACTTACGACCTAATCGTCTTTTCTTTAACCGATGTCTTTGGCTCAACGGGAACAGGCCTTTATGGATTCAGTGAAGATTACCTTTATACAACCGACTCATTTGCCCATATTTTAGACCGATTGTCACCGGATGGACTTGTCAGTATTAGTCTATATTTGCTTCCTCCTCCCAGACAGGAAGGGAGAATATTGGCCACCTGGATTGAGGCACTGGAGAGGAGCGGGATGGCCCCTGCTTTTCATATCATGGCTATCAGAAGCTGGGGAACTATAAGCTATCTTATAAAGAAAAGCCCCTTCTCCGGGCTGGAAATCGAGAAGTTAAAAGATTTTGCAGATAAGCGTCTTTTTGATCTCGTCTACTACCCAGGAATAAAAATCGATGAAGCAAATATCCACAACGTACTCGAGGAGCCCGTTTACTATAATCTCATCCTCCAGCTTCTCTCCCCAGAAGAAAGGTCGAAGCTCTACAAAAATTACCTCTTCCAGATAAAGCCTGTAACAGACAACCGACCTTTTTTCTATAACTTCTTCAAGCTAAACAAACTGAAGGCAACCTACAGAGCCATGGGCAAGAAATGGCTTCCTTTTCTTCAAGGAGAATTCTTAGTCCCCCTTATCCTCGTTCAGTCCATAATTATCGCTTTTATCCTGATACTTTTGCCTGTATTTGTTTTTCGAAGGATAAAAAACAAAGTCAGGGGATTTTCTTCGAAAGTTTTCTTCTATTTTAGCCTTATCGGAATGGCGTTTATGTTTCTAGAAATTACTTTTATACAAAAATTTATTCTTTTTTTGGGACACCCCCTTTATTCAGTATCTATCATAATTTTTTCTCTGCTATTCTCATCTGGGCTAGGAAGCCTCTTCTCTAAAAGGATCCTCGGTCAGAACTTAAAAGGTAATCTTAGGAGAAGCCTAGTTCTCTGCGCAGGCCTCATCGTGCTCTATCTTTTTCTTCTTCCTTTCTTTTATGAAGTTCTCATCGGCATAAGCCTGACATTAAAAATAATAATGACCTTTTTGGTAATCTTCCCTCTCGGTTTCTTGATGGGATTTCCTTTCCCTACAGGAGTACGGCTGCTGGACCAAGAGGATAAAAGGCTTATTCCCTGGGCCTGGGCGACAAATGCCTTCTCCTCTGTCGTCAATTCGATTTTCGCCCTTATCTTTGCCTTCTGGGGAGGATATAAACTCGTCTTAATCCTGGCAGCCGCAGGCTATTTACTTGCCCTTTCTTTTCTGGACTTCGCCAGTCATAGGAACAAAAGTGACGCCTAGGATCTGCTTCACTTTAGGCTTATCCTTTTTTTTGGTAATAAGAGTGAGAGTCTGAAAATAGAGAGTACTTCCCAGAGGGATGATAAGCCTCCCCCCTTCTTTTAGTTGTTTGAGGAGAGGAGGAGGGACATGATTGGCCGCACAGGTAACGATAATGGCATCGAATGGGGCATGCTCTTCCCAGCCAAAATAACCATCGCTCCATTTGACCTGCACCTGATTGTAACCGAGCGCGCTTAGCTTTTCAGCAGCTTTCTTAGCCAGGTTTTCCCGTATTTCGATCGAATATACTTTATCTGTCAGGTGGGCTAGCACAGCAGCCTGGTAGCCAGAGCCTGTGCCGATCTCTAAAACTTTCTCTCCCCCTTTCAATTTAAGGTGCTGAGTCATCAAAGCTACTATGTAAGGCTGGGAAATCGTCTGGCCCTCATCAATGGGCAACGGGGAATCCTTGTATGCCTGACGGCGCAAGAGGGGGCTAACAAAAAGATGACGGGGAACCGTCCCCATGACCTCCAATACTTGTTTGTCAGTTATATCTCGTGCCTTAAGCTGTGTTCGAACCATCTGCTCTCTCTTGCGAGTATATGATTCATCGTCTTCGCCGAAGGAGAAAAAAACGACAGAAAAAATTACTATCATAGCAGATGTCAATTTAAAAAAGTTGCATTTTTTCATCTACTTCTCCTGGCAGGGGGAGTCTTAAGCATAAAAGATAAAGCATATAAGGCACGCAATCTCATCTCCTGTGAATTACTTACTAACCTTTGTATTATTTTAACCTTATATGCTCCCAAAGTAAAACAAGGGTGTAACCTCGAGGTAAAAGAACAGCCTTCTCATACGTTATTCCCTGAGGCATATTATCGGTTAAATAAGTTCATTATATCTTAAAAAAGTGCGGGCTTGATGAATCAAGCCGCTGCTTGAACGACTCCAGAGAGAGATGAGAGCCTTAACCCTTAAGGGTGATGGAATTACCCTAAAATTCACCCTTTGAAATCCTCCCCTCTGGTGATTGACGC
>WVZK01000160.1:1135-18199 GCA_011772475.1 Candidatus Aminicenantota bacterium | reverse complement strand
GGATTCGAACCAGTGACACCCGGCTTGTAAAACCGGTACTCTACCGCTGAGCTAACCGCCCGCAGTTTTCTGCTCTTTCTCTCGTAAGGTCATAATTAAAGTAGAGAAAACATTCATTTTTGTCAATGGATTCTTGAGATTTGACATAAAATTAGCCATATGTTAAATTTAGATTCCATTATCTTCATAAAAATTGAGGTAGAAAGTATGTTTGCTGTTATTAAAACTGGTGGAAAACAATATAAGGTTCAAGAAGGCGATATTCTTAGTGTTGAAAAACTCAGCATGAAGAAGGATAAAAAAGTCACTTTTGACAAGGTTCTTCTTGTTGAGGACGATGGAAAAACTCTGATCGGAACTCCTTTTGTTGAGAATGCCTTGGTGAGGGCAGAGGTTATTGAAGATTTTAAAGATAAGAAGGTCATTGTCTTCAAGAAGAAGAGAAGGAAGCAGTACAGGAGGACAAGAGGTCATAGACAGGAGCTGACTCGGATAAAAATCGAAGAGATCCTCCATGGCGCCAAAGCCGTATCCAAGAAGAAACCAGCTGAAGTCGTAAAAAAGGAAAAGGTGAAGGTAGCTCCCGAGAAAAAAGCTCCCGAAAAGAAAGCTCCCAAAGTAGCAAAGAAGGAAGAGACGAAGGCAGCTCCCAAGAAGCCAGTTGTAGTAAGTGAAGCGAAACCGAAAAAGCCTAAAAGCAAGGCACCTTCTGAAAAGCCCACCAAAGCTAAAGCTGGCGCTAAAACTAAGAAGACAGTGCTAAAAAAGGAGAAATAGAATGGCTCATAAAAGGTCTGCTGGAAGTGCGAAGAATGGAAGAGAAAGCCGTTCGAAAAGGCTAGGTGTAAAGCGGTCAGGTGGACAATTTGTTCCGGCTGGTTCCATCATCGTGCGTCAAAGAGGCACACCGTTTAAACCCGGATTAAACGTCGGAAGAGGAAAGGACGATACTCTCTTTGCTAAGATCACAGGAATCGTTCGTTTTGAAACAAAAGGCAAACGGGGGAAATTTGTTTCTGTCGTCCCTTCCTAGGAGGTCCCAGCTCCGCTAAATATGTTTGTTGATCAGGTTAAGGTAATCCTCCGTGCAGGAAAAGGAGGCAACGGCTGTGTAAGTTTCCGGAGGGAATGGGGAGTCCCTCGAGGAGGGCCAGATGGCGGCCGGGGGGGAGCCGGAGGCAGCATTTATTTAGTTTCCGACGAAAACATTAATTCCCTTGCTTCTTTTCGCTTTCGTCCCATAAATAAAGCAAAAAAGGGTGCCCATGGCGAGGGAGGAGATCGCCAAGGGAAAAAAGGAGAAGATCTCCATCTCAGCGTTCCTGTTGGGACCGTAGTCAGAGAAAAAAATAAGGATGAGGTTCTTTTTGATTTTACTTCTTCCGAACAGGAGTATCTGGCTGCAAAAGGAGGAAAGGGCGGCAGGGGTAATGCTTCTTATGCCACTCCAACTCATCAGGCGCCTAAAGAGCGGGAGGAAGGTCAAGAAGGAGAAGAGAAAGAGCTTATCCTTGAGCTTAAGCTTATTGCTGATGTAGGCTTGATTGGCTTTCCTAATGTGGGAAAGTCCACCCTGATATCTAAAATCTCAGCAGCAAAGCCTGTTATCGCAGATTATCCCTTCACAACACTAATTCCGAACTTAGGTGTGGTGGATGTGGATGAATTCCGGAGTTTTGTCATCGCCGATATACCTGGTTTGATAGAGGGAGCTCACCTTGGCCACGGCCTGGGCATAAAATTCCTGAGGCATGTGGAGAGGACAAAAATCTTGCTCCATCTTATTGATGTTTCACCATATACGGAAAGGGATCCTGTCCAGGATTTCAAGGCCGTTATGAAAGAACTCGAGGCTTTCAGCCCTCGATTAGCTAAAAGGCATCAGATATTAGCCGCGAACAAGATAGATCTTCTTGGAGAGAAGGATCGTGGATTGATTGAGGTGAGGGAATTAGCGCGCAGAGAAAAGCTTCCTTTTTTTGCTATTTCTGCGTTAAAAGAAGAAGGACTAAAGAAATTGGTGAATTCGACATCTAAAGCTTTGGACCTTTTGAGAGAAAAAAAAGAATAGATTCATGAAGAAGGAGAGAATAGGTCTTTTTGGTGGCACTTTCAATCCTGTTCATGCAGGGCATTTGAAGGCTGCAGAGATCGTTCAAAAAAGATTTATCTTGAATAAAATTCTCTTTATTCCTTCTTATATCCCTCCTCATAAAGACACAGCCGAGATTGCCTCTCCTTCCCATCGCTTGAAAATGGTCGAAATCGCCCTTCGCGGCTATCCTCGCTTCATGCCTAGCTCTATAGAGATTGATGCTGAAGAAACATCTTATTCAATCATAACCATAAACAGGATAAAAAAGCTCTATCCAAAATTCTGGATTTTCTTTATCCTCGGGATCGATGCTTTCCTTGAAGTTGATACCTGGAAGGATTACGAACAGTTGCTGGAGCAGTGCTTTTTTGTAGTTATAAGCCGGCCAGGTTATCTCTTAGACAAAGCAAAGGAAACATTAGAGGGAAAATACAGAAAAGAAATGTGTATGATCTCAAAATCAGAATCCCTTAAAGAGGAGATGCTTTTATCCTTCAGGATATTCCTTCTCCCGATAGAGGCTTTAGATATAGCTTCTACCGAGATCAGGGGAATTATAAAGCGAGGGGATTCTATAAAAGGCATGGTTTCAGAGGGAGTAGAAGATTACATAAAAGAGAATGGGCTTTATAAGATATAAAAATGGCTGAGGAAAAGACCGGAAAAACAATTTCTAAAAGGAATCTTCCACGCGAAGTGAAGATTTCAATAAAAGCCAGCCAGGAAAAAAAGGGAGAGAACCTCGTAGTTCTTGATTTAAGAGGAATATCTTCTTTTACAGATTATTTCGTCATTATGCATGGAAACTCAACCAGGCAGAACCTTGCCCTCCAGGAGAGCATTGAGAAAGAATTAAAAAAGGAAAAGACTGTACCTTTGAGCATAGAAGGCAAAGAACTTGGTGAGTGGATATTAATGGACTATGGGAGTTTCATTATTCATGTTTTTTCTGAGAGAGCGCGAGAGTATTATTCCCTTGAGAAATTGTGGGGGGATGCGCTTAAATTATCTTATTGATTCCCTTTAAAAGGGGACAGGCTGCTTTTTTTAGATATAGGGTTAATGCTTTTTCGTTTAAATTAATTGTCGTTGTGGGCGGCCCCTAGAGCATGGCAATCCCAAATTGTTATCAGAAAATCAGGGATCAGCCTATTCTATATCAAAAAAGTAGCCTATCCCCATTTTGAGTCCAAGAAAATAAGGTTGGCTTGATAAATCAAGCCCCTACAAATCGTTCTAATCCCACATCTGGAAAAAAAGTGCGAGTTTGATGAATCAAATCCTTACAATAAACAAGGTGGGTTTGATGAATCAAACCCCTACAATAAAAAAATATTGACATTTTGTTTTTTAATCATTATTGTTTATTGAAAATTTTAGGTAGATAGGAGAAAGGTTCTTAAATATAGACAGTATGAAATTGACTTTTTATGAAGTTAAAAATTTTATGGCCAGGAAAAACTCGGAACAAAGAAATAATAGGCTTGCAAGAATTTTATTTGAAGAGAATCAATCAGTTAGCACCTTGCGAGCTCATCCAAACAAGGGAGGCCAAGGGCATTCCAGAAAAATTTGCCGACAGAATTAAAGAAATTGAGGCTTCTGGGCTTGAAAAAAACATTAAAGATGATTATATTATCTGCCTCTTTGATGAAGGTAAAGAAATGAGTTCTATAGATTTTGCTCGCTTTTTAGAGAAGGTTGCTTCAAATTCCTCTCGCGTTGTGACCTTTGTTGTTGGAGGATTTTTGGGTCTTGAAGAGAGAATTTTAAAGAGAGCAGATTTTACCCTCTCTCTTTCTCGAATGACTTTCTCCCATGAGCTAAGTCGAATCATGATTTTAGAACAGATATATAGGTCCTTAACCATCATTAAAGGAAGACACTATGCAAAATAGGGGGGATACGGTTGAATAAGAAGGAACGAGAAAGATACAGAAAGATACTTCTGAAAAAGAAGGAAGAGATTGTTAATAAGATAAGTGAAACGTATAACGAAAGTAAAGAAGTGGAGTCTGGAATAGCTCAGGATGTTATAGATAAAGCAGAAAGCTCTTATACTAAAGAATTCCTTTTAAGCCTTTCTAATGCAGAGCGCGAGCAGTTACGTCTCATTGACGAAGCTCTTAAAAGAATTGATAAGAAAGAGTTCAGCATTTGTCAGAGCTGCGGAAAAAATATTAGCAAAAAAAGACTTGATGCTGTTCCCTGGACTCCCTATTGCATTGATTGCCAGGAAAAAGAAGAAGAGGAAGAATCTTCTTGATATCTTCTCTCTCCAAGAAAATTTCCTCGTATTCAAAATTAGCCGAACTTATTTTTTTCCCTTCTTTCTGCGAATTGTGCTCTTCTTTGCTTGAATTACCCCAAGAAAGAGTCATATGCCATTCCTGTTGGAAAAGCATAAGAACTTCCCATCCCTCTTATTGTTTATGCTGTGGCCGGTTTTTTGAAGCCTTAGAAAAGCCCCACCTCTGTCAAGATTGTCTGCAGAAACGCCCCCCTTTTTCGCACCATCGCTCTGGCGGCAAGTACAAAGGGAGATTGAAAGATATAATCATTCTATATAAATATCGCCATTTCCAGGTTCTAGGAAAAGATTTAGCACGTTTAGTTGATCGGGCTTTGGGAAAAGAAGAGGAGATATGGGGGGGAGTAGATGCCATAGTGCCTGTTCCGCTTCATCCGAAAAGGAAAAAAGAACGAGGTTTCAACCAGGCTCAAATCATAGCCAAAGAATTAGCCAGGATTAAGGGAATTGAACTCATGGATCAACTATTGGTGAAAACTAAAAATGTTCCTCCTCAGACCTCTTTGAGGATTGAAGAAAGAGTGGAAAATGTCTCGGGAGCATTTGGTGTCGCAGAAGGAGAAAAGATAAAAGAGAGAATTGTGCTCCTGGTGGATGATGTTTACACGACGGGATCGACGATTCGAGAGTGCTGCTCGGTTTTAAGGAATGCTGGCGCCATAGAAGTTAGGGCCTTGACTGTAGCTCAAGCCTGAGTCCTTCTTTTTTAGCTGAAATAAAAAGAGCGCCCGGACCAGAAGATCCGAGGCGCTCCCTCGAGTGGTTATTAAAGACTTACGTCTTATTTTTTGGATTTACTATTTGGTTTGAGGACTTTCACTTTTTTAGCTTTTAATTCTGACTTCTTGGGCATCATGATCTTGAGGACTCCGTTTTCGTATTCTGCTTTGATTTTATCCTCGTCGATGTAACGAGGAAGAGTGAACGATCTGTGGAAAGAACCGTAAGAACGCTCAATTCGATGATAATTTTCCTCTTTTGTTTCTTTTTCGAATTTTCTTTCACCTATTAGGGTAAGAGTGTTGTCTTCGATTTTGATCTCAATATCATTTTCATCTAATCCAGGAACTTCAGTAGCAAGAACAAGAGCGTTTTCCTTTTCATAGATATCAACCGCAGGAGCCCAACTACTGGCGACTAGCTCCTTTTCATCTCCTCTGTAGGGGAAAGCATCCTCAAAAAGACGGTTCATCCTTTCTCTCAGTGTTATTAGGTCCCTGAAAGGGCCCCATCTAACTATAGCCATTTTGACCTCCTTAATATCTTAGTCTCTATATAATATAATATCTTAGTGTTAGTTTGTCAAGTATTTTAGAAAATTTTTCTATATAGGGTAAAAAAGACGCTTTTTGCTTACTTTAGGCCCTGGATTAGGATGGTGGCTTCCCCCTTTAGCTTCTTTCCTTCCAGCTTTTTCAGCAATTCCTCAGTTGTTCCCCTGAGGAATTCCTCATAGATTTTAGTCATTTCTCTGGCAATCACAATCTGTCTATTTCCTATTGTTGCCCGAACGAGATCAATAAAAGGAAGAAGCCTCCTGGTAGGAAGGTAAAAAACGAGGGTTGCTTTTTCATTTTTCAGTGAATCTAGCAATTTTTTGGTCGCTTCTTTCTTCGGAGGGAGGAATCCAAGAAACAGGAATCTATGGGTAGGAAGTCCAGCTGCTGAGAGAGCTGCGGTTATTGCCGCTGGCCCGGGTATAGGGATAATCTTTATTCCCTGAGTAATGGCTTCTCTAATCAAAGGATATCCAGGGTCAGAGATACCAGGAGTTCCGGAATCCGTGACAAGAGCCACATCATCTCCCTTTTTAAGGATGCTGATGATTTGAGGGATTTTCTGGCCTTCCCTGGGTTGATAGTAGCTTATAAGCCTTTTTTTGATATTATATTTATTCAAGAGCTTTTTTGTCTGGCGAGTGTCTTCACAGGCTATGATTGATACTTCTCCAAGAACTCTCAATGCTCTTAAGGTTAAATCTTCCAGGTTTCCTATGGGAGTTGCTACAATGTACAGGCTGCCTGAAGATCCAGACACCGAGTTTTTCCCCTGCATAGCCTATTTATCCCAATCATATGGGAAAAGAAAATCGTGGCCTATGGACCGGGAGGATATTTTGGGGATGGGTGGAAGTTTTCTTTTAAACTCAGAATTTTTGATAAGAGTGATTATCTTTTCGACGGTTTCTTTCTTGAATCCTGAATCAATGATAGCTTTTTTTGGAGTCCTCTTATCCACCAGCTGATGCAGGATTTTATCGATTTCATCGTAAGAAATACCGATTTCTTCCTCATCTGTTTGTCCAATCCATAAACCCGCTGAAGGTATCTTTTTCCGGATTTTCTCGGGAATTTCCAGGTATTTAGCAAGCTGCCTGATTTGAGACTTGTAGAGGTCACCTAAAGGACATATCCCGCAGGCCATATCGCCGTGGATTGTGCCATACCCTAAAAGAAGCTCTGTTTTGTTACTCGCTCCTAAAATCAAAGCATTTTCCCGGGCAGAGAAGTCGTAAAGGATAGACATCCTTTCCCTGGCCATTTTGTTTCCTTTTAGGATCTTGCTCTCTGTCGGATTACTTGAAAAATAAGCGTCAACCATCGGAGAAATGTTTATAACTCGTGATTTTATCTTCAAGAGTTTAGCGAATTCTTGAGCATCCTTTACGTCCTCGCTGAAGGTTTCCCCATAAGGCATGACGAGAGCGATGACATTGTTTGGCTTTAGTGCATTTACGGCGAGCGAAGCACAAACTGCCGAGTCCAGCCCGCCAGAGAGGCCCAAGATTCCCTTCTTATAATTGAACTTGGATAATTCTTCCCTGATAAATGCCGTAAGAATTTTTTCCACAAAAGGTTCGTTAATCTTCATACTGGTTGACTATCCTTTTGAGAGCTTCAAGGATGATCTCTGGCCTGTCATCTCTTTTGTAAGGCCATTTTTTGCGCACATCACGAATATCATCCAGGTTTATTTCTTGAAGCAAAAATTCATTGTCAAGGTAAGATGCTTTGGCTAAAAGCTTCCCCGCAGGGTTGTATATGAATGAGCCACCCCCGAAGTGCTTCCCATCTTCAAATCCCACCCTGTTGCAGTAGATGAGAAAAGAAGTGGAAAAGAGAGATATGGTTTCTCCCATCGACTCCCACATACGGCTCGTCTCGTAGGCTTCTTTGCCTTGAATTCCCCGACCAGGAGCCGCACTGATGACGATTATAATCTCTGAGCCGCCTGCAAAAAGTAGATAACACGCGCCATAGTTGAGAAAATCCCGGCAGATCATCATTCCTGCATTCCCGAAGGGAGTAGAGAAAGTATGAAAATTCTTGCCAAGAGCGAAAAACTTGCCTTCTTCGAACATTCCGTAGGTAGGAAGAAAAACCTTACGATGGATGTGTAGAATCTTTCCTTTTGATAAAAAAGCGGCGGAATTATAGAAAAGTCCTCTTTCTTTTTCTTCCACAAAGCCAAAAACAAGCGAGACATCGCGGCTTGCACTCTTGAGTTTGGTAAAGAAAGGATCTGAATCAGGGGAAAGAGCCACTTCCTCTACGAGATCTTTGAGGGTGTAACCGGTGAGGCTGAGTTCGGGAAAGATCAGAAGGTCAACATTTTTCTTTTTCGCTTTTTCAATGTACTCGAGGTGCAGCTCAAAATTTTTCTTCACGTTTCCCAGATGGGGGGAAATTTGAGCTAAGGCAATCTTCATGATGCAAAAGTTATCATAATTTACCCTCCTTTTCAATCGAGGTTAGGCCTATATAGGAGTCTGATTCAATGCAGGGGCATGATTCATCGTAGGGGCATGATTCATCTTTTGTAAGGGTTTGATTTATCAAACCCACATTTTGAATCTAAATAAATGACCTCGACGGAAAAAACGGAAAAAAGGGGACAGGCTACCTTTTTGTGGAGAAAAAGGGCTATTTTGTAATCGCGGAACAGAGCGGTTTATAAAAAAATAGCCTATCCCCTTTTAGTAAAGGGGGCCCTGCCCCATTTTTTCACATTTTTTCAGACCTTGGAGGTTTACAAAAAAGTAGCCTGTCCCCTTTTAAAGCTTGAATTTTTTTAAGATATAATTAATATATAGAGAAGATATAATTAATATATAGAGATAGAAAGGAAGCATTTGATGAGGAGCTATAAAAAGATTCCAGTTTTAGAGACTTAAGCCATATGGAACACATAGGTTCTTATTTAAGGGATATATACTTTCATAAGAAGAGTGGTCCACTAATTTTCAAGTACGAAGATATACAAAGATACCTTTTCTTCCATGATGGTTTTTTAGTTTTTGCCAAAATAACCCATCCTCAAGAATTACTGGGAGAAGTTTTATATAAGCTGGGAAAAATTTCAAAGCAGACCTATTCAGAAATTGACTCGTATATCGATCCGACGCTTAGATTAGGGGAAAGTTTGATGAAAGAAGGTCTTCTGAGTGAGGACGATTTATATGCTGGTTTGGCTTATCAAATGAGAGAAATAACTTTGAATATTTTTCCTTATTTTGATGGAAAATTTAAGTTTCAAGAGAGAAGTAAATTCGAGGAGGAGGAGTTCAAATCTAAAATAACTATTCCTGATTTGATCGAGGAGGGAATAAGACGGATGAAATTCCATCCTCAGCTGGAAAAATTCATGGTGAAAAAGGTGCCTTTTCCTAAGAGTCAGGATTTCTCTGACCGTCTAACAGAAGAAGAGAGTAAAATAATTGGCGTAATCGATGGAATTTCTACAGTAGAAGATCTCTTTCAATCTGGAGATTTCGAACCTAAGTTTTTTTGGAAAACCCTCTATCTCTCTTATTGCTTGAATATAATAGACATTAAGGAACCAGAAAAAGCTCCAGTGAAAAAGGATAAGGCAGAAAAAGTTGCTTTCGAGGTTAAGGATAGGAAATTAGCTGAGATGCTCGCAATGAGTGAGCAGCTTTCCAACATGGATTATTATCAGATCTTAAATGTTCCTGACAACTCTTCTTCATACCAGATAAAATTATCTTATTTTCGCTTAGCCCGCGAGTATCATCCTGACTGCTTTAGTAAAAATCTTCCTCTAGATGTAAAGGAAAAAATCGAGGATGTGTTCTCTCATATTAAAGAAGCCTATGAAACGCTCAGTGATGAAAAAAAGAAGTACGATTATGACTCAAAAAGAGAAACTTATCCAGATTTGACTGGAAAGGAATTGGAAAAGCAAGCAGATATTAAGTACCGCCAGGGTAGGACTCTGTTTAATCAGGAAAGATACGAAGAAGCTTTAAAGCTCTTAGAGGAAGCTGTGAGGCTAAAGAGGAACAAAGCGATTTATTTTCTTATGCTTGCTATGGCAAAGTCGAAAGTTCCTCCTTTTCATAAGAAAGCTGAAGAGGACTTCCAGAAAGCTATTACCTTAGAACCTTCGAATCCAGAATGCTTTATGGGATTAGGCATGTATTATAAAGAAGAAGGATTTTCAGATAAGGCTAAAAAGCAATTCAAAAAGGCTTTGGAAGTTGATCCTGAACATCATATTGCCCTAAGGGAATTAGGTTTAACCGAGAAACCGAAGAAAAAGGGACTTACTGGAATATTTAAACCTTTGGCAAAAAAGAAAAAGTAGAGCGTGGATTAATCCTTCTTGATAAGCTTTAGGAACTCTCTTTCCTCGAGAGTCGGAATACCCAGTTTCTGAGCCCGTTCGAGCTTTCCTCCGGGGGTATCGCCTACCACAACATAAGTTGTTTTGCTGCTGACTGAGTTAGAGACAGTTCCTCCCAAGTCCTCGATAATTTCTGCGGCATCCTCCCTGCTCAAGCTTGAGAGCTTTCCTGTCAAAACAAAAATTTGTCCGGCGAGAGGACGATCGCCTTTTTTCTCCTCCTTCATGGAGGAAAAGTTAAGCCCAGCTTTTTTCAGTTTTTTTATAAGCTCTATGTTTTCAGGCTGCTTAAAAAAGAAAACGATGCTTTCGCCTACCTTAGGTCCGACATCCTCTATCTGGATAAGCTCTTCTAAAGATGCCTTAGCTAAAGAATCAATATCTTTGAAATAATCAGCCAGAGCCTGGGCGGTTCGTTCTCCTACATATCTTATCCCGAGGGCATAAATCAACCGGCTGACATCTCTTTGTTTTGATCTCTCGATTTCATCCAGTAGATTCTGCGAGCTTTTTTGTCCCATCCTTTCGAGATTAGCCAAGTCCTCAAGTTTCAGAGAATAAAGGTCTGGGATATTTTCGACTAATTTTTTCTCTAAAAGCTGATCGACCAGTGCAACTCCCAATCCTTCTATATTCATAGCCCTCCTCCAGGCAAAATGGAGAAGAGATTCTTTCAATTTGGCAGGACAGGAGGGATTCGTACATCGAGAAATCGCCTCTCCTTCTGGCCTGAAAGTTGAAGAATGACAAACAGGACATTTTGAGGGGAAAGAGAATTTTTTTTCTTTTTTTGTTCTTCTTTCTTTCATGACCGAGACAACTTTCGGGATGACATCTCCGCTTCGCTCAATAAGAACATAATCGCCCACTCTGATATCTTTTCTTTTTATTTCGTCTTCATTATGGAGCGTAGAGCGGGTTATAGTGATTCCAGAGAGTTTAACTGGTTCTAAAATGGCGACGGGAGTTAAGGCACCTGTTCTTCCCACCTGCACAGCGATATCTTTTATCTTTGTCGTGGCCTGTCTGGCCGGGAATTTGAATGAGATAGACCATCGGGGAAATTTTGCTGTGCTCCCCAGGAGCCTTTGCTGTTTGGTGGAGTCGACCTTAACCACCACTCCGTCAACATCATAATCCAAGCTCTCTCTCTTCTCCCGCCATTCCTCCCAAAAGGAAATGACTTGCTTCAGATTAGAGCATTGGCGAGATGAAGGATTGGTTTTGAAGCCAAGCTCTCTCAAGGTCTTCAAGTTTTTCCACTGGCTTTCTTGCTCTTTTCCATCGATGAAAATGGAGTAGAGGAATACATCCAGATGGCGCGACGCTACTTCTTTAGGATCGAGAAGACGGAGAGAGCCGGCGGCCGCGTTCCTGGGATTAGCAAAAACAGGCTCTCCCATTTTTGCCCTTTCCTCGTTTATTTTTTGGAAAGATTGAAAGGGCAAATAGACTTCTCCTCGCACCTCTATTTCATGCGGATTATTGATTATAAGAGGGAAACTCCTGATTGTCTTGACGTTCTGGGAAACATCGTCTCCTCTGAAGCCGTCTCCCCTGGATACAGCCTGAAAATACTTCTCATCGCGGTATATGGTCGAAATACCTAGTCCATCTATTTTCAACTCAGCTACGTATTCAATTTTTTGTCCAGGAATGATTCTCTTAACTCTCTCTTCGAATTCTCTTAATTCTTCTACTGTGTAGCAGTTATCAAGGCTGAGCATAGGTGTCCGGTGCTCAACGGATTTGAATCCAGCAACTGGTTGTTCTCCTACCCTCTGAGTAGGAGATTCAGGAGTGATCAGCTCAGGGAACTGCTTTTCAAGTTTTTCTAGCTCTTTAACCAGCTGGTCAAATTCATAGTCAGAGATCTGGGGATCGTTATCCACATAATATTTTTTTTCGTGATATTTTATGCTTGTTCTTAGTTTTTGTATTTTTAGAGCTGCTTGTTTGATGGGGAGGCGTTTAGTTGCCATTTTTAATCACCATATCTGATTATATGGGTTGATAGGTTTTTCTGCATGTGTGTGAGTAGATGAATAATATAATAGAATGGTGAAAAGTTCAAACTACAATTAACGGATCTTACTTGGGGTCAGGCCTTGTCATCTTGAAAAGATATTTTCTCGCGCTCTTGCCCTTATGACATTCATTTGGATAAGGCCTGATCCCATGCAAGAAAGGTTGAAGGTTAATTGTTGCTCAGGGGGAGGCCGCTCAAAAAATTAGGCCAAAAAATAATTAATTCTATCTGACACCTAATCTTTGTTTGGTTTCTTGGATCAGTTTATTGAATTTATCTAAGTAGACTTTCTGCTCAGCCTCAATCTCTTTAATATCCTTTTCCTCGAATTCGATTTCTTTCAGCATATCGTCCATATCTCTTTTCTCTGCATCGGATAGGTCCTCTTCGTCTTTTTCTCCATATTTTTTGTTAAATTTATCGGTAAGCTCACCTAATTTTTTGGTTCTCCTTTGGAGCTCTTTGACATTCTCGTTGTATTTTGCGTTTTCAGAGGAGGTGAAGAAAATACTTTCAGCTAATTCCATGGCTTTTTTTGAATTTCTAGCAGAGAGGAAGCTGGCATCGAGCAGGTAACGGATCGCTTCTGGGGAGACTGAGGGATTTGACCTGACCTTATCAGCAAGAATAATTCCGACATAAAACGCCATTTCTCCACTTTTCTGTTTTCCGTAAGCCAGTTTGAAGTATTTCAACGCTTCTTCTTTTTTCTTGTTTTTGTAAAGGGATTTAGCGTAGAAAGCATAGCTTGGGAAGTCTTTCAGAACCGAAACGGGAATTTCAAAAGCCTTTTCCGCATCCCTATAAAATCTAGTATCATAAAGGGATTTTCCTATCTTCTTCAGGCTGGTGGCGATTTGAGCATTTTTTAAGATATTATAGGAATTTATATAGGAATCAACAGCATCTTTGAGGTAGTTCGATTTTTCCAGAGCTTGTCCATGAGTAAAGTAGCCGGCTCCTATAAATTTATCCCATTGCTCTGGAGTTGCATCTGAAGAATTATTATTTTTAGCGGCTTTGGCAATTTGGACGACTTGAGAGGCGTAGTTTTTGGCCTTTTCCAGATTCAGACCGCGTTCACTATAAACAGCCGAAACTGTTAATAATACATTGCATTTAGTGAGGTCATCCAGGCCACCCAATGCCAGAGCTTTTTCACCATATTCTATGGTTTCTCTGACTGTCTTGCCCGCATAATTAGCCACACAGAGGGTGGCGTAGACAAAATTTTCGTATTGAGTCCCTTTGCCTGCATATTTTGCCAGGTATTCTTTGAGGAGCTTTACTCTTTGGGCGGCATTTGGGGTAGTCATAGCTTTGATGTAGTCATCGTTAGCAGCTATTTGAGCTGACAAAGAAGCAGAGATAAAAAGGATTGTAATTAATGTAGTCAAGGCTGTTCTTTTCATTTTTGGACCTCTAATCAAAATTTTATGCATAATAGCGCGGAGGGGCTAAAATGTCAATATAATATATAACTACTATAGTTTATGGAAACAATAATATGATAGCAAAATACATGCCAAATTTAAAGAAAGAGAAAATGGGGCCAGAGAAAATGGGGCCAGGCCCCATTTTCTTCCTTACGGAAAAAGTAGCCTGTCCCCTTTTTCTTTGGAATCATGGGTTTGGACATTTTAAGAGGTGTGGTATAGAATAACGTAAAAATGAGCGACGGAAAGCAGGATTTCCCGGTTTGTTTTTTGGAAAACATGGGAAAACACTTAAAAAAATCTGTGCCTCTTCGAGATTATTCAAACTTTAAGATTGGCGGTAAGGCTGATTATTTTTTTGAAGCGGTTTCTATCACCGAGCTGGTGAAATCTATTCTTTTAGCCAGAGAACGCTCGTTTCCGTACTTCATTATCGGAGGGGGATATAATATTCTTTTTGATGATGAAGGATTTCGCGGCCTCATTATCAGAAACTGCGTGCAGGGCATAAAGCAGATCGGGGAAAAAGCAGAGATAGAAGTATTAGCTGGTACTCGTTTGGAGGATTTGATCAACTTCTCGATAGATAAAGGTTTGAGTGGCTTTGAATTTCTAGCGGGTATTCCTGGAACCGTAGGCGGTGCTGTATTTAGCAACGCTGGTGCCTTCGGCCATAGCATCGGAAAATTTTTAAAGGATGCTGAAATCCTCAACAGGAAAGGAAAAAGAGTTAAGGTCAAGAGAGATTATTTTGAGTTTAGATACCGCCATAGTATCCTGAGTAAACAAAATGACGTGTTCTTAAGAGCTGTTTTTAAACTTCAACAAGGAGAAAAAGGAGAGATAAAATCACGGATTGAAGAGAATTTGGAGAAAAGGAAAATCAATCATCCTCCGTGGGATGCGGCTTATGCTGGGAGCTATTTCAAGAATCCTGTTCTTCCTGACGGGAGAAGAGTCCCTGCTGCCCATTTTTTAGATGAAGTCGGAGCCAAAAATATGAAAGTCGGCGGAGCGGTTGTTTATGGGGGCCATGCGAATTTTATCATCAACAAGGAGAAAGCGTCAGCTCAGGATGTTCTTAGTCTTGCCCAGGAACTCAAAGAGAGAGTGAAAGAAAGATTTGGTGTCGATCTTGAAGAAGAGGTTATTTTCCTTCCAGCAGGTTCTTCAACACCTTAATTTTTTGGGGAGAAACATTTCCCTCTTTTTCGGCTATTTCCAGTGCTTGGGCAGCCAGCTTAGTGTATGTTTCATAATAAGGGGGGAAATTTCTTAGAGCTTCAAGATGCTTTTGTATGGATTCCTGATCCCCTCTTATTACGGGACCGGTTAAAGAGGTTCTGATGTTAAGTTTCTTTACATTATGTAAAGTCCCTTTCACTAAAGGGAGGAGAATCTGGAGTGCCTTTTCTTCCTGAAGATCTATCTGCTTAAGAAGAGACACCGCCATTTCCAGAAGAACAACAAAAAAGTTAGAAGCCGTGCTGCAGGCCGCATGGTAAAGAGCCTTATCCTTCGGTTGAAGGATAAGGGGATGGCCTCCTAGTTTTCTAACGATTTTCGAAGATAAATCTAAGGCCTCAGTACATCCCTCTAGTCCAAAATATATGTTTTCAAATTGTGCTGGGGGAGTTTTCTTTTGGGCAAAGGATTGGACTGGATGGAGGGAAGCAGTAAAAGCGCCTTTGTTCTCTAAAGGCTTGAGGACTTCAGAGGGGATGAGGCCTGAGCAATGAAAAACAAATTTTTTTGACCAATTAATGTCTGAGCCGGCAAGCACTCCTGTAACCTTTTTAATCTCTTCATCGGGTAAACATAAAAAGACGATTTCTCCCACTCTTGCTGTCAGGATGTTATCAATAGAAGCTATTCCTTCTCCTATGATTTTCCTGCTTTCCTCAACTGAAGAGTTCGTTTTGCAGGACAACGCCTTAATCTTATAGCCTTTTTTTGAAAGAGCGTGGCCCAGCGAGGTTCCCAATCTCCCCGCGCCTATTATGGAAACATCAGTCATTTTTCATCCTTGAAAATCTTGAGCCACTGATTTATCTCTAAAGGAGAGAGCGAGGTGACTTTTTTCTCTATTTCTAAAGATTTTCTGTGTTCTTTCAGCGCTGTTTGAAGCTCGCGGCTAAATTCTTTAGAGCTCAAGGGGGTAGCTCTCTTGGACTTGGCGAACCTTCTTATCTCACGGTCTGAGCTGACCACATAGAATCTTCTTAAATCTGTTTGTTTTGAAATTATTTCTTTTATGGTCTCATCAGCATTCCCGCCCAAAGGAGGGAAGATTACGGAAAATTTTTTTTTCTGGAAGGCTTCACCTACCAGATTTAAGTCTGCAATTCCGTCGAAAACCAGGAGCACTCTCGTTTTTTTCAGACGCTGGAAAATTAGAAGCTTAGAGACCAGGCGGTATTTAGCCTTGGGATCTTTGATATTGCTGGGCGAAGAATATCCGATAAAATTGTTTCCATCGATTAAATAAGCCACTTGAGGAGGTTTGAATACGAAGAGAAAGAGTTTAAAAAGCTACAGTGTGTAAGATTCTCCAGGCTTGAGGATGATGACTTCTGCTTTATCTCCTACTCTTTTTTTAAATTCCTCAGGATCGGCGCTGACAATGGGGAAAGTATTATAATGGACGGGAATCACTTTTTTTGTCTTGATGAACTCCACTGCTTTGGCCGCGGAGGGAACGCCCATGGTGTATCTGTCTCCGATAGGAATAAAGCTCAGGTCTGGGTTAAAGAATTCACCTATAAGTTTCATATCATAGGTCAATCCTGTATCGCCTGCATGGTAAATTGTCTTGCCGTCCATCTCGATAACAACTCCAGCTGGATCGCCCTTTTCGGCAGAGTGGAGAGCTTGCACCATGTGAATTTTAACTCCCTTTGCTTCCACTGTACCTCCGATATTCATTCCCTCGACTGTTATGCCCTCTGCTTCACCATCTACTGCTATCTCATGGATGCCAACGAGCGTAGCGCCTGTTTTTTTGCAAATAGCAAAGGAGTCTCCTAAATGATCACCGTGATAATGGGTGACAACGACAACATCTGCATCTGAAATCTCGTCACAAGTGGCTGAAGCAACAGGATTGTCTGTTAAAAAGGGATCGATGTATACAGTTTTTGAACCCTGCAGTTTTATTCCAGAATGTCCTAACCAAGTAATTTCCATTGTCCTTACCTCCTTATTATATTGGGGTCAGACCTTTCAAACTTTTATAATTTTGAGATTTTATATATCTCTCAATTAAGCTTGATTATTTCAATCTTGAAAAAAGTTCAATTTATGAAAGTTTTGAAGGTCTGACCCCATTATTCTCTTATTCTCTGTTAACCTGGAGGCCAGTTCATCCATCTTCCACCCAAGAGATGAAGGTGGATGTGAAAGACTTCCTGGCCCGAGTCGCTCTCTGTATTGAGCACTATTCTATAACCTTTTTCAGCGATTCCTTTTTCTTGTGCAATCTGCCGCGCTTTGAGGAGCAGGTGGCTTAAGATATTCTTTTTTTCCTCGGGGATTTCATTTAGTGAGG
>WVZK01000160.1:342-1051 GCA_011772475.1 Candidatus Aminicenantota bacterium | reverse complement strand
CGTCTTCAAAGACTATACTGGCCGGGATTTCTTTGTTTATGATCTTGCAGAAAATACACTCTTCCATCATAAACCTTCTTCTGTTATTCCTTTATTCTTTCAATATGGGCTCCGAGAGATTTAAGCTTTCCTTCAAGTTTCTCATATCCTCGATCCAAATGCTCGACTTCGTTTACAATGGTTTCTCCGTTTGCTATCAACCCGGCCAGGACAAGAGAAGCGGAAGCCCTAAGATCCGTAGCTAAGGTCTCTGCTCCTGAGAGCGGAGTTTTTCCTCTGACTAAGGCCTTATCTCCAGAGACCTCGATATTTGCCCCAAGGCGCAGCAATTCGTTAATGTGGGTAAATCTTCTGTCGAAAATAGTCTCAGTGATAATGGATGTTCCTGAGGCTTGAGTCATCAAGACAATAAACTGGGCTTGCATATCAGTGGGAAATCCTGGGTAAGGGGAAGTTGTGATATCTTGAGATCTGATATCCTCGCTTCCTATAACCCGCAGTGAGTGATTATTGAGTTGCTCTATAGCTGCTCCAGAGTATCTCAGTTTTTCAATGATAGTATCGAGATGGTGAGGCTGGGAATGGGTGAGCACGATGTTTCCTCGGGTTAATGCGCTGGCTACAAGGAAAGTCCCTGCTTCTATCCGGTCGGGGATGATATCATGAGTAGCGCCGCCCAGCTCTTTTACACCCTTAATACGAATGGTCT
>WVZK01000160.1:0-240 GCA_011772475.1 Candidatus Aminicenantota bacterium | reverse complement strand
AAGATTTTCTGTTCCCCCTACAGATTTTTTCTCGAATTCAACCTCTGCACCATGGAGTTTTTTTGCTTCGGCTTTAATGTAGCCATGCTCGAGGTTTATCGTGGCTCCTAATTTTTCTAGTCCGTGGATATGAAGGTCTATGGGACGCGAACCGATGGCACAGCCCCCTGGCAAGGCCACAACCGCTTTTCCGTATCGAGCCAAGAGAGGACCCAAAACTAGAATGGATGCTCTCATGGC
>WVZK01000076.1 GCA_011772475.1 Candidatus Aminicenantota bacterium | reverse complement strand
TTTTCCTAAATGATTAGTAACGTTCAAAAGTTGAGGCCTAAAAAGATTTTGCTTAAATCACGATCTCTTTCTATGGTTATAGTTAGCACTAAAAACCAAAAAGAAAGAGACCGTGATGGAACAAGAAATACATATAACACTTCGGTTCAATCTGGCAATAGGAAAAGTTGGTCTTAATGAAATCATATATAGATTAAAGGAACTCAGAGATTCTCTTATGTTGAGGATCTTAGAGCAAATCCTCATAGGCTATGATGATCTCATCTCAGAGCGCTTAAGCCAGACAAAGATTTATCCCAGTAAAGCAAGAAAGGGGCTAGGACGGCACCTCAGGAAGGGCGATCCCGAGGGCCGGTTCTGTCGTGGCCGCAAGGCTCGCAGGAAAGGGTATCGCAAGTACACCAGGAAGATATCTACTGTATTTGGTGCTCTTAAGCTTCGAATAAGAACCGTGGAATGCTTCAAATGTGGAGCCCGTTATTCTCCTCTCCTGAGTGCTTTGCAAATAGGCCAATATTCTCGTAAAGAGATGAATTTTGAACATGAGATAGTTGAAGCAGTCATTGATACCAACTATAGAAGGCTCATCGATGGAAGATCCATAGATATATCCTTAGGTGGTATTCACAACATTGTGGTTGGCAGTGATATTGATAAGACATTTCAGGAGCCAGTTTCTGTAGATGATTTATCTGGCATTGCAGCCGATGGTACAGGGGTTAATGAGCACCGTGGCCGCAAAGGAGAACTCAGAAACGTTATCGGCATTACTAAAGCGGGCAGGGTAGAACCCCTTGGATGTTTTACCAATACCACCTGGCCAGAGATAGAACGTATTGTCAAAGAACGAATCAAAGAGGCAGAACCATACA
Organism: Candidatus Aminicenantota bacterium; assembly: GCA_011772475.1. Taxonomy (GTDB): domain Bacteria; phylum Acidobacteriota; class Aminicenantia; order Aminicenantales; family Aminicenantaceae; genus SOIV01. The sequence goes on along the minus strand of WVZK01000076.1, from coordinate 646 downwards.
ATATCCCCTTTATCTATGATGGGGAGCCAGGGCTTGATGATTTCTTGGCTGATGTTGCTGAGGGGCAACGCTGTACCTGGCATGGACCCAGAGGGCTCTATCATGCCCTCTGGGAAGACGGATTAAAGAAGAAAGACAGTCAGCCAGAAACCGATAAAATAAAACAGCTAATAGGCATAGAGCTTCCCGAAGGAGATTTTGAGATACTCAAAGAAGAAGATAAGCACCAGGTAAAGGTCAAATATGAAAGCAGTAAATCAGAGATCAAAGAGCTGATAAAAACCTTCTATGAGAAAGGCTACACACGCGGTGCATCCTATCTTGGAAAGCTCTCTGATCGTCTATTTACCAACATTGAGCTCTGGCTTAAGACAGGGGTAATTGCCCCAAAGACAATATCTTTACTGGAGCGGGTATTTAGAGAAATCGGTCGTCGCCTTAAGAGAATAGCATGGGGTTGGTCTGATAAAGCAGTCACCAACATTTCCAAGATGATCATGATAAGGCAATACTCCAGAGATAAATGGGAGGAGTACTGGAAAGAGAAACTTGGTATCAAAGGCTACTTTAATATCCAGATCGAGGCAGTTGAATTATCATGAAGCCTCAACTTTTGAACGTTACCAATTTATTACACTTGATTAAG
>WVZK01000121.1 GCA_011772475.1 Candidatus Aminicenantota bacterium | reverse complement strand
TGTTGTTTTCCCTTTTGAGATTGATTAGACCGATATTTACGGGAATTGCCGCCTTAAACCGCTCGTGTTTCCTGCGTTCGACGCCACTGTAATGCATCGGTTCTCCCTGACAATGCTGTTCGTTATATATGGGACATTCTCTGTACCTAAGGGTTAGGCAACACTCCCATCTGAACCCTTTCCCTTGCACAAAATTGGGTTATAAAGAGATTTGTTTACCGTGGATTTCATAGAATACCCACGCGGCTATCACAACCAGCGCCGTGAAAAAGGCCAACATAGTCACGAAAAAANNGAAAAAAATCATCTCAAATTCCCCATAAACCCATAACTTCACTTCCTAATGTTCACTGGCGGTCTGCATTTCAGTTATTTTTGCATATGTTATGCCATATCGTATCCATCTGTAATTAATTGAAATTACTATAAAAACTGAATACCTTCCTGATAATTCCAATCAAATCTGGATAATTTTTTCCTAGTGATATGAAAATATTTCACAAATTGGATTAGGCTCTTTTTAAAAAGGATGTTGAAGATCTGAAGCGGAGATGAATGGGATTGATCGGAGCTTTGTAGCTTTTTTCAGCTGATAGTGTAGGATTTGCCTTAATTCTGAGGTGGCCTTAAAAGGAATGACCCAAAGAGTACTTCTATGATGCCGCCTGTTGTCAAGCTCGTTTTTTGCTTTACACGTTGGTTACTCCTTCAGTCGTCAATCGAGCTAGCGGCTTCCTTAAACGTGAGGCTTCTGTCTGCCTCGAACGAACTTCTATCCGTGCTGGCTTCTCTTTGCCAGACACCTAACGCTGTATTCGCCTGGAGGCGATTCGGGGCCAATAGTGAGGGTAGCGAATTCTAACTGAATCAGATAGTTTTCCCAGCTCCTGGCCTTATCGATTTGCGTTTCTAAAATCTTTACCTTTTGGCATCTCGCCTGAATTTTCTGATCCATCTTGAATCATTCACCCTGAGAATACGGGCACATTTTAGTTGAGGCGCCACGTGATGTTG
>WVZK01000060.1:413-1023 GCA_011772475.1 Candidatus Aminicenantota bacterium | reverse complement strand
AAAACGATGCTCGCAGCAACAATGATAATCCCTGCCTTAAAAAAGATTGTGAATTCCCTTCCCTTTTTCCAGACAAGTAATGCCATGACTATTCCTGCTATAATCGCTAAAGCTGTAAGAAATCCAACAAATTGAATGACCATACTGTTTCTTTATCCACGATAGTTATCGATTGATAAAACTTCGTAGCTTACTGTCCAGCAAACTGTTTCCCCAAAATCTCTTCAAGTAAATTAATTGTGTCTGCATTAGTGCCAAGGTATATCACGATTATCTTACCTGATTTATAAAAATGAGGTGGTTTGATCCAGCTAACCATATTTGGCCCTATAGAGCTACCAGTGGATGAAACCGTTGCAGCCTCTTCCTCTACGGTTTTTTCGCTCAGATATTCATAAACCTGAAGGTCATCACCGTTAATGGTAGCTGTTTTCCCAGGAACTGAGAAGAAAGGCTGAGTAATATCATCACCCTGTTCAACTACTGCTCCTTCTGCCGATAATCTGGAAACCAAGGTCTCGTAGTTACCTACCGTGGATGTATATGAGATGGAAGGTTCCGGAGAATCCGGCGAACTTTGAAAGACTGGAGTGATGAAAAGGATGATTAA
>WVZK01000060.1:0-365 GCA_011772475.1 Candidatus Aminicenantota bacterium | reverse complement strand
ACTAGCAAAGCAGCCCCTAATACTGCCAAGGGAATTCCGAATATAAGACCCAAGGTATTACCCTCCCCTAAGAATTCTATATTAAGTATAACGGAGATAATTGATAAAAGATAGGATGTTAAAATTAATATTGTTATATTTCTGTTAGCTGCTTATGACCTTGTGGAAAAGAAAAGATTATATAAAGATAAAAAAGCTTTCATTCTGCTGGCGGAGACCAAGGCACAAGCGCTACTTCGGAGGGAATTATCTGCGAATCAAATCCTCCAAGGTGTCCATACTTACCGCCATATTCAAATTTCCCCTTTATCCTGACTTTGGCATACCGTTCTAATGGCCCCATCATTTGTTGCTGATAAGCGCTG